>CAZKHF010000020.1:0-15753 GCA_964552445.1 uncultured Bradyrhizobium sp. | reverse complement strand
GACAATACGGCGCGCGTCTGGGACGCGACGACAGGCCGAACGATCGCAGTGCTCAAGGGCGAAAATGGACTCGATGGAGCCTGGTTTTCCCCAGATGGCGCGCGGGTGGTCACGACGTCCGAGAGTGGAACGGCGGGCGTCTGGGACGCGGCGACGGGCCAATCGATTCTCGTTTTCGGGATTGAGGGCGCGGGCGGCGCGTTGTCGCTCGACGGCAAGCGGTTGGTCGCCTTCAGCGGCGAAACGGCGCGCGTCTGGGACACGGCGGGAGGACGACTGATCGCCACGCTCAATGGGCACAAAGCTAAAATCAACGGCGCCGCGTTTTCGCCTGACGGCGCGCGCGTCGTCACCGCCTCCGACGACCAAACGGCGCGTCTTTGGGACGCAGCGACAGGCGAAAGGATCGCTGTTTTCAAAGGCCACGACGATGCAGTCCACAGCGCCGCGTTCTCGCCCGACGGCGCTCGGGTGGTCACCGCATCCGAGGACCATACAGCGCGCGTGTGGGACGCGGCGACGGTTCAATTGATCACAGCGCTCGACGGCCACACCGGCAGCATCAACAGCGCGGCCTTTTCGCCCAGTGGGGCGCGCGCGGTCACCGCGTCGGACGACAAAACGGCGCGTATATGGGACACGACGACCGGTCAGACGACGGCAATCCTCAAGGGGCACGAAGGGATGGTCTGGAGCGCCGCGTTCTCACCCGACGGCAAACGTATCGTCACCGCCTCGGACGACCATACCGCGCGTGTTTGGGACGCAATGACTGGTCGACAAATCGCCGTGCTCAAAGGGCACGAAGGCGCGGTCAGGACCGCCACGTTCTCGTCTGACGGCACCCGCGTCGTCACCGTGTCGGACGACAAAACGGCGCGTATATGGGAGGCGGCGAAGGGCCGATCGATCGCGATCCTCGGGGGGCACGACATTGGGGTTTTCAGCGCCGCGCTCTCGCCCGACGGCGCTCGGGTGGTCACCGCATCCGGTGAGGGTACGGCGCGCGTTTGGGACGCGGCGACGGGCCGAACGATCGCGGTGCTCAAGGGGCACGACGGTCCGGTCAATAGCGCCGCATTTTCGCCCGACGGCGCGCGCGTGGTCACGGCGTCCATCGACGGGACGGCGCGCGTCTGGGACGCCGCGACGGGCCAAGCGATTGCCGTGCTCAAGGGCCACCAGCATCAGGTCTGGAGCGCCGCGTTCTCGCCTGACGGCGCGCGTGTCGTCACCGCTTCGTACGATAATACGGCGCGCGTCTGGGACGCGGTGACGGGCGTTACGATCGCGGTGCTCAAGGGGCACGAGCATTGGGTTAAGAGCGCCGCGTTCTCGCCCGACGGCGCCCGCCTCGTCACCGCTTCGGACGACAATACGGCGCGCGTCTGGGACGCGGCGACGGGACAACCCATCGTCGTGTTCGAGAGCAACGGCGACAGCGCCACGTTCTCGCCCGACGGCGCGCGCTTACTCATCGGTTTCGACGGCTACGCGGTGCACGTTTGGGACATTTCTCTCATTCCGACCGGAGACGTCTTCCACATCGCCTGCGCTTGGCTGTCCGACCGCAACCTCACCGACGTCGCGCGCGACTATGGGCTGACCGACCTCGCGCCGATCTGCGCGAGTGATCCGCCGCTTCCCGACCCGATCGCGCCTGCGAACACGCCGTAGGGCTCTTTCAGCCCCGATCGCGCGTCGCAATTTGCGCGTCGCGCCATGCCGGTCCGCGAGGACTTGAGCGACGCGGGCGCGGTCTCGCTCTGTCGTCGCCTCTCTTCGCCCCCCAGGTTGTCGGAAACGTCCGGTCGATTCGCTCACCGTGGGGGCCTCTTGCGAACGGCCGATTTTGGCGCGCGACGACCTGCTGGCGGTCCCCTCGCACGAATGACCGCTTACCGCTCTTGATTGCCGAAAGCCGCCAGTCCGCTCACGGCCAAATCCGGTCGTTTGGACGCGGTTGGCGTATGGGCGGCCCAAGGTCGATTGCGGTCGTCGCCTCGGGGCGGCGACGCGTGGCGCCGACCCCTCAAATCCGAAGCGAAATCAGCGGTTCTCATCTGCGAGCTCGACCAGCTCCAGGGCGTCGATCGCCGCCTTCCTTTCCTCCTCCGTCAGCTTCAGGAAAAGCTCCAACTGCTTGGTGCTGCCGACGCTGCTGCCCATCAGCACCAGCCCGCCAAGCGCGACAATTATCCCGACGACCATCCGGACCGGCGTGAAGGTCGCGAGGCCAAGCATCAGGCAGATAAGCAAAGCCGCGCCGGCTAGGAGGCACCCGCGTCCCGCAGCGACCAGCCTGCGGCTGCGTTGAATCGCCTCCTGAAGCTCGTCGATCTGCTCCTCCAGTCGCTCGATCCGCTCGGCTGGCGTCGGCTCTGCTTCGGACATGGAACTCTCAGGCGGCGCCGCGGGTCGGAGCGATCAGGAATTTGCCGCGGTCCGCCCGCAAATCGGCGTTGCGACGGCAAGCCGATCGACGCGCTGAGCTGAGATGACTTTTCTCGCCCAGTCAATCGCCTGTCCGCGTCGGGGCGAGCCCGCTCCCGCTGGGGGCCGAGAAAGAGATTCGAATCGGTAAGGCGCTCAGCATTGAGGCCGAAGCGGCGGCGCGTTGTCGCTTCTCCCCGCCAGGGCGGCTATCGAATGCACACATCTCAACTTGACGGGTCCGGCGAATGCCTGAACCGTGCTCGGCGTCAATGGCGCTTCGCGCCCGCCATAGGGCGTCGAAGACGCCCGTCTTTCGACGGGCTACGGCGGGCGGCCTTCGGCCGCCATTGACCTCTGCGCGCGGTTCAGGCCTTTCGCAACCAAGGTCTTCGACGGATAAATCCGGCCCGATCGGGCCGGATTTATCCGTCGAAGACCTTGGCGAGCCATCGCCACGTCGATGCGACGTTGTCACCGCGGAGCGGCCGGAGCGGAGCGGAGGACCGGCGAAGCCGGTTGACGGCGTCGCATCGATGCGGCCCCCGCCCGTCTGCACAGACTTGTGTGAATTCCGTAGCCGCCAAGGCGGGGAGAGGGAGACGCGCGCGTCGGCCTAAACGCGGAATGCTCTGGCGCGTCCCGCCTTGATCCGCCGCGTCCCGCGCCTTCGACCCAACCGGTCGGACGCGGGCGGGAAACGGGCGTCGCTTACGCCGCGCTCAGCGCGAAGCCGACCAGCGCCTCGGGCGCGATCACCCGGAAGGTGAACGACTCCGTCAGGAACAGCCGGATCTCGGTGGCGGTGTGGCTGTGATAGCCGATGGCGAAGTCCTGGCCCACAGTCAGCTCCAGGTCGCCGCCGCGGTTGGCGGCGAGAAGGGCGCCGTTCACCCAGTCGGAAAGCACGACGCGGCCGCCGATCCGCTTTTCGACCAGCGAGCGCAGCGCGCCGCCGGGGACGCTATGGGCGAGGAACTTCCACAAGGGCGGCGAGACCACCAGATCGACGCCGCCTTCCACGCCTGCCTTCAAGAGACGGCCCTGCGCCTCCGCCACCGCCTCGACCAGCGCCGTCTCGTCGAGCGAGATCGGGATCGGCGGCCCGGCCAACGCCTGCTTGAGGCCGACGACGCCCGCCGGCGCGAAGCCGTCGAACACCGCCTTGTCCTCGAAGGCGGCGATCTTGCGGGCGGCCTCGACCACCGCGTTCAACTGAATGTCTTTGGCGCCGCGATCGAGGTTGTCGAGCTCCCATGTCTTCAGGGTGAAATAGACGCGCGCCTCGGTCAGCGGCAGCGTCTGATGGACGCCGTAAGCCACCTCCGCGGGGTTCTGCCCTTCCGGCAGCGACAGGCGACCGAGCGGCACGCTGGCGTAATCGAGCCCATGCGGCCCGTCGATGGCGATGAACTGGCGGCCCGACAAGTTGGCCGAAAGCGCCCGCTTCGCCACAGCGTCGATTTCATTCCAGGCCGACGGGCCGATGGGGGCGAGCTCCCTACGGAAAAAGTTCATTTGGCGGATCCTCTTTCAAGATTTCTTCTTGAGCCCGCCGACGCCCAGACCGCTGGCGGCGGGCGCGGAGACGGCGACCTTGCCGAGAAACTCCTGTTCGATCTCCTGGGCGCCCTGCTGATAGAAGGCTTCCTCGTCCGGCTGCAGCTCCTTCAGCAGACGGATGAATTCGCCGGCGTGAACCTTTTCCTCGCCGGCGATGTCGCGCAGGACCTTCTGGGCCAGGGCGTTGTCGGTCGATTCGGCGAGCTGCTCATACAATTGCACCGCCTCGTATTCCGCGGCGACCATGAAGCGGATGGATCGCACCAATTCCGCGTGAGTCAGCAAACGGTCGTGTTTCAACGTGCTGAACGGGTTACCGAAATTGGGCATTGCGGTTTCCTCTACGGGGTCGTTCTTCGTATTGACTGGCTTGTGACGTCAGTGTCTCTCTTTAGAGTTCTGTCCGTGTCGTTTCCATGACGCCGGCCTCAACCGAACTTCCTGGCGGCTGGCCGCCCCTCGGCGCCAGAATAGCCGGATTGCGGCTCAACCAGAAGGTGGATTCGCCGCGCTCCGGCGCCGCGGCGCTCGCCCTCACGGCGCCGCCCGCGCCGGCGCTCCGGCGGCCGCCGGCCGCTTCTCGATCAGCCATGCCAGCGACGCGGCGACGAGGCACAGCGCGCCGGCGGCGTAGAACGCCGGCAGGTAGCTCTGCAGCACGCTGCGCGAATAGCCGGCGCCGTAGGCGGCGACGGCCGCGCCGAGCATGTGCGCGGCGTAGATCCAGCCGAAGGCCGAGCCGGCGCGCTCGCGGCCGAACGCGCTCGCGGTGAGGCGCACGGTCGGCGGCACGGTGGCGACCCAGTCGAGGCCGTAGAACGCCGTGAACGCCGTGAGCCCAAAGATCGAGATGGTCGAGCCCGGCAGATAGAGCAGCGACAGGCCGCGCAGCCCGTAATAGACGAACAGCAGCGCGCGGTTGTCGTAGCGGTCGGCGAGCCATCCCGAGCCGATCGCGCCGACGAAGTCGAGCGCGCCCATCGCCGCCAGCGAAGAAGCGGCCGCGATCGCGCCGACGTCGAAGTCGGCGCAGAAGGCGACGAAGTGGGTCTGGATGAGGCCGTTGGTGCTGAGCCCGCAGATGAAGAAGGTCGCGGCGAGAATCCAGAAGGCGCCACTGCCGGAAATCTCGGCCAGCGCCGCCAAGGCGCTCCTCGGCGTCGGCGCCTCGGCGGGCTCGGGCTTGTCGCTTTCGCCGAGCGCCGTCTGCCCGACGTCGGCGGGGCGATCGGCCATGAACAAGAGGGCGAGGACGCCGGCGATCGCCACGCCGACCAGCGGCGGCGCCAAGGCGGCGCGCCAGCCGTAGCGCTCAGCGAGCCAGGCGGCGAGCGGCAGGAAGACGAGCTGGCCCGCCGCCGCGCTGGCGGCAAGCACGCCGACGGCGAGCCCGCGCCGGCTTACGAACCAGCGCGTCGCCGCTGCCGCGGTCATCGACAGCGCCGTCAGTCCGGCGCCGAAGCCGACAAAAACGCCCCAGAACAGAGTGAGTTGCCAGAGCGCGTTGATCCGCAGCGTGAGCAGGGCGCCGGCGGCCGTCAGCGCCATCGCCGCGACGATCGTGCGGCGTAGGCCGAAGCGGTCGATCAGCGCGGCGGCGAACGGCGCCGTCAGCCCGTAGACGAGCAGGCGCAGCGCCAGCGCGCCGGAAATCTGCTCCGTGGTCCAGCCGAACTCGTTGGCGAGCGGCAGGATGAGCGTCGCCGGCAGGCTGATCGCGCCGGCGGTCGTCAGGCTGGCGAGGAAGGTCAGGGCGACCACCGCCCACCCGTAATGGATGCCGAGCCGGGACAAACGTAGCGCCGAAGCCTGGGCGAACATCGCGGTCCTTTCGCCGCCGCCGGCGGCGGCGCGATCGAAACCCTCGCCGGCGCCGACGCGTCCATCGCCGCAATGGACCGGCGGCGCCGGCGATGTCAACCGGCGCGCCGCGATGAAGGCGGATCGAGTCGATCGGACAAGGATTTAGGCGCACATCCTCGCGCGCCGCTTCAAGTCGTCAGGCGAGCGCGATGGCGGCCACCAGGCGGCCGTAGTCGGGTTCGGCGCGGCGCCTGGCGCGACGATAGCTGAAGAAGCGCTCCGCGTCGGCGTAAGTGTCGAGGCCGAGGTCGTCGAAACGGCCGACGCCGGCGCGCCGAGCGCGCAGGGCGATATAGCCGGGCAGATCGAACATCGCCCGCTTTTCGCGCGCGCCGGGCGCGAAATAGCGCGCCGAGTCGGGGTCGGCGGCGGCGAAGGCGGCGACGAACTCCGGCCCGACCTCGTATGATTCTTGCGCGATGCAGGGGCCGAGCGCGGCGGCGATGCGGCTGGGGTCGGCGCCGAGACGCGCCATCGCCGCGACCGTCGCCTCGACCACGCCGGCGAGCGCGCCCTTCCACCCCGCGTGCGCCGCGCCGACGACGCGCGCGCCGGCGTCGGCCAACAGGATCATGCCGCAGTCGGCGCCGGTTACGCCGAGGGCGAGGCCGGGCGTCGTCGTCACCAGCGCGTCGCAGCGCGGCCGGGCGTCGGGGGCGAACGGCTCGGTTATGGCCAAGACGTCGGGCGAGTGGACCTGGTAGGGGATCGTCAGCCGGTCGGCGGCCACGCCGAGCGCCGCGGCCATGCGGGCGCGGTTGGTCCGCACGCGGCTCGGCTCGTCCTGCGAGCCGACGCCGCCGTTGAGCGAGGCGTAGACGCCGGTCGACACCCCGCCGCGACGGGTGAAAAAGGCGTGGGCGACGCCGGGCAGCCTGAGCGCCGCGTTCGAGAGGCTTTCGGCTGCGCTCACGCCGACCTGGCCGGAGGCGGTTGGAAACCGGGCGGCGGCGGCAGGGCGCGGTTGGCGACCACCATCGCCTTGAACAGCGCCCCCATCTCGCCCGGCCCCTTGCCGGCGAGGCGGCGGCGCGCCGCCTCGAACTCGTCGGCGCGTTCGGGCGGCGCGCGTTCGGCGAGCGTGCGCGCGCGCAGATCGAGGCCGAGCGCGCGCAAGAAATCGCCCTGGTCGATCGGGCCGAACACCGCCGCGCCGGCCGCGCGCGCGCTGCGCGCCATCGCGGCGAAGTCGACGTGGGCGGTGAGGTCCGCGTCGCCCGGCTCGTCGAGCGGCTCGACGAAGCGGTGCGCGCGCATCGCCTGAAGGGTGTCGCCGAACCCGGTCACGGCGTGGCCGTAGTCGATGAACAGCGCCGCGCCGCCCTGCTTGGCGAGCCGGCCGCCCAGCTCGAACATCAGCCGATGGCCGACGGCGTTGACCTCCAAGATCGCGCCGTCCTCGGCGTCGGCCTTGATGTCGGGCTCCGCTCCGGCGGAGAGCCCGAACGCCAGGCGGCCGGATTCGTCGAGGCGCACCGTCCGCTCTCGCCAGCCGCCGCTCGCACGCGCGAACTGGCGGACCGGCAGCGCGTCGAGAAACTCGTTGGCGAGGACGATCGCCGGGCCTTCCGGCGCTTCGCCGAGGGTCGCGCACCAGGAGATCGGCGCGCCGCTGGTCAACAGCGCCTCATATTGGATGTTGGCGAGCGTCGGGCTCGCCTCGACGAGCGTCACGTCGATGGCGGCGCGAAACTCCGGCGCGATGCGCGCGGCGCGCAAGGCGTCGCTCATCAACGTCCCGCGTCCCGGCCCGAGCTCGATCACGCGAACCGGATTCGGCCGCGCCATCGACGTCCACACCTCCGCCGCCCATAGTCCGAGGAGCTCGCCGAACATCTGCGAGATCTCGGGGGCGGTGGTGAAGTCGCCCTGCGCGCCGAACGGGTCGCGCTTCATGTAATACCCGTGCTCGGGATGGGCGAGCGCGAGCTCCATGAAACGTTCGACGGTGATCGGGCCGTCGCTGGCGATCGTCGTCTTGATCAGGTCCCCGAGGGCGCTCATGAATTCCTCCGGGCAGGGCTCAGCAGGCTCCAGGCGACGAGGCCGAGGCCGACCGCCAAGAGCGGCGCCGAGAGCGCCATGCCCATGGTCAGGCCGCCGCCGAGATTTTCGACGCGCGGGTCGGGCTCGCGGTAGAGCTCGCAGAAACTTCGCGCGACGGCGTAGAGCGCGCCGAACAGGCCGGCGGCGAGGCCGGGTCGGCGCAACGCGCCAAGGCGCGCGGCGAACGACAGAACGACGAACAGCGCCAGCCCTTCGAGCAGCGCCTCGTAGATCTGGCTGGGGTGGCGCGGCAGCCCGTCGGCGCCGGGAAAGATCATCGCCCAGGCGACGTCGGTCGGGCGGCCCCACAGCTCCGGCTTGATGAAGTTGGCGAGCCGGCCGAGGAAGATGCCGATCGGCGCGGCCAGCGCGATCAGGTCGAACGCGGTGAGGACCGGCGTCCGCTGACGGCGCGCGAACCATGCGGTGCCGATCGCCGCGCCGATCAAGCCGCCATGAAACGCCATGCCGCCGCGCCACACCTCGAAGATCTCGAGCGGATGAACGAAATAGTAGCGCGGGTCGTAGAACAGCACGTTGCCGAGCCGCCCGCCGACGATCACGCCGATCGCGCAATAGACCAGCAGATCGTCGACGCTATCGCGGCTCGGCCGGGGCGCGCCGCCCCACAGACTTTCGTCGACGACGTAGCGCCGGATCAGCGCCCAGCCGGCGATCAGCCCGGCGATATAGGCGAGCGCGTACCAACGAATCGCCAGCGGACCCCACTGAAACAAGATGGGGTTGATGGCGGGAAAAGGCACGACGAGCGTGGGCATTGGCCCTCGGTGATGCGACGGCGCCGCTTTCGCGTCAAGAGCGCGAGATTGGAAGCCCACGCAAATCGCCGCGAAGAGGGGCGGCGCCGCGCCGGCGTCGGCGGCTCGCCGACCAAGCTCGATCGCCGACGATTAGGTCCCTGGTCAGCGTTCGCCGCGCGCGCCGCTGCAGTCGAAATGCTGATCGAGGAAGGAAAGCTCGCTGTCGCTGAGACACGGGCCCTCTCGCGCGCGGTCGCCGAGGACGAAGCCGGAATCGAACGCGGACGCTTTCGTTTCGGCGCGCGGCGGGAGCACGCCGTTGAGCTGATGCGAACCGTGTTCTTGCGCGGGCCGCTGACGTAGTCTTGCGACCCGGCGGAAGAAGGATCGGCTCGCAGGTTCAGGCGCTTGGGCAGAAGTGTAGACAGGCGGATTCGGTCTGCGCGGTCAAGACGAGCTTCGTCGGCGACCGAAGTTTAACCTTGCCGAAGAGCGCGGCGGGACTGTGACGGCGATTTCGTGCACGAGTGGCGCGCGATTTCGGGTCGAGTTAAAATTTCGGAGGGTCGCAATGAAGCTTGCCTCGGTATTTGTCTTCGCGTTTGCGGCGCTCTGCGCGCCGGCGTTGGCTCAGGACTGCCGTCAGTGCGGCGCGATTAGGGTCACCGCGAACTTCCAGGTGTGGACGCCGATCGACAGGGACCTTTCGGGCGCCGCGCTTGGCAAAGCGGTCTCCGAGGCCAGCCAGCCGCTCTACGGCGTCGTCGGCCGCCAGTGCGAGCTGTTGGCCGACGCCTACAAGGGCGTCTGCCGGATTGTGGAGTTTCAGGTGAACAGTGGGGTGAACGATCACATGCTCCCGCAATTCGTGGCGCCGGGCGACCGCGCGGCCCCGCAGCAGCGCGTCAACGCCAACGTCAACGCGATCTTCGAAATCACGCCCGCGTCTGCCGAAACCCCTGCGCAGAAGCCGTGACGCCACGGCGTTGGGGCGAAAGCCGCGCCGCAGGCCATCGCCTTCATGAACGCGGCGAAGCCGCGCTCTAGATCTCGATCTCGCGTCCGATCTCGACCACTTCGTCGCAGGGCAGGCGGAGGTAGTCGCTGATGCGCGCGGCGTTGCGCGCCATGACGGAGAACAGCTCCTCTTGCCAGCGCGGCAGGCCGCGCCCGTCCTCGCGCGGCACGATGGTCTCGCGGCCGACGTAGTAGGTGACGTCGGAAAGGTCGATCTCGACGCCTTGGGCCTTGCACTCGGCGATGAGGGCGGGGACGTCGGGGTGCTGCATGAAGCCGATCCGCGCTTCGGCGCGCCAGTACCGGTCGGCGAGGCGCGTCACGGTCAGGCGGTTCGCCGCTTCGACGCGCGGCGTCGAGACGGTGGCGAGGGTGAGCGCCAACACGTATTCGTGCAGCGAGCGGTTCTTGCGCACGTGCCAGGAGAGCACCGGCGGGGTGTTGGCCTTGGCGCGGGTGAGGAAAACCGCCGAGCCGGGCACGCGCGCGATGCGGCCGCTCTTAAGCTCGGCGAGAAACGCCTCGTCGGAGACCTGATCGGCGACGACGCCGGCGTGCAGCGCCGTCGCGCCGCGGTGCCAGATCCACATCGCGCTGTAGACGGCGGCGGCGAGCAGCAGCGGGACGTAGCCGCCCTCCCGCACCTTGGCCATGTTGGCGGCGAAGAAGCCGCCGTCGACGACGACGAAGGCCGCCGTCACGACGCCGGCGGCGAGCGCGCTCCAGCCCCAGATCTCGCGCATGGCGATGAACAAGAGGGCGGTCGTCAGCAGCATGGTCGCCGAAACCGCGACGCCATAGGCGGCGGCGAGGTTGTCGGACTTGGCGAAGCCGATGGTCAGCGCGAGGGTGACGATCATCAGCAGCCAGTTGACCGCGCCGACGTAGATCTGGCCGTAGCCTTCGCGCGAGGTCTGCTTGACCGCCAGGCGCGGCGCCCAGCCGAGCTGGATCGCCTGCCGCGTCATCGAGAAGGCGCCGGTGATGATCGACTGGCTGGCGATAATGGTGGCGACCGTCGCCAGCGCGATCAGCGGCGTCAGCAGCGGGGCGGGGCAGAGGCGGTAGAAGATGTTGCCTGCGGTCGGCGCGCCGTCGAGCACCAGCGCCGCCTGGCCGGCGTAATTGAGCGCTAGGCTGGGGAACACCACGCCGTTCCAGGCGAGACGGATCGGGCGGGCGCCGAAATGACCCATGTCGGCGTAGAGCGCCTCGGCCCCGGTGACGCAGAGGAAGACGCCGCCGAGGACGAGGAACCCGGCGAGGCCGCCGCCGGCGAGGAAACGCACGCCGTAGACGGGATTGATCGCGAGCAGGACCGAGGGATGAAGCGTGATCCCGTAGACGCCGAGCGCCGCCATGACGAGGAACCAGACCAGCATCAGCGGGCCGAACGCCCGGCCGATGCGCGCCGTCCCGAGCGGCTGGACGGCGAACAAGGCGATCAGGATGGCGACCGCCGCGGGCAGCACGAAAGCCGTCAGCGCCGGGGTCGACTGCTCGACGCCCTCGAGCGCCGAGAGCACCGAGATCGCCGGCGTGATCGCGCCGTCGCCGTAGATCAGCGCCGCGCCGAACAGACCGGCGGCGATGATCGCCGGGCGAAGCCGTTTCTTGACGCCGAGCAGCGCCATCAGCGCGATGATTCCGCCCTCGCCGTCGTTGTCGATGCGCATCGCCACGTTGACGTACTTGACCGTGGTGACGACGATCAGCGTCCACAGGATCAGCGACAGCGAGCCGAGGATGGTCGCCGCGCTCGGCTGCGGGCCGGTCAAGTCGAGCACCGTTTTCAACGTGTAGAGCGGGCTGGTGCCGATGTCGCCGAAGACGACGCCGAGCGCCGCCAGGCTCGTCGCCGCCAGACGCGCTTCGGACGCGGCGCTGCGAGCCGCCGAGTGGTTCCTCACGTCGCCCCTCCGTCGTCTCGACCGCGCCGCGGCGCGCGCCGTTGCGCAGGTCTATAAGGCGGCGCGGGGCCGAAGGAAACTGCGGGCCGGCTTCGGCGCGCCGCCCGCCGCGGCGGCGACGCCCTGTCAACCTTAAGAAATTTATCGTTTTCGCGAGGGTCGGACCGCTCGAATTTTATTGAATTGCTTTTCGCGGCGCCAATCCGCTTGCGCCACCTTTCCCGCGTCGAGACGTGGGGAAGGACCATGTTCGGTTGGGTTGCGCGCTCCGTTTGCGGCGCGGTTCTATTCGGGGTGGCGTACGGCGGGCTGGTCGAAGCCTCCGAGCCGAAGCTGCCGAACGCAACCTACGCCGCGATCGGCGCCGAAACCTCGGTGCCTTACGGCTGGGTCGATTTCTGCGGCCGCCGGCCGGAGGAATGCAATCTCGGCAAGCTCGCCCCGCTCGACGTCCGCCTGACGAAGAAGACCTGGGAGACGCTCAACCAGGTCAACAAGTTCGCCAACGACGCGATCGAGCCGATCAGCAACCTCGACCACTGGGGAACCATCCTCGACCACTGGGACTATCCGACCGACGGCAAGGGCGACTGCAAGGTGTACGCCCTATTCAAGCGCAAGCAGCTCATCGAGCAGGGCTTCCCGCGGCAGGCGCTGCTGATGACGATCGTGCGCGACCTCGACGGCGAAGGCCATGCGGTGCTGACGGTGAGGACCGACCACGGCGAATTCGTGCTCGACAACCTGCGCGACGAAATCCTGCCGTGGGACGTCACCGGCTACAAGTTCGTCAAGCGGCAGGCGCAGGACGACCCCAACGTCTGGCTCGACCTCGGCGGCGTCGTCGGCGCAATGCGCCAGGCGAGCGGCGGCTGACGGCGGCTTCGCGCAAGCGGCCGCTCTCGCCTTCGCATGGCGATCCGGGCGCGTCGCGCCGCGACGATCGGCCCCAGAATTGGCGCGGCGAGGCCGACGAAGGCGTCGCCGCGCGCTTGGCGCTTATCTCGCTCACCGAGCGCGCGCGGCCGGCGTCACATCCGGTAATTCAAGCCGACGCGGAAGATGTTGAGGCCGCCCAGGCTGTCGTGGTGCTGCATGGTGAACGTCGCCGGCGTCGTGTCGGTGTAGCTCGAGTTGAAGCTCAGCGACTTCAGGTCGACGTAGAGGTATTCGCCCTTGAACGACCAGTGGCTGTCGAGGGCGTATTCGACGCCGCCGCCGACCGTCCAGGTCGCCGCGGTGGTCGAGGCGCTGCCGGCGTTGTAGCCGTTCGCGCCGCCCGTGAGCGGGAGGCCGATGTACTCGCCGGGGTTGTTGAAGCCGATCGACTGCTTGAAGTTCTCGTCGGCGAGAGCGAGGCCGCCGGTGAGGAAGAACAGCCAGTGGTCGGCGGCGAAGCCGGCGCGCCCGCGCAGCGTGAACAGGGAGTCGATCTTCGTCGACCCGTTCGCCCAATAGGACGAGCGCTCGACGACGCCGCCATAATGGGGCGTCGAGTACGATCCGCTGAGGTCGAGATAGTCCGCGTCGGCTTCGACGCCGAGCACGATGTTGTCGATCTGGTAATTGTAGCCGGCCTGGGCGCCGCCGATGAAACCATCCAAGTTGAACTTGGCGGTCCCGGCGGCGACGACGCCCGCTTCGTCGGGGTCGCCGGTCCAGGCGCCGCCGGGGGTGACGCCGATCTTCGAAGAGGGATCGGCGTAGCCGGCGTTGAGGCCGAAGTAGAAGCCGGTCCAGGAGAACGGGGGCGCGACGACAACCGGCGCCGGCGGCGGACCCTTTTGGGTGGGCAGGTCGGCGGCGAGGGCGCTTGTCGCCAGCGCTCCCAGCGCGACGCAGGACAGCAGCGCTTGTCTAAGCATTTGAGAACCCTCCGCTTTCCTTCTGCCCGCGCAAGGCGGGCGCGACGTCATGTCGGGTCACAATGACGCGCGACATATTGTCGCAGCTTAGGGCGCCGCAAGCGAAAGGCTACTCAAATCTTTGGCCGGCGACCGGTTTTCCGCCGCTGTGGCGGTTGCGCCACAGCGGCGGCTCGGCCCGCGCCTCGCGTCAGGCCTCCGCCGCATTGCTCTCCCAGGCGGCGTGCTGGACGCCGGGCTGCCTCCCTATCCGATCCGCGACCGCGTCGAGCTCGGGGGCGACGATCGAGGTGGAAACCAGCGTCGCGACGATGTCGACGAAATCGTCGCCGCGCTCGACCGCCTCGATGTCGCCGACCGGGTAGCGCGCGTTTTCGAGCGCCTTCAGCAACGCCTTGCGCGCCGCGGCGGCGGCCTCGGGGGTCGCGGTCAGGCGCACCTCGTAGGTCGCTTCGCTGGCGCGCGCGTCGAGCGGAATGCGGTTGATCGCGTTGACCAGCGGACGCAGCAGCGTGTTGCCCGCGACCACCAGGGCGGTGAGCAGCGCCGCCTCGACGACGAGGCCGGCGCCCGCCGCGGCGCCGACCGCCGCCGAGCACCACAAGGTCGCGGCGGTGTTCAGGCCGCGGACGTTTGCGCCCTCCTTCATGATCGCGCCGGCGCCGAGGAAGCCGATGCCGGACACGACATAGGCCAACACCTGCGTCGAGGCGTCGCCGGCGATCCGCATGCCCAGGTCGACGAAAGCCGCTGCGCCGAGCGCCACCAGCACGTTGGTGCGCAGGCCCGCCGAGCGCTGGCGATATTGCCGCTCGGCGCCGATCAGCGCGCCGAGCGCGAAGGCGGCGGCGAGGCAGACGGCGAAGTTCGCCAGCGCCGAAGGGTTGAACGTGTCGATGAACCGCATGGGGAGTCTCGTCGGTAAGTTAGGCGGGCGAAGAACGGTCGGAGAAGTCAGCGTCGCGGTGCGCGGCGCGAACGAGCGAGCGGCGGCGTCCGCGGCGGGCGCGATGCGCGGGCGTCGTAACGAAGAACGGCAATGTTGAGATTGTTGGCGACGCGCAGCGGCGCGATCGCGGGAATGATCGTGAGCGCGTTCATGGCCCACCTCCAGACCTCGGTTGCTCCAAGGTCCGCGAAGCGAGCCGCCGCGCGGTTCAAGCGGCCGCGCGGGCCCCGGCTCGTTTCGGGGCGGCTTGGAAGGTTGCGTGAAGTTTCTTCGCGCTTGGCGCGGGCGACGCCGCGCTCAGCGTGTCCGAGCCTCTCGGGCTCGAGCGACTACCGCCCATTCGTCCTTCCATCCGTTTGCGGACGGCCCGCCGCCCCGCGCGCCGATCGGCGCGCGACGCGCCGGGCGATTCGCCAAGCGCCGAGATGATCGTCCCGCGCGATGTCGCCCGCTTCCCGCCGGCCTTAACGGCGCACGAGAAGCGGCGGGTCTAGGCGGGCGCCGTCAGCCGCCCTGGCCGATCGCCAGCATGACGATGCGGATCAGCACCAAGCCGCCGGCGAGGATGAGATAGAGGCGCAAGATGGCCATCCACGCGTTGGCGGCGAGCGACAGCTTCGCCGGCGGCAGGGCAGCGAGCGGCGGCATCCGCCACGCGTCGCGGTCGCGCGCGAGGACCGCGCCGTCGTCCTCTTCTTCCGCCGCTGGCCTGCGGTTGCGGCCGAGCGCCGCGATCGCCAGGGCGACGACCGCCGCCGCGCCGCCGCCGCCGACCAGCACGTCGAGGATGGCCTGTTCCGTGGCGGCGTCGGGGAACAGCACCGACGTGGTGAGGATGACCGACAACAACACCAGCGCCGCGATCACCGCGCCGGTGAAGGCGTTGGTCCAGCGGCCGTTGACCCACGGCCCCAGCACCGCCTTGTCGTTGCACAGCAGCAGCAGGAAGACCGTCGCGCTCGGCAGCAGCACCCCGGCGAGCGTCTGCACCGCCTCGGTGAGCAGGCCGAGCGGCGAGCCGGGCGTCATCACCAGCGCCGCGGCGACCGCGATCAGCAGGAAATAGACGGCGTAGAAGCCCTTCGCGTCCGCGACCTTGCGGTGCAGCGAATGGCGCGCCGAGAAGGCGTCGCCGATCGCGTAAGCGGTTGACAGCGACACCGCCGCCGCGCCGATCATCGCCGCGTCGATCAGGGCGATCGCGAACATCACGCCCGCCGCTTTGCCGACGTACTTGTCCAGGCCTGCGGCGATCCCGCCGGCGTCGGTGAAGGCGCCGAATTCCGGCCGTCCGGCGAAGGTCGCCGCGGTGAAGGCGATGATCGCCACCGCGCCGACGATCACCG
>CAZKHF010000019.1:0-22652 GCA_964552445.1 uncultured Bradyrhizobium sp. | reverse complement strand
CCACGACCGCCTGCTCGGAAGCGCAGATCATGCCGTTGTCGAAGGTCTTGGACATGAGGATCGAGGCGACGGCGCGCTTGATGTCGGCGTGTTCGTCGATCACCACCGGCGCGTTGCCGGCGCCGACGCCGATCGCCGGCTTGCCCGACGAATAGGCCGCCCTGACCATGCCAGGGCCGCCGGTCGCCAGAATCAGGTTGATCTCCCGATGGCGCATCAAGGCGTTGGAGAGCTCCAGGGTGGGCTCGTCGATCCAGCCGATGATGTCGGCCGGCGCGCCGGCCGCGACAGCGGCGTCGAGGACCAGCTTGGCCGCGGCGCAGGTCGAGGCCTTGGCGCGCGGATGCGGCGAGAACACGATGCCGTTGCGCGTCTTCAAGCAGATCAACGCCTTGAAGATCGCGGTGGAGGTCGGGTTGGTGGTCGGCACGATGCCGCAGATGATGCCGATCGGCTCGGCGATGGTCACCGTGCCGCCGACGTCGTCGACCGCGACGACGCCGCAGGTCTTCTCGTCCTTGTAGGCGTTGTAGATGTACTCGGACGCGAAGTGGTTCTTAACCACCTTGTCCTCGACCACGCCCATGCCGGTCTCTTCGCGCGCCATCATCGCCAGCGGAATGCGGGCGTCGGCGGCGGCGAAGGCGGCGGCGCGGAAGATCTCGTCAACTTTCTCCTGGGTGAATCCGGCGTAGATCTGCTGGGCGCGCTTCACGCGCGCGATCAACGCGTCAAGTTCAGTGGGCGTCGAGACAGGCATTTCCAGTACTCCTCATGGATTGCCGTCGCGGACTTCGTGCGCCTCGCGCCCGGACGGCGGCCCTGCGCGCGGTTTGCGCGCCGAGCCGCGGCGCGCGCCGATCGCGCGCCTAATGGCTGTGAAGGTCGGAGGGCCCTAGGCCTCGCCTTCGACTTTCGCATAAGGGAGACAGTTTGTATTTAGTCAAGAGCGAATGATCAATTATGGCGACGACTCGTTGCCGGAAATTACGCGTTTCAGCAATGCGTTGGACGCAACAAACAATATGAAAATGTTAATAGGCGTCGGCCGGACCCCTGTGCGACGAAGCGCGAATCGGCTGCGGCGAACGTCTGGCTTGGCGGCATTTTCCGCGCGGCGCCTTGCGACAGCGGTTGGCCGAGCGCCAGATTGGGACCGGACGCTCGAGCGCGGCGCTCTCGTCTTCGAGACGGCTTCGGCCGCGAGATCCCGCCGACGCGACGCCAGCGAACCGCTTATTAAAGTGTCGGCCTTGTGCCGCCGATCTTCCGGCGGACGCCGTCGAGCGAGCATCCTTTCCCGGCCCGTCGCCGAGCAAGCGCGTTTTGCGCGGCGGAGCCTCGGTCAGGACGCGCAAGAAGAGGCGACCTCGTTCGCCGCCTTTTGCAGCCCGGCCGGAAGTGGCGCAGGCGGCGGCTCGTGGTCGCGTGGGGCGTCGTCGGAAGCCCTCGACGCCATGTCGGGCGCCGCGACGACGGCGCATCGTTGCGACAGATTGTCGCAACTCGCGCGGTCCGACGCTGCTTCTAGCGGTCACAATTCCGCTTCGCCGCCAGCGCCGAGCGTCCGCCGCCGCCCCGGACGCGACCACCGGGCCGCCTGTCGGTGTGCGATCGCGCTTGAACATCAGCAACTTGATGAATGCCTATGCACCAAGGTGAATTGATGATCTGCGTCTTTCGCAAAGCTTATATCGGCGTATGTCATAGCTCATTAGGCTAGCATGGCCGCATGAATTGCGCACTTGACGTGCTGAAAGCGCAGATTATTGCGCGTCTCCATATATCGTCTTTGAGATTCATCAAAGCGTCTCGCAGGGAGCCAGCTAAGTTGCAGACAACCAGGGGAATATGCGCCACCTACCTGGACGAAGTGGGGAGTTGGGACGTCCGCATTTAGAGAGAAGATAAGATGACTGTCATGACCTTTTCCGTTCCCCGCAATATTGTTTATGGAGAGGGCGCCCTTGACAGACTGTCCTCGCTGAGCGGGAAAAAGGCGGCGATCGTCACGGGCGGCAGTTCGATGAAGCGCTTCGGCTTTCTCGATCAGGCGCAGGCGCTGCTCAAGAAAGGCGGCCTCGACTCGATCATCATCGACGGCGTCGAGCCCAATCCTTCCGTCCAGACCGTCTTTCGCGGCGCCAAGGCGATGCAGGACTTCCAGCCCGATTGGATCATCGGCTTCGGCGGCGGCTCGGCGATCGACGCCGCCAAGGTGATGTGGTGCTTCTACGAACATCCGGCGTTGAAGTTCGCCGACATCATCGCGCCCGGCTCGATGCCGCCCCTGCGCAACAAGGCGCGCTTCGCGGCGGCCCCCTCGACGAGCGGCACAGCTTCTGAGATCACCGCCTTCTCGGTGATCACCGACACCGAGAACCACATCAAGTACCCGATCGTCGCCGCCGACATGGTGCCCGACCTCGCCATTCTGGATCCGGCGCTGCCGACCAAGATGCCGAAGAACGTCACCGCCAACACCGGCATGGACGTGATGGCGCACGCCGTCGAGGCGATCGCCTCGACCGCCGCCACCTCGTTCACCGACCCTTACGCGCTCGAGGCGATCACCCTGGTCCTCAACAACCTGGAGACCGCCTACGCCGAGCCGACCAACAAGGCGGCGCGCTACGCCATGCACAACGCTTCGGCGCTGGCGGGCATGGCGTTCACCAACGCCTCGCTCGGCCTGGTGCATTCGCTCGCCCACAAGATCGGCGGCGAGTTTGGCGTGACCCACGGGCTCGCCAACGCGATCCTGCTGCCCACCATCATCGGCTTCAACCGGCAATTCTCGACCAAATACGCGCTGGTCGAGAAGGCCCTGGGCCTTAAGGATCTTAGCGACGCCATCCGCGGCCTCAACGCCAAGCTGGGCATCCCGGCGACCTTCAAGGCGTGCGACGAGGTCGACTTCAACGAGGCCAAGTTCAAGCGGGTCCTCGACCGCATGAGCGCCAACGCCCTCGCCGATCCGTGCACGCTGACCAACCCGGGCAAGCCGACGGTGGCCGACGTGAAGGCGATCTACGCCGCCGCCTACTACGGGAAGTAAGCCCGAGTTCTCGGCGAGCCGCTGGCGCCCCCTCTGCGCCCGCGGCTTTATTTCGCGCTTGTCGCGTCGCTTCCCGGGGCGGCGGCGCGGCGACCGCCTGACGCTTCCGCGTCGTCCTCGCGCAGGCCGGGCGGAGCGCCGTCGCCTTGTCCGCAAGCGGCGAGAAAGAAGGCCACCGCCTCGCGGACGTGCGGGCCGATCTCGCTGCGCAGAGTCGCCAGATCGTCGCCGAAGAGGGCGCGCACCAGAATTGGCATGACGACCAATTCCGCAAATCGGCGCGCCGTTCCCGGCAGGCTTTCCGGCGCAAGGGCGGGACTCTGGCGCTTGTCGCTGGACTTGGAGAGTTCTCCGAGCAAACGCGCGATCTCGTCGGCCCCGCGCGCCCGCATCAGCCGATGAACGCTGCTGGCGAGGTTCGGAAAGCGCCGCGCTTCGGCAATCGTCGCTCGCCCCAAGGCGATCGATTCTTCGACGAGCGCCGATTTCAGGATCAGCGTGGCGAAAATGGTCAGACGCTCTTCGATCGTCGAACCGCTTGCGGCGGAGAGTCGGCTGGCGGCCAAGCTCTCGGCGCGTCGCCGCACCATGCGCTCCACCACAGCGACGAACAAAGCCTCCTTGTGGGGAAATCGCGCGTAAATCGTCGGCTTGCCGGCGTGGGCGACCTCAGCGATCTCGTCGACGGTGGCGCCCTCGAAGCCGCGGTCGAGAAACACGCTTTGCGCGGCGTCGAGGATCCGCTCCTCGACCTCGCCGGCTTGGTCGCGGGGAGGGCGGCCCGCGCGCCCAACGCCGCGCTCGGCCGGTCGGCTCTTCGTCGCCGTCGTCACCTGGAAACCCTTTCTTCACCTTCGCGTGAACGCGTCGCCGCGGCGCGCCGTCCGGCCTTGACATACCGCCTCCCATCGCCGATGTAAATCGAAACGATACTGTTTCGTTTTGTTCTGCAAGTCACGGCGGGCCTGTCCGCCGCAGACGCCGGAGATGGCAATGTCCGAGTTCGTCGAAGAGGAATTCATTGGTCCGGCATGGCCGGAGGCGGCGTTCACAGACGACGGAAATGGCGCCGCCGACCCAATGGAAGCGCCGCCGATCGTGACAATCGAGCCAACCCACGCCCGCGCGCCGGCGTCGAAGCCGGCGCGGGGCCTTCGGCCGGCGAGGGCCCCCGACGAGGCCGAGATCGAACCGGGGCTGGAGCCTGCCGCCGAGGCGCCCAAGGCCAAGCGCGGCCGGCGGCTCGCCGCCTTAGTCGCCGGCCTGCTCGCCGCCGCGGCGCTCGCCGGAAGCGGCTACGTCTATTGGGACGGCGCGTCGCGTTTCGAGTCGACCGACGACGCCTTCATCGCCGCGCGCCAATTCGTCGTCGCCGCCAAGGCGTCGGGCTACGTCGCCGAGGTTCCGGTGGTCGACAACCAGCATGTCGACGCCGGCGACCTGATCGCCCGCATCGACGACCGCGATTACCGCGCCGCGCTCGCTGCGGCCGACGCGCAAGTGGCCGCGGCGCGGGCGAATATCGACAATGTCGAAGCGCAGATCGCGGTCCAGCAGGCCCAGATCGACCAGAATCAAGCCCAGGTCGAGGCCACGGAGGCCGCGCTCGCCTTCGCCGAGCAGCAGGCGACGCGCTACGAGGATCTCGCCCAGCGCGGCGCGGGCTCGGTCCAGAACGCTGAGCAATACTCCTCGGGGCTGCGCCAGCAGCAGGCGGCGGTGAAGACGGCCAAGGCGGCGCTCGCGACCGCGCAGCGGCAGACCGCCGCGTTGGACGCCCAGCGCGCCAGCGCCGAGGCGGCGCTGGCGCAGGCGAACGCCCAGCGCGACCAGGCGGAGCTCAATCTTTCGTACACGAGGGTGACCGCCACCCAGAGCGGACGCGTCGTCAACCTTTCCGCCGCGGTCGGCCAATTCGCGGCGACGGGGACCGGCCTCAGCATGTTCGTCCCTGACGAAGTCTGGGTCGTCGCCAACTTCAAGGAGACCCAGCTCGACGCGATGCGGCCCGGTCAGCCGGCGACGATCGCCATCGACGCTTATCCGGAACGCGTTCTTCACGGCCACGTCGCCAGCGTGCAGCCGGGGTCGGGGACCGCCTTTTCGCTGCTGCCGGCCGAGAACGCCACCGGCAACTACGTCAAGGTCGTCCAGCGCGTTCCGGTGAAGATCGTCCTCGACGATCCGCCGACGGACGTCGCGCTCGGCCCCGGCATGTCGGTCGTCCCCAGCGTGCGGGTCGATCCGACGCCCTCGCTCTACGAGCGGCTGAGGAGCTGGCTGTGAGCGCCGAGGCGATTTCCGCCGGCGCCCGCGCGCGCGCCAATCCCTGGCTGATCGCGCTGGTGGTCGCGCTCGCCGCTTTCATGGAGGTGCTCGACACCACCATCGCCAACGTTGCGCTCAACTACGTCGCCGGCGCGATGGGCGTCAGCGAGGACGAGGCGTCGTGGGTCGTCACCTCCTACCTCGTCTCCAACGCCATCATCCTCACCGCCGGCGGGTTCCTCGCCGGCCTGCTCGGCCGCAAGCGGTTCTTCATCATTTGCCTGGCGTTGTTCACCGCCAGCTCGATCCTGTGCGGAATCGCCTGGAACTTCCAGTCCCTGCTGCTGTTTCGCATCCTCCAGGGCTTCGGCGGCGGCGGCATGGTGCCGCTGGCGCAATCGATCCTGGCCGATTCCTTCCCGCCGGCGAAGCGCGGACAGGCGTTCGCCCTGTTCGGCGTGGCGGTGGTGGTGGCGCCGGTGGTCGGGCCGACGCTCGGCGGCTGGTTGTCCGACAATCTCAGTTGGCGCTGGTGCTTCCTGATCAACGCTCCGGTCGGCGTTCTGGCGATGACCCTGATCGGGGGGCTGTTCTACGAGTCGGCCGCGTATGTCGAAGCGCGCCGTCGCCGTCTGATGGAGGCGGGCGGGTTCGATTTCGTCGGCTTCGCACTGGTCGCGACCTTTCTCGGCTCGCTCGAGGTGATGCTGGACCGCGGCCTCGAGGACGACTGGTTCGCCTCGACGTTCATCGTCGTCGTCGCGACGATCTGCGCGTTCTCCTTCGTCGCAATGATTCCGTGGGAGCTCAGCCGACGCAACCCGACGATCGACATCCGCATGGTGGCCGGGCGCCAGTTCAGCGCCTGCTTCGTAGTGATGCTGGCGACGGGCGCGATTCTGCTGGCGACGACGCAATACATGCCGCAGCTCGTGCAGCAGGACTTCGGCTACACGGCGACCTGGGCCGGCCTCGCGCTGACGCCCGGCGGTCTCGTCACCATGGGCATGATGTTCGTCGTCGGCTGGCTGTCGAGCAGGGTGCAGCCGAAGTATCTCATCGCCGCCGGGGCGATCGCCGTCGCGCTCTCGATGTATGAGATGACCGCCATCAACGGCGGCCTCGATTTCTGGTTCTTCGCGCGTTCACGCATGCTGCTCGGCGTCGGCCTGCCGCTGATCTTCCTGCCGAGCGTCACGGCGTCGTACGACGGCGTGCCGCCCGACAAGACCGACCAAGCGTCGGCTCTTCTCAACGCAGCGCGCAACACCGGCGGCTCGCTCGGCGTCGCCCTGGTCGCCAACGTGCTTTCCGATCGCGCCCAGCTCCATCAGAGCCGACTGATCGAGCATGCGATTCCGTCGAGCCCGCCGTATCAGGAGACGGTGAAGCAGGCGACGGACTATTTCGTCGCGCACGGTTCGTCGCTCGCTCAGGCGCAACAACAGGCGATCGCCTGGATCGGCGAGCAGCTGCACGCGCAGACGTCGTTGCTGTCCTATGTCGACGCCTTCTGGATTTTGATGCTGCTCTCGCTCGCCGCCGCGCCGCTCGCGCTGACGTTGCGTAGAGTCAAGCTCAGCGGCGCTGCGAAGGGCGCGCACTGAGGGTCGCTCGCCACGAAAGGCCGGCTCGCCGCCTCCCCGGCGAGCGTTGGAGCAAGACGCTTTTGCAGTTCCCGACAGTCGCGACGGATGGTCGACCGTTCGTGTCTGAGCCTCGTGTCGTTCGTTACATTTCGCCGGAAAATGCGTCGTCCTTCGTCTCGTGACGAAGGATAAGCGGGGTCTGCGCAACCGCGAACACCAGCGTGAGCGGGAGAACTCCAAAGGTCTTGAACGCCACCCATTGATCCCAGCTCAGTTGATGACGTAAGATTTCATTGAGCCCCGCGAGGGCAAAAAAGAAAAGCCCCCACCGCATCGTGAGTTTGCGCCAGCCCAACTGGTCGAGGTGAATCGCCATGTCCAGGACAATCGGCAGGAGCAGTTTGCCGAACGCCATGGCGCCAAGCAGCGCGCCGCCGAGCAAGCAATAGATGATTGTCAATTTGATTTCGATGAACGTCTTGTCCTGAAGCCAGAGCGTCAACGCGCCAAAACATAACACCAAGACCGCCGTCACAATGGGGACGATCGCAAGACGACGGGTGAGCATCCAGGAGACGACGACAGCTACGACGCTGGTCACCATCAAGATCGCCGTCGACGTCAACATGCCGACCTTTTCCAACGGAAGCCCCTCGGGCAGGAAGCCGCCGACGAGCCCGTGAAACAAAGCCGGCTTCGAGTTCGCCAAGAAGAACAAGACCAACGGTCCCATTTCCAGCGTAAACTTGAACCAGGGGTTCAGCGCCTTGCGGGCCGCGGGGGCGACGGGGGCTTCGGTCATGCCGCCCGCGCTTCTGTTTTCGTCAACGTCGGCGGCGGTCTCGCGGTCTGCGCTCAACTCAATCCTCCTCGCTCAGACCGGCGATCGCCGCGGCGAAATCGCGCGCGGCGAACGGCTCGAGGTCGTCGACGCTTTCGCCGACGCCGATGAAGTGCACCGGCAGCGCGAACTTCTCCGCCACAGCGACCAGCACGCCGCCGCGCGCGGCGCCGTCGAGCTTGGTCATAACCAGACCGGTGACGCCGGCCGTGCGGCCGAACATCTCGACCTGGCGCAGCGCGTTCTGCCCCACCGTCGCGTCGAGCGCCAGCAGCGTCGCGTGCGGCGCCTCGGGATCGACCTTCTTCAGCGCCCGGACGATCTTCTCCAATTCGCTCATCAGCTCGACGCGGTTGTGCAGCCGCCCGGCGGTGTCGATCAGCAGCACGTCGGCGCCGCTTGCGCGCGCGCGCCCGAGGGCGTCGAAGGCGAGCCCGGCGGCGTCGGCTCCCTGCTCCCGCGCGATGAAATCGGCGCCGGCGCGGGAAGCCCAGATCTTGAGCTGCTCGATCGCCGCGGCGCGGAACGTGTCGCCCGCCGCGAGCGTCACCTTCAACCCGGCGGCGGCGTATTTGGCGGCGAGCTTGCCGATGGTGGTCGTCTTGCCCGAGCCGTTGACGCCGACCACCAGGATGACGAACGGCTTCTTGGCGCGGTCGACCACCAGCGGCTGGGCGACGGGCGCGAGGATGCGCTCGACCTCGTCGGCGAGCACCGCTTTCACCTCCTCGGGCGAAATCGACTTGTCGTAGCGGCCCTGGCCGACAGCCTCGCGCACGCGCTGGGCCGCGCCGACGCCGAGATCGGCCTCGATCAGCACGTCTTCCAGCTCGTCGAGCGCGGCGGCGTCGAGCTTGCGCTTGGCGAAGATGTCGGAGACGCCGCGTCCGATCGCCGACGACGAGCGCGACAGGCCAGCGGCGAGACGCTTAAGCCAGCTCTTCTTCTCCGCGGGCGCGGCGGCCGCCGGCGCCGGATCGGCCTCGCCGCGCGAGAATAGGCGCCGCAGCCGACCGGCCTTCGGCTCGTCGTCGCTCGCGTCGCTCACCCGTCCACCTTTCCGTTTCTCGCGCCGAGGCTCTTGCCGGCGACCCGCCGACCGACCTAGCTATGCGCTCATGACGCCGGAACAAACAAGAGCGCGGCTCCTTTATCGCGATGGCCTGATGCTGGTTTTCGACAAACCGGCGGGAATCGCGGTCCACCGCGGCCCGAAGGGCGGCGCCAACCTCGAGGACGACTTCGACGCGCTGCGTTTCGGCCTGCCGCGCAAGCCGGCGCTCGCCCACCGCCTCGATCGCGACACCGCGGGCTGCCTGGTGCTCGGCCGCCACCGCAAGGCGTTGGAGCGCCTCGGCCGGCTGTTCAAGCAGGGCAAGATCGCCAAGACCTACTGGGCGATCGTGGTCGGGGGCCCGAGCGAGGATTCCGGCCTGATCGACAAGCCGCTCGGGCGGCTCGACGCGACCCGCGGCTGGTGGATGAAGGTCGATCCGGCCGGCCAGCCGGCGCAGACGCGCTGGCGCGCGCTGGGGCGCGGCGTCTGGCGCGGCGCGGCGGTCGCCTGGCTGGAGCTCAAGCCGCTGACCGGCCGCACCCACCAACTGCGCGTCCATTGCGCCGCCGAAGGCTGGCCGATCCTCGGCGATGCGGTCTACGCGCGCGGGGACGCCGCGGTCCCCCTGCAGCTTTTGGCGCGCCGGGTCGAGGCGCCGCTCTATAAGGACCGGCCGCCGATCGTCGTCGAGGCGCCGGCGCCCGGGCACATGCGCGAGGCGCTCGCGGCCTGCGGTTTCGCGGGCGATCCCGAGCAGGCGCCCGCGACCGAGGCAGGGCGATCGGCGCACGACTCGCCTGTCGGCTAATCGCTTCCACCTGCGGCTTGATCGTCAGCCGCCGACAGGAGGGGTCGAGACGCCGAGAGCTCTCCCAACTGCAAAGTTCGGAGCCGCGGGCGTCGACAACGGCGATCTCTGCTGTGCGTCGATACCGTCGGCGCGATCTCAGGCGCGCCGTTTCACGACGCCTTGCGCGCGGCGACCGCGACGGCGCCGCGAACCGCTTCCGCCAACGCTTTCGCTTCCTCGGAAGGGCGGCCGGGAGCGAAGATAAGGCCGATGCGGTTCAGCGGCAGGGCCGGCAAGCCCTCCGCTTCGCCGAGCACGCGCAGGTCGTCGCCGACCATGCCGATCGGCAGCACCGTCGCGGCGAGGCCGGCCCGCACCACCCGGCCAATGGCGCTGTAGTTTTTCGAGAAGAACAAACCGTGGGTCGCGCCGGGCCGGGCGCGCAGCGCTTCATGAGTGATCCTGCGCCACATGTCGTGACCGCTGCTCTCCGCGAGCGGAATCGGCGCGCCCTCCGTCCAATTGAAGCGCTTGGAGGCGACCCACACCAGCGGCTCCTCGCGAATCAGCTCGAAGCCGACCAGGCCCTCGTGGTCGGTCAGCAGCGCGAGCTCAATCGCGCCGGCGTGGACCTGCGCGCCGAGCTCGGGCGAATTCTCGCAAACGACGGAAACCTGCACCAACGGGTGGCGACGATTGAAGGAGGTGAGGATGTCGGCGAGAAAGGCTTCCGCGTAGTCGTCGGGGATGCCTAGCCGCACCGCGCCCTTGAGACCCTTGCGCGAGAGCGCCGCCATCGCGCCCGCCTCGATCTGGATCATTCGGCGGGCGTAGTCGATCAACTGCTCGCCCTCGCTGGTCAGCCGGGCCGTGCGGCCCTGTTTGGCGAATAGCGCGCAGCCGAGCTGCTCCTCCAGGCGGCGGATGTGCATCGACACCGCCGACTGGGTCTTGTTGACGCGCTCGGCGGCGCGGGTGAACGAGCCGGTGTCGACGATGGCGAGAAAGGAGCGCAACTGGTCGGTGTCGAGCATGACGATCGATCCGAATCGTTTATGGATTACCGTACAAACATTCGTTGGACCGATCAATGATGAATCGGCATAATGGCGACAGTCAAAAGCATTTATGGGTTCTCGCCACGGCCCGCTGGGCGGTGAACGGGGGTCTATTCCTCAATGGAGAGTTCGATGTTCGATCTTCCGTCCGCCTCTGGAAGCGTCGCCGGCATCGGCGCTGCGGTGCGGCGGGCGCTGGAGTGGCCGGCGCATGTGATCGAAGCGCGGCGGACCCTCGCCCAGCTCGCGCGCATGACCGATCGCGAGCTCATCGACATCGGCCTGACGCGTCAGGACCTGTGCGACTGCTCGGCGCTGTCGCTCGACGACGACCCGAGCGAGAAGCTGGCGCGCGAGCGCGCCACCCGCGCCTGGCTCGCGCATCGGCACAGCGAGATCGTCCAGCCGCCGCGGCGCGACCTCGCGGCCTGACCGCGCCGGCGGCGCGTCCGCTTTAAGCTTTCGCGAAAGATTTTTCGCGATCCTCGCGGGGATTTGGCGTCCCCGCGAGGATCGATTTCGTTTACGGAATGAGGCCTCCGCTTTCGCCTGAGCCGGGAGGTCTCGCCATGGCCGCCGTCACGCCCGTTTCCGGGGTCGAGCTTCGCGCCGCCCCGCATCCGCGTCTGGCGGAAATCCTCGCGCCGGCGGCGCGCGCTTTTCTCGCCGAGTTGCATCGCCGCTTCGACGGCCGCCGCCGCGACCTCCTCGCCGCCCGCGTCGAGCGCCAAAAGCGCTTCGACGATGGCGAGCTGCCCGACTTCCCGCCCGAGACCCGGACGATCCGCGAGGAGGACTGGCTGGTCGCGCCGATCCCCGCCGACCTCATCGGCCGGCGGGTCGAGATCGCGGGCCCGGCCGACCGCGGGACGATGGTCGCCGCGCTCAACTCCGGCGCGAACGCGTTCGTGGCGGATTTCGAGGACGCCGGCGCGCCGACCTTCGTCAACCTGATCGACGGCCAGGCCAATCTCAAGGATCGCTGGGAGGATCGGCTCGATTTCGTCGACCCGGCGACCGGCGCGCTTTGCGCGCTGAAACCCAACCCCGCCGCGCTGATGGCGCGCCCGCGCGGCTGGCAGATCGAGGAACGGCGCCTGCGCGTCGACGGCCGGGCGCTTTCCGGCGCGCTGTTCGACTTCGGCCTCTACGTCTTCCATTGCGCCAGGGCGCAGATGGCGAAAGGAGCGACGCCCGCCTTCTACCTGCCGAAGCTCGAAGGTCGCGAGGAGGCGCGGCTGTGGAACGACGTATTCGCCTTCGCGGAAGCCGCGCTCGACCTCCCCGCCGGCGCTTTCAAGGCGACCGCGCTGATCGAGACGCTGCCGGCCGCGTTCGAGATGGACGAAGTTCTCTACGCGCTACGCGAGCGCGCGCTCGGCCTCGCCTGCGGCCACTGGAACCATGTCTTCTCGTTGATCAAGCGCCTGGGCGAGAACCCCGCTTTCCTCACCCCCGATCGGACGGCGATGACCATGGACAAAGCGTTCCTCGCCGCCTGTTCGCGGCTGTTGATCAAGACCTGCCATCGCCGCGGCGCTTTCGCCATCGGCGGCATGGCGGCGGAGATCCCGGTCCCCGACGATCCCGCCGCCAATGACGCGGCCTTCGCCGGGGTCAAGGCCGACAAGGAGCGCGAGGCGGCGAACGGCTGCGACGGCGGCTGGGTCGCCCATCCCGCCATGGTTGCGGCGGCGCGCGAAGCGTTCGCGCGGCTGGCGGACGGCCCCAACCAGCTCGCCGTGCTGCGCAAAGACGTCAAAGCGACGCGCGACGACCTCCTCAAGGTCCACGACGGCCCGCGCACCGAAGCGGGTCTGCGCGAGAACATCCGCGTCGGCGTGCGTTGGCTCGAAGCGTGGCTCAGCGGCCGCGGCGCCGTCGCGCTCGATAACCGGATGGAGGACGCCGCGACGGCGGAGGCCGCGCGCGCCCAGCTATGGCAATGGCTGCGTCTTAAGGCGAGCCTCGACGACGGCCGCGTCGTCACGCCCGATCTGTTCCGCGCCGCGCTCGGCGACGAGATCGCCAGGCTGCGCGAGGCGTTCGGCGAAGCGGCGTTCGCCCACGGCCGTTTCGCCGAGGCGACCGAGCTGATCTCGACCTCGTCGCTGAGCGAGAGCTGCGAGGAGTTTCTGACGCAGCGGGCCTATCGGCTGATCGAATGAGGCGCGGCGGCGGCGGCGAGGCGTCTCCCGAGCGTCATAACCGGGCTCGTCCCGGCGAGGACGAACGCTCCCGCCGCCGCGCGACGCCGTTGCCCAATCCGGCGCCGCGGTCCACTCCATTCGCGCGTCATTCCCGGCGGTCCGAAGGTGCGCCCTTGAACCTAGAGCGGGCCTCGCCGCGGCGCGCGGCCCCCGGATCGCCGATCGGCCGCTTCGCGGCCGTCGGGAATGACGAGGCGGAGGCGATCGCGCGATTCGGCCGACGCGTGCGAGAAGCGGGACGCGCCTCGCCATCGCCGGGCCGCCAATTTGGATCTTGAGCAAGCCGCCGCCGTAATTCGCGGCGCGCGTCATCGCCGCATAGCCAGCGAAACCGCGCGCGGCCGCAGGGCGGTCCGCCGCGTCCTCGGGAGGGCCGCCTGCGGGAAGGGCGCCACGACCACGAATTTGTGAACGACGCGCGCTTGCACGGCGGGCTTGGTCAACACATATGAGCGTTGCGCAGTGATCGATGATGAGTGATCATCGCTCACTGAGCGTTGATACAACCCCATTTCAAGGAGATGAAAATGCGTAATCTTGTCATCCTGGGCGTCTCCGCCCTCGTTTTCGCGTTCGGCGCTGCTCAGGCGTTTGCCAACGGCTCCTCGGGCCCGACGGGCGGCTACCTCGGCGAGCAGAATGCGGCCGCAAGTTACACGGCCACTTTCAACGGCCGCTGATTAAGCGGGCGCGCGCGCTGTTCGCTTCAGCAAGCCCAATGGAACGCCGACCCTGGTTGGGACGTCGTTGCGCGCGCCGCCGCGGTCAGACCGCGGCGGCGCGCGTCGTTGTGGGGAGCGTCTTGCACAACTGATCAGGAGACGAAAGATTGGGCGCTCGCGCCGGCGGTTGCGTTTGACAATGAGTTGCCGTCGATCGTTACTGTCGCGGGCGAACCGGCGCGGGGGGGGGGTGAATCATGAACACGACGACGACCGCGCGGCCGGGGGCCCGCACCTTCGTGGTGTCGCTTGACAATCGCAAGCCGCGCGGCTTGGGGCACGAGCGCGCGGACGAGATCTTGGAGGCGGCGCGCGAATTGTTCGTCACGCAGGGCGTCGAGAACGTGACGACCCGTCAGATCGCCGCCAAGGTCGGCATCTCGCAAACAGCGCTCTACGTTTATTTCGCCACCAAGGACCAGATGCTCCAGCGTCTGGTCGAAGCCGCCTGGCGCGCGCTCGCCAAGGCGCTCGACGAGGCGGACGATCCCGCCCTCGATCCCGTCGGACGACTGCGACGCCAGCTCGACGTGTCGGTGCGGTTCTGGCTCGACCACCCCGACGACTTCCGGATCGTTTTCGCGCGCAAGATCTTGCGCGCCTGCGCCGCCCGGGCCGAAGCGACCGCCGACGACCCCGCGGACGTTTCCTCGGGCGCCCAAGCGTTCGCGCGGCTGGTGGAGCGGGTGCGGGAGGCGGAGAACGCGGGCGCTCTGCGCCGCCTCGGCCCCTGCCAGTCGACCGCGATCGCCATCTGGACGACGATCTGGGGGTTGGTCGGGCTTCGCCTCGGCTTTCCCAATATCGTCGACGCGCCGATCGACAAACAGATCGAGATGACGCTCGACCTCATCTTCAACGGCTGCGCCGCGCGGGCGGCCGCTGCCCGCTGAAGCCGCCGTCGGCCGCTCAACCGCCGTCGACGATGGCCACGGCGGGACGGAGCGGCGGGCCGCAAAAGCCTGCGGGAGGCGGAACAGCCGTGAACCCGCGCCGCCGATTTGCTATAGCGGTTCCAACCTCGAAGGAGCCGCCCGTCGCCCGCCCGTCCGCGGGCGGAGAGAAACCATGACCGACGCCGAACTCGTCGCCCGTTACGACGGCCGCGTGCCGCGCTACACCAGCTATCCCACCGCCCCGCATTTCTCCCCCGCGGTCGACGCCGAGACCTACGCCAGGTGGCTCGCCACGCTTCCCGCCGACAGCCCCCTGTCGCTCTATCTGCACGTGCCGTTCTGCGATCGGCTGTGCCATTACTGCGGCTGCAACACCACGGTGGTGCGACTCGACTCGGCGCTGCGCGCCTATGCGGACGAGGTCGAGCGCGAGATCGGGCGCGTCGCGGCGCGAATCGGCCGCCGCGCCGCCGTCACCCACGTCCATTGGGGCGGCGGCACGCCAACCAGCTTGCCCGCCGACCGCCTCGTCGCGCTGATGGCGCGTGTGCGGGAAAACTTCGCGCTTGCGGCCGACGCGGAGATCGCCATCGAACTCGACCCGACCAGCCTGCCCGACGACCGTCTCGACGCGCTGAAAGCAATGGGCGTCACCCGCGCGAGTCTCGGCGTGCAGGATTTCGAGCCCAAGGTGCAGGAAGCGATCGGCCGGCGGCAGTCTTACGAGCAGACCGCGGACTGCGCGCGGAAGGCGCGCGCGCTCGGCGCCCGCTCGCTCAACCTCGACCTCATCTACGGCCTGCCCTTCCAGAGCGAGGAGAGCGTCGCGCGCACCGCTCGCCGCGCGCTGGCGCTGAAAGCCGACCGCGTCGCGGTGTTCGGCTACGCCCACGTGCCGTGGATGAAGAAGCATCAGAAGCTCATCCCCGAAGAAAGCCTGCCGGGGCCGGCGGCGCGCTTCGCCCAGCAGGGCGTCATCCATCGCGTGCTGGTCGAAGAGGGCGGCTATGTCGCGGTGGGGCTCGACCATTACGCGCGCCCCAGCGATTCGATGGCCAGGGCCGCGGCGGCGCGCCGGCTCAAACGCGGCTTTCAGGGCTACACCGACGACGACGCGCCCGCTCTGATCGGCTTCGGCGCCAGCGCGATCGGCTCGCTGCCGCAGGGCTACGTGCAAAACGCCTCGGCCGCCGCGGACTACATGAAGGCGATCGCGGTGGGCGGCCTGGCCGCCGTCCGCGGCGTCGCGCTGTCCGCCGACGACCGGCTGCGCCGCGAGGCGATCGAGCGGCTGATGTGCGACCTCGAGATCGACCTCGCCGCGGTCGCCGCAAAACACGGCGCCGACCCGGCGCCGCTGATCGCCGACCTCGGCGGCCTCGGACGCTTCGAGGAGGACGGCCTGGCCCATTGGGACGGACGGCGCCTCGTCGTCAGCGAGAAGGGCCGCCCGTTCGTGCGCTCGGTGGCGGCGCTGTTCGACGTCTATCTGACCCAGAACGCTGAAAGGCCGCGGCATTCGCAGGCGGTGTAGCGCAGGCGTTGTCGCGCGGGCGCTCAACGGCCGCAATCAAACACTTGTGAAGACCGCGCCAAGACGCGCGCTTCGCTCCCGCATCGGCTCGGATTCACGGGCGTTTCCGCGCGACCGCTCGTTTCGGACGGCGGGAGGCCCGTCGATCAACCGCCTTTGCGCAAAGACTTGCCCCGCGCCGAGGCGTAACCTCGCGAGAGGCGTTCCGGGCGGAAGCCGCCGACCGGCGTCGATCGGCCCGAGGGTCGGCGTCCGGCAGGCCGCCCCCGAGGCCGTCGAAGCGGCCGGGGCGCTGGCGGGGCGACTCGCGCGATGGTTCGCGCGCGCCGCAAGCCGGTCCAAAGCGCCTTAGCGAGCGTCCCGCCATGGCGGGCCGAGCGCCGCCGCATGGCAAGGCAGGAATGCAAGAGGGAGGCCTCTTGTCGAACCATTCGCCAGCGCATTCGCAGCTTAACCACTGACGCATCGACCGCTCGGAATCTCGCCGGCGGTCCCAGGGGGGGAAGTTCATGACCAGCAGTCAAGCATTCGAGGCCGCGGCGTACCGTAAGGTCGACTGGCGGCTCATACCGTTCGTGTTTCTCTGCTACATCGTCGCCTATCTCGACCGGGTCAACATCGGTTTCGCCAAGCTGCAGATGTCGAGCGACCTGTCGCTGAGCGACGCCGCGTTCGCGACCGGCGCCGGAATCTTTTTCATCGGCTACTTCTTCTTCGAAGTGCCGAGCAACATTGCGCTGAAGGCGTTCGGGGCGCGGCTGTGGATCATGCGCATCATGGTGACCTGGGGCGTCGTCTCCTCGGCCATGATCTTCGTGCGGGGCGAATGGAGCTTCTACACGATGCGCTTCATCCTCGGCCTCGCCGAGGCGGGCTTCTTCCCCGGCGTCATCTACTACCTGACGATCTGGTATCCGTCCGATCGGCGCTCGACCCGCACGGCGTGGTTCGTGACGGCGATCCCGCTGGCGGGCGTGATCGGAAACCCGATCTCCGGGGCGATCATGGACCTGTTCTCGGGGGCGTGGGGACTCGCGGGCTGGCAATGGCTTTTCCTGATCGAAGGCATTCCGTCGATCATCGTCGGCGTCTGGGTGATGTTCTACCTCGACAGCAACATCGACGAAGCGGCTTGGCTGACCGCCGACGAGAAGGCGCTGCTTGCCCGGAACCTCCAGGCCGAAGAGACCCGCAAGACCGACCACAGCATCCTCGACGCGTTCAAGAGCGGCAAAGTCTACGTTCTGTGCGTCATCTATTTCACCTTGATGATCGGGCTCTACGGCATCGCGTTCTGGATGCCGACGATCGTCAAGGCGCTGGGCGTCAAGGGCTATTGGAACATCGGCTTGCTCTCCGCCATCCCGTGGGGCTTCGCCACCATCGGCATGCTGATTCTCAGCCATCATTCCGACCAGACCGGCGAGCGCCGATGGCATTACGCGCTCAACGCCACGGCCGGCGCGCTCGGTCTTGCGCTCGCCGGCGCGTTTGGCGGCAGTCCGGCGGCCTCGATCGTGTTCCTGTCGATCGGAACGCTCGGCGTGGTCGGCTCAATGCCGCTGTTCTGGCCGATTCCTTCCGCGTTCCTCACCGGAACTGCGGCCGCCGCCGGCATCGGCATCGTCAACTCGATCGGCAATCTCGGCGGCTATGTCGGTCCCAACGTCGCCATTTGGGTAAAGGCGATCTCGCCCGACCCCGCCGCGGCGATGTATGCGATCGCCGTGGCGCTTCTCATCGGCGCGGCCGTCACCCTGGTGTTCATTCCCAGCAGTGTCAGGATTCGTTCGCCGTCGGCCGAGTCGGAACGGCCGGCCACGGCGGAATAGATCCGCGGGATCTTTCCATCCGCCGCGGGCGATCGCGGCGAAGCCCTCCGGCGCGCGCGGTCTTGAACCACGCGCGCCGCCCTGGCGCTGGCCAGGGCGGTGCCGAATCGACTATGAGATCATTTCATGAACATCGGTGCGATTCGCATCCTCGGCGTCGACCCCGGCCTGCGCAACACCGGCTGGGGGCTGATCGAGGCTGCGGGGACCCGGCTGACCTATGTCGGCTGCGGCTCGATCCACACCGACGCGGCGACTTCGCTGGCTGAGCGGCTGGCGCTGATCCATCGCGCGATCGCCAAACTGGTCGACGACGAGCGCCCCGCCGAGGCGGCGGTCGAGGAGACCTTCGTCAACCGCGACCCGCAATCGACGCTGAAGCTCGGCCAGGCGCGCGGCGCGGCGCTGGCGGCGCTCGCCTTGATGGAGCTGCCGGTCGCCGAATACGCCGCCAACCTGATCAAGAAGACGGTGGTCGGCGTCGGCCACGCCGAGAAGGCGCAGGTGCAGATGATGGTCAAGATGCTGCTGCCCGCCAGCCAGGCCAAATCGCCCGACGCCGCCGACGCGCTGGCGGTGGCGATCTGCCACGCGTCGCACCGCACGGCGCGCGCGCGAGGCGCGGCATGAAGGAGCGCGCGGCATGATCGGCAAGCTCAAGGGAATCGTCGACGAGGTCGGCGAAGAGGAGCTGATCCTCGACGTCGGCGGCGTCGGCTATCTCGTCGCCGCCTCGGCGCGCACCTTGCGCGCGCTGCCGGCGGTCGGCGAGCCAGCGACGCTCTACGTCGAGACGCAGATGCGCGAGGACGCGATCCGGCTCTACGGCTTCCTCGGCGCGGCCGAGCGCGACTGGTTCCGCCTGCTGCAGAGCGTCCAGGGCGTCGGCGCCAAGCTCGCGCTCGCCATCCTCGGCGCGCTGTCGGGCGAGGCGCTGAGCATGGCGATCGCGCGCCAGGACCGGGCGGCGATGGCGCGCGCCCCCGGCGTCGGCCCCAAGCTCGCCGCCCGTCTCGTCCACGAGCTGAAGGACAAGGCGCCGGCGCTGGGGGTGGGCGAGCTTGGCGGCGCGATTGGCGAGGCCGAGCCCGGCGCCAGGCCGCCGAAGGCGGCCGAGGACGCCATCCTGGCGCTGGTCGGCCTCGGCTATGGCCGGCCGCAGGCCGCCGCGGCGGTGAGCCGGGCGCTCGCCGGCCTGGGCGCCGAAGCGTCGACTGCGGCGCTGATCAGGGCGGGGCTTAAGGAGCTGGCGCAGTAATGTGTTTCACGACATGATCATCGATCATATGAGGGTAAAATCATGTCCGCGGCATCGACGATCTCGCCGAAATTTCAGGTCTCGATCCCCAAGGCCGTGCGCGACCAGCTGCGTTGGCGCCCTGGCCAGAAGCTCGCCTTCATCGCCAAGGGCAACGGCCTGCTGATGATTCCGGTTCCGAGCCGCGAGCAATTGGTTGGAATCGCACGCGGCGCCGAAGTCGACGATTATCGCGACCGAAACGATCGCTGCTGATGCGCGTCGTCGACACCTCCGCTTGGATCGAATGGCTGCGCGACTCCGAGCTAGGCCGCAAAGTCGATCCGGAGATTCCTGCGCAGCAGGCCCGGATCGTACCGACGATCGTGCAATACGAACTGGCGCGCTGGCTCGCCCGACAGGGCTCCGAGGACGCCGCGAGCAGCGCGATCGCGTTTTCGAACGCGTGCGTGGTGACGCCGTTGGATACGAGGCTGGCGCTCAGAGCGGCCGAGATCGCCAATGCGCGTGCGCTCGCGATGGCCGACGCGATCATCTGCGCGACGGCGATGGAAACCGGCGCCGACCTTCTGACTTGCGACGCGCGTTTCGTCGACATGCCGGGCGCGGTCTATCTCGCCAAGAGCGCGCCATGAGCGAACGACCCCGCCGCTTCTTTCCGCCGCTGATCGGCTTGACGCTGCTGTTCGCCGCGTTCGGCCCGGCGATCGGCGGCGTGCTGTTCGCGCCGATCGCGGTTTTTCTCGAAGCGCCGCATGCGGCGGGTTCGGTCGGCGCCGTCGCGGCGCTGTTCGGCCACCCGTTGGCGCTGGTCTTCGCCTATGTCGTCGGCGTCGCGCCGGCGGCGGCGACCGGTTTCGTCTATGGGCTGTGGGACGCGGCGGCGCCGGCCGGCGCCCCGCGCGCGCTCGCCGCAGCGGTGATCGGCGGCGCGATCGCCTATTGCGTCTATCTGTGGCTCGCAACCATCGGCGCGTCTTTCGAGGCGAGTGTCGGCGCGGAAGCGAGCGCCGAGTTCAGGACGTGGATCGACCCCTGGTTTCCGCGCGGATTCGACATGACGCTGCGCGGCGCGTTGGTCGCCTGCGGCGCCGTCGCCGGCCTCGCCTGCGCGATGGCGGCGAGCCTGATCGGCCTGACCACGCAGGGCGCGCTCGCGCCCGCGCCGCCGGCGCTTCCGCCGCAAGGAGGGGCCTGACATGACTCCCCCTTCCCACCGCCTCATCGCCCCCGACAAGCGTCCCGAGGATGAGACAGCGCTCAGGCCGCAGGTCCTCGCCGACTTCACCGGCCAGGAGGGCGCGCGGAAAAACCTCAAGGTGTTCATCGAATCGGCCAAGGCGCGCGGCGAGGCGCTCGACCACGTGCTGTTCGTCGGCCCGCCCGGCCTCGGCAAGACCACGCTGGCGCAGATCGTCGCGCGCGAGCTCGGCGTCAACTTCCGCGCCACCTCGGGGCCGGTGATCGCCAAGGCCGGCGACCTCGCCGCCCAGCTCACCAATCTCGAGCCGCGCGACGTGCTGTTCATCGACGAGATCCATCGCCTCAACCCGGCGGTCGAGGAAATTCTCTATCCGGCGATGGAGGACTTCCAGCTCGACCTGATCATCGGCGCGGGGCCGGCGGCGCGCTCGGTCAAGATCGACCTCTCCCCCTTCACCCTGGTCGGCGCGACCACGCGCGCCGGCCTGCTCACCAACCCGCTACGCGACCGCTTCGGCATCCCGATCCGGCTCAACTTCTACAAGGTCGGCGAGCTGGAAAGCATCGTGCGGCGCGGCGCGCGCGTGCTCGGCCTCGATCTCGCCGACGAAGGCGCGAACGAGATCGCCCGCCGCTCGCGCGGCACGCCGCGCATCGCCAACCGCCTGCTCAGACGCGTGCGCGACTTCGCCGTCGTCGACGGGGCGGCGACGGTGACGCGGGCGATCGCCGACCGCGCGCTGAAGCTGCTCGAGGTCGACGCCATCGGCCTCGACCAGATGGACCGGCGCTATCTCGACGCGATCGCGCTCAGCTTCGGCGGCGGCCCGGTCGGCGTCGAGACCATCGCCGCCGCGCTCGCCGAGCCGCGCGATGCGATCGAGGAGATCATCGAGCCCTATCTGATCCAGCAGGGCCTGGTGCAGCGCACGCCGCGCGGCCGGGTCTTGACCTCGCACGCGTTCAAGCACCTCGGCCTCGCCGAGCCGCCGCGCGCCGCGCCCGAGGCCGACCTTTTCCAGGAGGAATGAGGCGGCGCCGGCGCGCCGCGCCGACATTCTGTGCTAGAGGATCGGGCCGACCGAATCGACGTCTCGCCGCAGGACGCGCGCCCGCGACGGCGAGCTTGGACCTTGAAGACTCGTGCCAAGCCTGATCCGTTTCATCGTCATCGTCGCCGCCCTCGCCGGCCTGGTCTACGGCGGCATGGTCGCGCTGGTTTCGACGGTGAAGGTCGAGCCGCGCGAGATGACCCAGATCGTCCCCATCCCCAGGGCGCCGAAATGACCGCGCGCGCGACGGGCGATGGCCGGCTCGTCGAAGCGTTCCTCGAGGCGATCGTCTCCGAGCGCGGCGCGAGCCGCAACACCGTCGAAGCCTACCGCCGCGACCTCGACGACTACGTCGACTTCCTCGCCGCCAAGGGCGAGAACGCGCTGTCTTCGACCAGCGCCGATGCGCGCCGCTATCTCGCCGAATGCGGCGCCGGCGGACTCGCCGCCTCCTCGCTGGCGCGCCGGCTGTCGGCGCTGCGCCAGTTCCACAAGCACCTTTACGCCGAGGGGCGACGCGCCGACGACCCCACCATCGCGCTCGAAGGGCCGCGCCGCCCGCGCCCGCTGCCGAAAGTGCTCTCGGTCGCCGAGGTGGCGCGGCTGATCGAAGTCGCCCGCGAGGGCCTCGACGCGCCCGAGCGGCCGGCGCGCGAGCGCCTCGCCGCGGCGCGCCTCGCCTGCCTGATCGAGCTCGTCTACGCTTCCGGCCTGCGCGTCTCCGAGCTGGTGGCGCTGCCGAAGTCGGCGGCGCGCGCGCGCGAGCCGCTGATCGCCGTGCGCGGCAAGGGGAACAAGGAGCGCCTGGCGCCGATCTCGGAGCCGGCGCGGGCGGCGATGAAGCGCTACCGCGAGGCTCTCGACCAGCTCGCGCCCGGCCTCGCCGCCGGCCCGTGGCTGTTCCCCGCCGACAGCATGAGCGGCCATCTCACCCGCCAGGCCTTCGCGCGCGATCTGAAGACGGTCGCCGCCGCGGCGGGCCTGCCGGCGGCGCGCGTCAGCCCGCACGTGCTGCGCCACGCCTTCGCCAGCCACCTGTTGCAGAATGGCGCCGACCTGCGGGTGGTGCAGGACCTCTTAGGCCACGCCGACATCTCGACCACCCAGATCTACACCCACGTGCTCGACGAGCGCGCGCAGGCGATGGTGCGCGACCTGCATCCGCTTTCCGACGAGGACGAGGCGTGAGCGGCGCGCCGTGGCGCGCGACGGCCGACGGCGTCGTCGTAACCTGCCGGCTGACGCCGAAGGGCGGCCGCGACGCGATCGACGGCGTCGCGACGC
>CAZKHF010000018.1:0-23193 GCA_964552445.1 uncultured Bradyrhizobium sp. | reverse complement strand
AGCGCCGGCGTGCCCGCCGCGAGGGTGAGCGCGACCAGGGCGAGCGGCTTCGGCTCCATCGCCAGCATCAGCCCGAACAGCGGGCTGACGACGATCAGCGGCAGCGCGCTCGCCGCCCAATGGGCGGCGCATTTGACCAGCACGGTCAGCTCGAGCGGCAGGCTGGCGTTGATGAGCACGTCGAGCGAGCCGTCGTCGGCGTCGCCCTGGAACAGCCGGTCGAGGCCGAGCAGCGTCGCCAGCAGCGCCGCGATCCACAGGATCGCCGGGCCGAGCCTGGCGAGCAGGGCGAGATCCGGCCCGAGCGCGAACGGCATGATCGACACCAGGATGAGGAAGAAGACCGCGCCGATCGCCGCGCCGCCGCCGACCCGCCGCGCGATCCGCCATTCGCGCACGAACAGCGCTTGCGCCGGCCCGATCACGGCGCGGCTCCCGCCGCGGCGCCGAGCCTCAGCGTCTCGGCCCCGTCGAGATCGAGCGGCGCGTGGGTGGCGGCGACGATCAGGCCGCCGGCCGCGAGATGCTCGCGCATGACCGCGGCGAACAGCCCTTGCGCGGCGACGTCGAGCGCCGTGGTCGGCTCGTCGAGCAGCCAGATCGGGCGCTCGGCGACGAGCAGCCGCGCCAGCGCGACGCGACGCCTCTGTCCGGCGGAAAGCGCGCGCGCGGGAAAATCCGCCACATGGGCGAGGCCGAGGCGATCGAGCGCGCCCCGCCAGGCGTCGGCGGAGGATCGGCCGCCCATCGCGCCCGCCCAGAAGGCGAGGTTCTCGCCGGCGGAGAGCGCCGCCTTCAGCGCGTCGGCGTGGCCGAGGTAGTGCGCCTGTTCGCCGACGCTCGCGTCCGCCGCGCCGCCGTCGAGACGAATCGCGCCGGCGGCGAGCGGCAACAGGCCGGCGATGGCGCGCAGCAGGCTCGACTTGCCCGCCCCGTTGGGGCCGACGACGATCAACGCCGCGCCGGCGCGCGCCTCGAAGGCGAGGCCGGTCAGGATCGGTCGTCCTCCCCGCTCGATGGCGATGTCGGCGCCGCGGAGACGCATGGATTTCATTTCGCGGGCCGCTCCCTTCCGGCGCGCCGAGACGTTAGTCTGTCTAGCCCGAGCAACGGAAATTATCTATAAGCCGGGCCGCTCTTCTCTCCCCATCCCCGGAGCCCGCGATGCCCAGCCTTGACAGCTTCAAATGTCGCAAGACGCTCGAAGTGGGGGCGCGGACCTACCATTACTTTTCGCTGAAAGCCGCGGAAAGACATGGCCTTGCCGGAATCGGCCAGTTGCCGTTCTCGCTCAAGGTGGTGCTGGAGAACCTGCTGCGCAACGAGGACGGCCGCAGCGTCAAGAAGGAAGACGTCGAGGCGGTCGCCGCCTGGCTGGTCGACCGCGGCGCGAAAGGCCACGAGATCGCTTTTCGTCCGGCGCGGGTGCTGATGCAAGACTTCACCGGCGTCCCCGCGGTCGTCGACCTCGCGGCGATGCGCGACGCGATGAAGACGCTCGGCGGCGACCCCGACCGCATCAACCCGCTGGTCCCGGTCGACCTGGTGATCGACCATTCGGTGGTCGTCGATCACTTCGGCTCGGCCAAGGCGCTCGGCCTCAACGTCAAGCGCGAGTACGAGCAGAACCAGGAGCGCTACCGCTTCCTCAAGTGGGGTCAGCAGGCGTTCGCGAACTTCTCCGTCGTGCCGCCCGGCGCGGGCATCTGCCACCAGGTCAACCTCGAATATCTCGCCCAGACGGTGTGGACCGCCAAGGAGAAGGTCAAAGGCAAGAAGGTCGAGGTCGCCTATCCCGACACGCTGGTCGGCACCGACAGCCACACCACCATGGTCAATGGCCTCGCCGTGCTCGGCTGGGGCGTCGGCGGCATCGAGGCGGAGGCGGCGATGCTCGGCCAGCCGCTGTCGATGCTGATCCCGGAAGTGATCGGCTTCAAGCTGACCGGCGAGCTGCGCGAGGGCGTCACCGCCACCGATCTGGTGCTCACCGTCACCCAGATGCTGCGCAAGAAGGGCGTGGTCGGCAAGTTCGTCGAGTTCTACGGCCCCGGCCTCAACGCGATGTCGGTCGCCGACCGCGCGACGCTCGCCAACATGGCGCCGGAATACGGCGCGACCTGCGGCCTGTTCCCGATCGACGCGCAGGCGATCGCCTATCTCAAGGCTTCGGGCCGCAAGCCGGCGCGCGTCGCGCTGGTCGAGGCCTACGCCAAGGCGCAGGGGTTCTATCGCACCCGCCTGACCCCCGACCCGGTGTTCACCGACACGCTGGCGCTCGACCTCGGCGAAGTGACGCCGTCGATCGCCGGCCCCAAGCGGCCGCAGGATCGCGTCGCGCTCGCCGACGCCAAGGCGGGTTTCGCCGCTGCGGCGGCCGGCGAATTCAAGATCGCCGAGAGGCTCGCCGAGCGTCATCCGGTCGAAGGCGCGAACTACGACCTCGGCCATGGCGACGTCGTCATCGCCGCCATCACCTCTTGCACCAACACCTCCAATCCGAGCGTGATGATCGCCGCCGGCCTGCTGGCGCGCAACGCGGTCGCCAAGGGGCTCTCGGTCAAGCCGTGGGTGAAGACTTCGCTCGCGCCCGGCAGCCAGGTCGTCGCCGACTATCTGGAGGTCGCCGGTCTGCAGAGGCCGCTCGACAAGCTCGGCTTCAACATCGTCGGCTACGGCTGCACCACCTGCATCGGCAATTCCGGCCCGCTGGCGCCGGAGATTTCGGCGACGATCGCCAAGCACGACCTCGTCGCTGCGGCGGTGCTGTCGGGCAACCGCAATTTCGAAGGCCGCGTCAATCCGGACGTGCGCGCCAACTACCTCGCCTCGCCGCCGCTGGTCGTCGCCTACGCGCTCGCCGGCTCGCTGCAGGTCGACCTGACCCGCGACCCGATCGGCCACGACAAGAAGGGCGCGCCGGTCTACCTCGCCGACATCTGGCCGTCGGCGCAGGAGATTCGCGACGTCATCGACGAGACGATCACCGCCAAGATGTTCAAGACCAAATACGCGAAGGTGTTCGACGGCGATTCCAACTGGCGCAAGGTCAAGGTCCCGGCGGGCCTCACCTACGCCTGGGACATGGGCTCGACCTACGTGCAGAACCCGCCCTATTTCGACGGCATGACGATGGAGCCCAAGCCCGTCCAGGACATCGAAAACGCGCGCATCCTCGGGCTGTTCCTCGACTCGATCACCACCGACCACATCTCGCCGGCGGGCTCGATCCGCGCCTCGAGCCCGGCCGGGCAATATCTCGTCGAGCATCAGGTGCGCCCGGCCGATTTCAACCAGTACGGCACGCGCCGCGGCAATCACGAAGTGATGATGCGCGGAACCTTCGCCAACATCCGCATCAAGAACCAGATGGTGAAGGACGCGTCGGGCGCCGTGGTCGAAGGCGGCTACACCCTCCACCAACCGTCGGGCGAGCGGATGGCGATCTACGACGCGGCGATGCGCTACCAGCAGGAAGCCGCGCCGCTGGTCGTCTTCGCCGGCCGCGAATACGGCACCGGCTCGTCGCGCGACTGGGCGGCCAAGGGCACGAAGCTGCTCGGCGTCCGGGCGGTGATCGCCCAGAGCTTCGAGCGCATCCATCGCTCCAACCTGGTCGGCATGGGCGTGCTGCCGCTGGCGTTCGAGGAGGGCGCGTCATGGCTCTCGCTCGGCCTCAAGGGCGACGAGACGGTGACGATCCGCGGCCTCGCCGGCAATCTGGCGCCGCGTCAGAACCTGGAGGCGGAGATCGCCTCGCCGTCCGGCGAGGTCGTCCGCGTCCCGCTAGTCTGCCGCATCGACACGCTCGACGAACTCGAATACTTCCGCGCCGGCGGCATCCTGCCGTACGTGCTGCGGCAACTGGCGGCGTGAACGGGAGCGGGCCGTCCGGTCAGGCGACCCGCCGCGGCCGCTTGCGCAGGAACGCCTCGAAGTCCTCGGCCGACATCGGCATCGCGAAGGCGTAGCCCTGCAGGATGTCGCAGCCGAGCTCGCGCAACAGCAGCGCTTGCTCCATGGTCTCGACGCCCTCGGCGACCACCTCGATGTTGAGCGCGCGGCCGATGTCGATGATCGAGCGCACTAAGCGCCGCTGCGCGTCCGAGCGCGCGACCGGCGTGATCAGACGCCGGTCGATCTTCATCCGACGTGGCTCGAGCTTGATGAGGCTGACGATCGAGGCGTAGCCGGTGCCGAAGTCGTCGATCTCGATGTCGACGCCGAGCGCCTTGATCTCGTCGATCGTGCGCATGAAGTCGTCGTCGCGCTCGTCGAGGTAGATCGTCTCCAACAGCTCGAACGACAGCGTCCGCGGCTCGATGTTCATCGCGCGCAGGCCCTCGATCAGCGTCGCGTCGCGCAGCCTCCGCAGCGAGACGTTGACCGACAGCCGCGGCGCGGCGAATCCGCGTTCGCGCCAGTGGTTGAAATGCGCGACCGCTTGCTCGAGAATCGTCCGGTCGATCGCGCCGATGACCGACGTCTCCTCCGCGATCGTGATGAATTCGGCGGGAGCGACGACGCCGCGCCCGGGGCGCCGCCAGCGCGCCAGCGCCTCCAGGCCAGCGAGCTCGAAGGTGCGCGCGTCGAATTGCGGTTGGAAATAGGGAATGAACTCGCCGCGCTCCAGGCCCGCGACGATGCTGTCGGCGGTCTGCTTGGAGCGCAGCACCTCGGCCTGCAGTTCGGTGGTGTAGAACTCGAAGCGGTTTCGCCCCAGGCTCTTGGCGCGATAGAGGGCGAGGTCGGCGTCGACCAGCAGGCGTTGGCGGTCGACGGCGGCGCCGCAGGCGCCGGCGACGCCGATGCTGACGCCCAGGCGGCACTCGTGGCCCTCGTGCTGAACCGGCTTGCGGATGGCGTCGATGATCCGGCGCGCGAGCTCGCCGAAGCCCGCAATGCCGGCGTCGGCGCGGCAGACGGCGACGAATTCGTCGCCGCCGCTGCGCGCGACGAAGTCGCCCGGGCGTAGCGCGTCGCGGATGGTCTCGGCGGTATGGACGAGCATTGCGTCGCCGGCTTGGTGGCCGAGCGTGTCGTTGATCTGCTTGAAGCCGTCGAGATCGAGATGCAGCAGCGCCACGCCGCCGCCGGTCGCGGCGCAACGCGCCGCATGCTCCTCCAGCGCGCGCTCGAGGTACATGCGGTTCGGCAGCTTGGTCAGGAAGTCGTGCAGCGAATTATACTCGATGCGCCCGCGCGCCGCCTCCAGCTCGACGTTGCGCGCTTCGGTCGCCGCTTTGGAGCGCTTGAGCGCTTCGGTCATCGCGACGTCGGCGGTGACGTCCCAATTGACGCCGACCAGCTTCGAGGTTCCGTCGGGGGCCACGTAGACCTTGCCGATGGCGCGGACGACCCGCGTCCGCCCGTCGCCGAGGTTGAGCCGGTATTGCGATTCGTACCGGCCTCTGGAGCGGATCGCCGTCAGAAGCTCGCCGATCGCGCGATCGGCGTCCTCGCGGGCGATGCGGTCGCGCCAGTGCGAATACCGGCGCGGGCCGCCGTCCAGCGGGAAGCCGTGCAGCTCGTTCATGCGATCGTCCCAGACGATCTCGCCGGTCTCGAAATTGAACTCCCAGACGCCGACCTTGGAAGCGTCGAGCGCCAGCTCGAGACGTTGCGACAGGCGCTCGAGCTCGCTCTCGCGCCTGCGCAGGGCGGCGTCGTGGTCGCGCCGCTCGACGAACAGCCAGCCGAGCAGCCAGGTCGGCGCCGCGACCAGCAGCGCGGCGGCGAGGACGCCGAGCCGCAGCAGCCACCGATCGGGCGCGGCGGCGTCCCAACCGCCCTTCGGCGTCGCGGCGATCCGCCAGATTCCGGAGGGCACGGCGACGTCAGCGATCACCGGGTGGTCGCGCGTCGCCTCCGCCGAGCCGAAGAAGCGCTCGATTTCCGCGCCCCCCGCCTCGACCCGGTAGAGCGCGACCTCGATCGGCGAATCGCGGCCGGCGACGCCGCTGTCACGATAGAGCGCGTCGATGTCGATGACCTCGCCGACGACGCCCCAGAACGCCTTGCCGCCGCCGGGAGCGTCGACGAACACGGGAAAACGCGCGATGAAGGCGCTGCCGCCCTGCACGAGGTCGACCGGGCCGTCCAGCACCACGTCGCCGCTGTCGCGCGCGCGCAGCGCCGCCGCGCGCTGGCGCGGGTTGGTGCGGAGGTCAAGGCCCATCGCCTGCCGGTTTCCCTCCACCGGGTACAGCATCGACACGATGAGCCCAGGAGCGGCGGCGACTTCGCGGATGCGCGGCGCGGCGCTGAGCAGGCTCTCCGCGATCTCGACGAAACGCCATTGGTCCATGTCGGGCTCGGTGACGATGTCGGCGACCAGGCCGCGGGCAAGCTGGACGTCGCCGTTGAGGGCGCCCTCCAGCTTGGCGCGGATCAGGCTGACCTCGTGGAACACCGCGTCGCGCGCGCGCTCGCAGGCGAGCTGGTTGTTCTGATGGTCGACGTAGACGCCGCAGGCGACGACGACGAGCGCCGCGATCGCCGCCAGCGAGTTCGTCAGACGAAGGCTTGCTCGAACGGTCTTGCCGAGGTCCACGGCGAAATCTATTGGTGCGAAGGTCGGGATCGTCGGCTTATCGGCCGTCGATTGGGAAAACGACTTTGCCCGGCGTCGGTTAACCCATTGTCCAAGCGGTTCGCCTCCTGCCGGCCAATTCAAATCGAGCTTAACTGGCGGTAAATCGTCGCCTCGGGGGGGGGGCGTCGCGGGACCATTTGGCGCGGCGCGGGCCGCGGGGCTATGGTGCGCCCTTCACCGGAGACGCCCGATGTCGGCCGCCGTCGCTCACACCCATTTCGGCGAACGGACCGTTCGCCTCGACGAGAAGCAGGGGCTCGTCGACGACGTCTTCCACAAGGTCGCCGATCGCTACGACCTGATGAACGACTTGATGTCGTTCGGCCTGCACCGGCTGTGGAAGGACGCGTTGGTCGCCAAGCTGCGCCCCCCGCGCCATCGCCGCTTCGACCACCTCGACGTGGCCGGCGGCACCGGCGACATCGCCTTTCGCGTCGCCGCGGCGGGCGGCGAGGCGACGCGGGTGACGGTCGTCGACGTCAATGCGGACATGCTGCGGGTCGGCGCGGAGCGGGCCAACAAGCGCGCCGAGCGCGAGCGGATCCGCTTCCTCGAAGGCAACGCCGAGGCGCTGCCGCTGCCCGACGCCGCCTACGACGCCTACACCATCGCCTTCGGCCTGCGCAACGTGCCGCGCCTCGAGCGGGCGCTCGGCGAGGCCTTCCGCGTCCTCAAGCGCGGCGGTCGCTTCCTCTGCCTCGAATTCTCGCGCGTCGACGTGCCGGTGTTCGACCGCCTCTACGCCGCCTATTCGGATGCGGCGATTCCCGCCCTCGGCGCCGTCGTCGCGGGCGATCGCCCCGCCTACCAGTATCTCGTCGAATCGATTCGGAAGTTCCCGCCTCCCGACCGACTCGCCGAGATGATCGCCGACGCGGGCTTTGTGCGCGCGACGTTCGTCCGGCTGACCGGCGGCGTGGTGGCGATCCATTCGGGCTGGAAGCTCTGAACTTGTCGAGCCTCGCCGCCATCGGGCACACAACGCGGCTCGCGCGCGCCGGCTTCACGCTGGCGCGCGGCGGCGCCTTCGTCGGCGTCGATCCGCAGGCGCTGCCGCCGCTCGCGCGGACGGCTCTCGCGCTCGCCAATCTTCTGGCGCGGCGCGGCGCCGAGGGCTTCGGCGGCCTCGCCGCCGCCATCGACCGGCTCGGCCCCTCCTACGTCAAGCTCGGGCAGTTCCTCGCCACCCGCCCCGACATCGTCGGCCCGCGCGTCGCGCTCGAGCTGGAGAAGCTGCAGGATCGGATGGCGCCCGCCGATCGCGCCGTGGCGATCGCCCAGGTCGAAGCGTCGTTCGGCCGCAGGATCGACGAAGTGTTCATCGCGTTCGGCGACGCGGTCGCCGCCGCCTCGATCGCCCAGGTGCATCGCGCGCGCGCGCTCACGGCCAGGGGCGAGCGCGACGTCGCGGTGAAGCTGCTCAGGCCCGGCGTCGAGCGCCGTTTCTCGCGCGACCTCTCCGACATGTTTTTCGCCGCGCGCCAGGCCGAGCGGCTCGACCCGAGCCTGCGGCGCCTGCGGCTGGTCGAGGTGGTCGAGGCGCTGGCGCGCGCCGTGCGCATGGAGATGGATTTCCGCCTCGAGGCGGCGGCAGCCTCCGAGTTCGCCGAGAACCTCGCCCACGATCCGGAATTTCGCGCTCCCCGCATCGACTGGGACCGCACCACCCGCGAAGTCCTGACGATGGAGTGGATCGACGGGACGCCGCTCAGCGACCCCGCCCTGCTGGCCAAGCGCGGCTTCGACGCGCCGAAGCTCGCGCGCGCGCTGATCCAATCGTTCCTGCGCCACGCGCTGCATGACGGCTTCTTTCACGCCGACATGCATCAGGGCAATTTCTTCGTCGACGACAAGGGCCGCATCGTCGCCATCGATTTCGGCATCATGGGCCGGCTGGGGCGCCGCGAGCGGCGCTTGCTCGCCGAGATCCTCTACGGCTTCATCCGCCGCGACTATCTTCGCGTCGCCGAAGTGCATTTCGAAGCGGGCTACGTGCCCGCCGCGCACCGGGTCGAGGACTTCGCCCAGGCGATCCGCGCGGTCGGCGAGCCGATCCACGCGCGCACCGCCGACCAGATCTCGATGGCCAAGGTGCTGGCGCTCTTGTTCGAGATCACCGCGCTGTTCGACATGCGCACGCGCCTCGAGCTGGTCATGCTGCAGAAGACCATGGTGGTGGTCGAAGGCGTGGCGCGCAAGCTCGACCCCCGGCTCGACATCTGGGCGGCGGCGGAGCCGGTGGTCGGCGCCTGGATCGCCGAGAACCTCGGGCCGCGCGGCAAGCTCGAGGACCTCGGCCGCGGCGCAGCGCAGCTCGCCAAGCTGATCGCCGAAGCGCCGCCGCGCCTGGAGCGCCTCTCCCGGCTGGTCGAGCGCGACGAGGCGCCGCCCGCGCCAGCGAGCCCGCCGCCGGCGCCGCGATGGCCGGCGACGTTGGCGCCGGCGTTGTGGATCGCCGCCGCAGCGCTCGTCTGGATCGCCTTCCACATGCGGTAAGCCGTCGCGCATCAACAAAGATTTTATCGCAGCGGGCGCAAGCGCCTCGCTTCGACGTTGCGAAATTGTTATTGGCGCGCATATGTTACCGGTTTGGACGTGCAAATTGCGCCGGCGGGCGCGTTCGACCGCCCACGAGGCCTAGACGAAGATGACCGGGAAAGCTCTGTCGGGCGCGCGCATTCTGCTGATCGTCGGCGGAGGCGTCGCAGCCTATAAGTCGCTCGACCTGATTCGCCGCCTACGCGAGCGCGGCGCCGAGACGCGCGTGGCGATGACCGAGGCGGCCAAGCAGTTCGTCACGCCGCTGTCCGCCGCCGCGCTGAGCGGCCATCCGGTCCGCTCCGACCTGTTCAGCCTGATCGACGAAGCCGAGATGGGCCACATCGAATTGTCGCGCGAGGCCGATCTGGTGGTGGTCGCGCCGGCGACCGCGGACCTGCTGGCGCGCATGGCCCACGGGCTGGCCGGCGATCTCGCCGCCGCGACGCTGCTCGCCACCGACAAGCGCGCGCTGGTCGCGCCGGCGATGAACCTGCGCATGTGGCTGCACCCGGCGACGCAGCGCAACGTCGCGACGCTTTCGGCCGACGGCGTGCTGTTCGTCGGCCCCGACGAGGGCGAGATGGCGTGCGGCGAATACGGCCCCGGCCGCATGGCCGAACCGCTGGCGATCGTCGCCGCGATCGAGCGCGCGCTCGCCGGGTCGACCGTCATTCCCCTGCCCGCGGGCTTGAGCGCGCGCGACGCCAGCCTGCTCGCGGGCCGGCGCTTCGTCGTCACCTCCGGCCCGACCTTCGAGCCGATCGACCCGGTCCGCTTCATCGGCAACCGCTCGTCGGGGCTGCAAGGCCACGCCATCGCGGAAGCGGCGCGGCGAGCCGGCGCCGCGGTGACGTTGGTCAGCGGACCGGTCGCCCTCCCCGACCCTCTCGGCGTCGCGGTCGTCCATGTCGAAACGGCGCGCCAGATGGGCGAAGCGGTGGTCGCCGCGCTGCCCGCCGACGTCTTCGTCGGCGCCGCGGCGGTGGCCGACTGGCGGGTCGAGACGGTCGGCGCCGAGAAGCTGAAAAAGGGTGGCGGCGCGCCGACGCTGAAGCTCACCGAGAACCCCGACATTCTCGCCGAAGTCGCGGCGCGGCGCGCCGACCGGCCGACCGTGGTGGTCGGCTTCGCGGCGGAGACAGAGCGTCTGATCGAACGCGCGCAGGAGAAGCTGAAGCGCAAGCGCTGCGACCTCATCGTCGCCAACAGCGTCGCCGCCGGCGAGAGAACTTTCGGCGGCGCGGACAATCAGGTGACGGTGGTCAGCGCCGCCGGAGCGGAGGCTTGGCCGCGCATGAGCAAGCCGGAAGTGGCGCGCGCGCTGATCGACCTGATCGCCCGCCGACTGGGGGGCGGCCTCGCATGATCCGAGTGCCCTTTCGGCAATTTCCACATGGGCGGGGCTTGCAATTGCCCCAATATCAGAGCGAATATGCGTCTGGGATGGATCTCCTCGCCGCTCTTCCGGAGGGCGGGGACGTGGTGATCGATCCGGGTAAGTGGGCGTTGATTCCGACGGGCTTGGCGATCGAACTGCCAAAGGGCTTCGAAGCGCAGATCCGCCCGCGGTCGGGGTTGGCGCTGACAAGCGGAGTAACCGTTCTCAATAGTCCGGGAACGATCGACGCCGATTATCGTGGTGAGATCGGCGTGATACTTGTCAATTTTGGGCAAAATCCCTTTTCCGTGCGGCGGGGAGCGCGCATCGCGCAGCTCGTCGTTTGTTCGGTCGAGCGCGCGGCTTTAATTGAAAGCGAGCGGCTCACAGCAAGCGAACGCGGCCCCAAGGGCTTCGGTTCGACTGGGCGTTCAGACGAGGAGAAATGACATGAACCTGTTGTCGCGACGCAGCCTGCTCGCCATCGCCGCGGTAGTCGACATCGCGCTGTATTCGCGGCCCGCTCCCGTCGCGGCGAAAGCGCTGGCCGCGCGGCACAAGCTGCCGCCCCGCCATCTCGAGACGCTGCTCCAGGGCCTCGTCCACGCCAAGATCCTCAAGGGCGTGCGCGGGCCGCGCGGCGGCTATGAGCTGGCGCGCGAACGGCGCCGCATCACCGCCGGCGAGATCGTCCGCACCGCGCTGAGCCTCAGCACCGCCGATCCCAACGAGATCGGCTCGCAATCCAAGCTGTTGGACAAGGTCATCGATCCCGCCGTGCGACGCGCGGGCGAGTCGTTCCTCGCCAACCTCGACGCGATCACCGTCGAAGAGCTGTGCGAAGAAGCGGACAAGGCGCAGATCCTGGTCGAGGAAAAGTCCGCCGGCGATTTTGCGATCTAGCACCGTTCATCGTGACTATCTATATAGCGGCGCTGATAAATCAGCTATAGGGGGAGGAGGCGCGAGGGGCGTCCCGCGCCCCGAACAGAGCCACGCGGAGGGTGAATGATGGCAGCGACCGGCAACGATCCGACGCCCAGCGCCGCGCGGCCGCGCGGCCGTGGGCGCGTCTACGCTTCGATCACCGAGGCCATCGGCGACACGCCGCTGGTGCGCCTCGACCGCCTCGCGCGGGAGAAGGGCGTACGCGCCAACCTTCTGGTGAAGCTGGAATATTTCAATCCCGCCGCCAGCGTCAAAGACCGCATCGGCGTCGCCATGATCGACGCGCTGGAGGCTGAGGGCAAGCTCGCCCCCGGCCGCGGCGTGATCGTCGAGCCGACCAGCGGCAACACCGGCATCGCGCTCGCCTTCGTCGCCGCGGCGCGCGGCTACCGGCTGATTCTGGTGATGCCCGAGTCGATGTCGATCGAGCGGCGCAAGATGCTGGCGCTGCTCGGCGCCGAGCTGGCGTTGACGCCCGCCGCGCACGGCATGAAAGGCGCGATCGACAAAGCCAACGAAATCGTCGCCACCACGCCGGGCGCGATCATGCCGCAACAGTTCGAGAATCTCGCCAACCCGGAAGCCCATCGGCGCACCACCGCCGAGGAGATCTGGAACGACACCAAAGGCGCGGTCGACATCGTCGTCGCCGGCGTCGGCACCGGCGGCACGCTGACCGGCGTCGGGCAGGGGTTGAAAGCGCGGAAACCGACCGTGCGCATGATCGCGGTGGAGCCGGAAGATTCGGCGGCGCTGTCGGGCGGCCCGTTGGGGCAGCACAAGATCCAGGGCCTCGGCGCCGGCTTCGTGCCGTCGATCCTCGACCGCGGCGTGATCGACGAGGTCGTCCCGGTCGGCAACCAGACGGCGTTCGACTATGCGCGCCTCGTCGCGCGACTGGAAGGGATCCCGGTCGGCGTCTCGTCGGGCGCGGCGATCGCGGCGGCGATCGACGTCGCCCGCCGGCGCGAGAACGACGACAAGACCGTGGTGGTCATCGCCCCCTCCTTCGCCGAGCGCTATCTCTCGACCGGGCTGTTCGAGGGGCTGTGAGCCGCGCCGAAGGCGCAGCCTGTCGAGGTTGAGCCGCGGCCCCGGCCCCCTCTCCGGTCACAGGGCGTGTTCGCGCCCGCAGAGCGGGCGCGGCCGGAGGCCGGACGACCACGCGCCCCGATTCCGCGAGATCGCAGAAAGCTCCGGCGGCGCGCGGGCGCCTCAACCGCCGCGCGTCTCGCGCAGGATCCCGCGGGTCAGCGAGCCGTCGGTCGGATAGAGCGGAATCAGACACGCCTGAACGGCGTGGTAGATGTCGGGCTTGCCGACGAAATAGCCGGCGACGCGCGTCAGCGAGTCGTCGAGCTGGCAGAACCAGCCGCCGTGGCGGCGGTCGATGAAACGCCGCGCCGCGAAGCCCCACAGGCGGCGATACCATTCTTCATGGAGCGCGTCGCCGTCGAGCGCGCCGAGGAAGGTGGCCGCGCCGATCCCCTCGCAGCACGGCCACCACAGGCGGTCGCGCACGCGCGGCGCGCCGCTCCACTCGGTGGTGTAGTAGAGGCCGCCCCGCTCTTTGTCCCAGCCTTCGGCGACCGCGCGCGCGAACAGGGCGCGCGCCGCTTCGGGCGCCCAGGCGAGCCGGCGACCGCCGAGCTCCCACAATTGCAGCGCCAGGCGCGCCCATTCGAGCGCATGGCCCGGCGTGAAGCCGTAGGGACGAAACATCTCCGAGCCCGCGTAATCGCGGTCGATTCGCCAGTCGGCCGTGTAATGCTCCGGCACCCGCCAGCCGACCGCCGCCGCGTTAAGGCGCAGGATGCGGTCGGCGACGCTCTCGGCGTGCGCGAGAAAGACGCGTTCGCCGGTCGCCTCGAACGCCGCCATCAGCGCTTCGGTCAGGTGCATGTTGGCGTTCTGGCCGCGATAGGCGGAGAATGGAGACCAGTCCTCGCGGAACTCCTCGGCGCTGGCGCCCGGCCCCGGCTCCCAGAAGCGAGTCTCGATCACCTCGACGATGTCGGCGATGAGCGCGTCGGCCTGCGGGTGACCCGCGCATTTGGCGCTCGCCGCGGCGAGCAGCACGAAAGCGTGGCCGTAGGCGAGCTTGTCGCGTTCGCGCGGGCCGTCGTCGTCGAACGACCAGAAGTAGCCGCCGTGGCGCGGATCGTGGTGGCGCTCGCGGATCGCCGCCATGCCGTGGTCGACGATGTCGGCGGCGCCCGGGCGCCCGAGCAGGTGGGCGACGGCGAAGCAATGGACCATGCGCGCCGTCTCGTGCAGCGCGCGGACCGTGTGGCCGCGAATCGGGCGGCCCTCGTCGTCGAGGGTGAAGAAGCCGCCGCCCGGATTGATCGAATCGGCCTCGAAGAAGGCGAACAGCGCCTCCGCCTCGGCCTCCAGCCAACGCCGATGACCTGGGTTGCGCCGCCAGGCAGACCCCGCGTCAAGCATTTCGCTCATGGCCGCCTAATCTCCTCCCGCTTTTCGTCGGCGCAGAGCATAGCAAAGAATGTGGCGCGACGCCCGCCGAGCTGGCATAAGGCGGGGATGGCGACGATGAAAACCCCGGCGACGCGGCGCGCCGACCCGTCCGCCGGCCCGGCTGACGCCGATCCCGGCTTCGGCGTCTACGCGCACTGGCCGTTCTGCCTGGCGAAGTGCCCCTACTGCGACTTCAACTCGCACGTGCGCGCCGAGCCGGTCGACGAAGAGCGCTTCGTCGCCGCGTTTCGCGCCGAGCTCGCCCATCGCGCTCATCTGGCGCCCGGCCGCGTCGTGCGCTCGATCTTTTTCGGCGGCGGCACGCCGTCGCTGATGCGCCCGCAGACCGTGCAGAGCCTCATCGACGCGGTCGCCGCCAACTGGCGGGTCGAGCCCGACGCCGAGATCACGCTCGAGGCGAACCCGACCAGCGTCGAGGCGAACCGCTTCCGCGGCTACCGCGCCGCCGGCGTCAACCGCCTGTCGCTCGGCGTGCAGGCGCTGAACGACGCCGACCTCAAGGCGCTCGGCCGCCGCCACAACGTCGCCGAGGCGATCGCGGCGTTGAAAACCGCGGCGGAGGTTTTCCCGCGCTATTCCTTCGACCTCATCTACGGTCGGCCGGGCCAGAGCGAGAAAGCTTGGCGCGCCGAGCTCGCCGAGGCGGTCAAGCTGGCGGGAGAGCACCTGTCGCTCTACCAGCTCACCATCGAGCCCGACACCATCTTCGAAAAGCTGCGCGACGCCGGCAAGCTCGCGCTGCCCGACGAGGAGCTCGGGCGCGCCCTGTTCGACGCGACGCAGGAGGTCGCCGAGGGCGCGGGCCTGCTCGCCTACGAGGTCTCCAACCACGCGCGGCCGGGCGGCGAATGCCGGCACAACCTCGTCTACTGGCGCTACGGCGAGTACGCCGGCGTCGGCCCCGGCGCCCACGGCCGCCTGATCGTCGGCGGCGTCCGCCGCGCGCTGGCGACCGAGAAACACCCCGAGATGTGGCTCGCCCAGGTGGAGACCGACGGCCACGGCCTGATCGAGAACGCGCCGCTCACCGCCGAGGAGCAGGGCGACGAGTTGCTGCTGATGGGCCTGAGGTTGCGGGAGGGCGTCGACGCCGACCGCTACGCGGCGCTGAGCGGGCGCCGGCTGCGCCGCCGCCAGATCGACGACCTCGTTTCCGAGGGCTTCATCGAGGAGACGGCGGAGGGTCGCGTTCGCGTCACTCCCGAGGGCGCGCCGCTGCTCGACGCCATCGTCGCCGACCTCGCGGCGTGACCGGCGCGCGGCGGAACCGCGCGCGCGGCGCGTTTGGTCAAAGATTGCGGCGGCGCGGACGATTGACTCGCTCGCGCGTTCCATGGACAATCGAATGCGCGACTCGATCTCCGGCCTGAGGCTGGAGATGGGTTCGCGTCGTCTTTTTGAACCCGTCGTTTCAACAAAGCAAGGAGAGCGGCCATTCGTCGTCCCATGAAGTCAACCGCGGCGCCGGAGAAAGGGGGCCCGCGCGTCAACCGCGATATTCGCGTCCCACAAGTCCAGCTGATCGACGCCGAAGGGCGCAACCATGGCGTTGTCGACACCGCCGAGGCGCAGCAACTGGCCGAGGAGGCGGGGCTCGATCTGGTCGAGATCGTTCCCAACGCCAGCCCGCCGGTGTGCAAGATTCTCGACTTTGGCAAGTTTCGCTTTCTCGAGCAGAAGAAGTCCTCCGAGCAGCGCAAGCGCCAGAAGACCGTCGAGATCAAGGAAATTAAGCTCCGACCGGGCATCGACGACCACGACTACGAGGTGAAGATGCGCTCGGTGAAGCGGTTCTTCGAGGACGGCGACAAGGTCAAGGTGACCCTACGCTTCCGCGGCCGCGAGATGGCGCACCAGGACCTCGGCTTCAAGCTGTTGCAACGGGTGCGGACCGAAACCGCGCCGATCGCCAAGGTCGAGGCCGAGCCGCTGATCGAAGGCCGGCAGATGGTGATGGTGCTGGCGCCGAAGTAAGGCGCCCCTCATCACAAAGCGGCGAGCGGTCCCGCGAACGCCTTGGCGTCGCGGGCGGCGTTGCGTTATCAGCGCCCGGCCGCAGCCGACGCGCCGCGCCGACGGGATTTTTTTCGACGTGAACATCGCCCAAGACCCCGCCCTGCTGCGTCTCGACGAGCCGGCGGCGCGCGCCGCGCGCGGCGCCGTCTACGGCGTGCTGTTCGCCGCCAGCGGCTCGCACATGCTCAACGACATGATGCAGTCGCTCGCCCCGGCGCTCTACCCGGTGTTCCGCGACCAGCTGTCGCTGTCGTTCTTCCAGACCGGGATGATCACCTTCACCTTCCAGGCGACCGCCTCGCTGCTGCAGCCCGGCCTCGGCCTGTTCCTCGACCGGCGGCCAGTCGCCTACGCGCTGCCGGCGGCGATGGCGTTCACCGTCGCCGGCCTGGCGATGCTGTCGTTCGGCTCGACCTATCCGCTCTTGCTGATGGCGGTGGCGACGATCGGGATCGGCAGCGCGATCTTCCACCCCGAGGCCTCGCGCGTCGCGCGCGCCGCGTCGGGCGGCCACTACGGCCTCGCCCAGAGCCTGTTCCAGGTGGGGGGCAATTTCGGCCAGTCGCTCGGGCCGCTGATGGCGGCGTTCATCGTCGTGCCCTTCGGCCAGCGCTCGGTGCTCGCCTTCAGCGCGCTCGCCTTCATCGCCGTCATCGCGCTGACGCGCATCGCGGCTTGGCACAAGGCGCGTCGCGCCGCGCGCAAGGCGGCTGGCGCGCCGCGCGCCGCGCCGCTGCCGCGCGACAAGGTGCTGGCGACGATGGCGATCCTGGTGACGCTGGTGTTCTCGAAGGTGTTCTACCTGTCGAGCCTGCAGAGCTACTACACCTTTTATCTCATCCAGAGCTTCCACGTCTCGGTGCAGACCTCGCAGGTGATGCTGTTCGTCTTCCTCGGCGCGGTGGCGGCGGGGACCTTCGCCGGCGGCCCGATCGGCGACCGCTACGGGCGCAAGTTCGTCATCTGGGTTTCGATCCTCGGCGTGCTGCCGTTCACGCTGCTCTTGCCGCATCTCGGCCTCGTCGGCACGGCGATCGACAGCGTCGCCATCGGCCTGGTGCTGTCCTCGGCCTTCTCGGCGATCGTCGTCTACGCGCAGGAGCTGGCGCCGGGCAACGTCGGCGCGATCGCTGGGCTGTTCTTCGGCCTGTCGTTCGGCCTCGGCGGCATCGGCGCGGCGGCGCTCGGCGCGCTCGCCGACCGCACCAGCCTCGCCTTGGTCTACAACCTCTGCGCCTTCCTGCCGGCGATCGGCCTGCTCACCTACTTCCTCCCCGACATCCGCTCGCGGCGGCTGTGAGGGGCGACGGACCGCGCGGGGACGGCGCGCCGCCGCTCGACGGTCGCCGTCACTTAGGACTCTCGAGATCAAGGCGGCACCGCCGGGGACTGAGTATGCAGACGCCCGGCGGCAACGTCGCGACTGCAGTCGCCTGCGGCGAAGGCCGTGTGGTCGCCGGGTTCGTCGGAAGCGACACGTCCGCCGTTTTTCGCGGCGACTCCTCGCCGGGCTCGCGCGGAGCCGCGGCGGGCGCGACTTCCTGAACGGACATCGCGTCCACGAACAGTCCTGTGCCGCCGCTCCAAGCCGTGATGACTTTCTCTGACGTCACGGACGCTATCTTTACGTGATTAAGGCTATTAGGCCCCACAAAGGTACTTATTTCGGCGGTTTCAAAGGCGAAGACAATCTCCTCTTCGCCTTTATAAACCAATTGGTTCTGAGTGTCAGCGGACGCCTTGCCGGCGACGTCGAGGAGGCCCGCTCTGAGCGCCGCCCACGCATCCACGGAAGCGCCGGCGCTCTTGGTGAATGTCATTGTCGGCGTTCCACAATAGGCCCTCACCACAACAAGCGGACGTTGGCCTTGTCTTGCTTCGTCGACCGCCTGCTCGACCGCTTCGATGTGCTGAATGAGATCGCCTTCGGTCATCTCGACGACCCGCGCGTCGGGAAAGGACAAGACGAACCCGGCGGCGCTTGCAGCCTTGGCCGAAAGTGAGAAAAGCCACTTCACTCCTCCGCCGCCCTCGGCGCTCATATCAAGGCCTTCAGCCGACGTGATGGCGATGCGTTGCCCGCGATGCAACGCTGGATCGCCGGAGTTTCCGTACTTTATCGAAAACCGAAGATTCGCGGTGAAAATCGCCCCGGGCCAAGTGTCCGGACGCGGCGGCAGATTAATCACTAGGTTTTTCGCATCCGCGTGAAACGCTCGCGCAATGACGTCCCTGTCGTCAGCTCTGGCGCTGACCGCTCCAAGCATCGCCACGCAGGCGACACTCACGCCTAGGGGGCGCGTCTTCACGGCATCCTCCTCGTTTTGTCGCCAAAGGACCGTTCCGCCCGTTCTTTTTTCTATCTACAGGCATAAACGCCGAAAGCTATTGCGCGCCGCGGAGCATCTGAGCAGAGCAATCCGCCAAAAGGCGGCAGATGGCCGCCGTATTCTTGTGTAATTCCAATGGATCGGCGCTGCAGCGAGGTTAATACTACCTTTTCGGACAGATTTCCATATCTAGCTGCGACGCGACGCTGGTCCGCAGGCGACGCGCATTGCGGTGACGCGCGCTCCAGTAAGGCGTCGCCGATATCCGCGCGCGCCGCGCCTGCCCCTCAGAGCTCGGGCCGCCAAGCGCTGTCCGCGCCGAGCCCTTCTTCGGCGAGCGCCCGCTCGAGGGCGCTATCGAGCTTGGCCCCTTCCGCCGCCGGTCGATCGCCTTCCAAGCGATCGAGCTGGTCGTCGAGCGCGGCCTCGACGGCGCGGCTGCGATTAGGAAAGACGCGCCGCGCGACCAGTCGGTCGAGCCGCGCCAACGTTTCCTGATCGAGAGTTATCGCCACCTTCACGCGGGTCATGAGCGGACCTCCGGCATGACGAACCTTCGTGCTGCGGCGCCCCCTATCGCCTCAGCGCCTCCAGAACCTTCGCCGAGGGGCGGCCGTCGACCTCGAGGCCGTTCCTGCCCTCGAAGTCGGCGATCGCCGCCTTGGTCTTCGCGCCGATCGCGCCGTTGGGCTCGCCGACGTCGTAGCCTTGCTTGATTAAGAGCCGCTGCAGCTCGCGCCGCTCGGCGCGCGAGATCCCGGGGTTGTCGGTCGGCCATGGCGCGACGATTCCCTCGCCGTTGGCGAGCCGCTGGGCGAGGATGACGGTCGCCAGCGCGTACGAATCGGCGCCATTGTAGCTGTAGATCACGTCGAAATTGCGCGTGACGAGGAAGGCGGGGCCGCCGGCGCCGGCGGGCAGCATCAGGCCCGCTTCGCCCTCGCCGAGCGGCCGCCCGTCGACGCGCGCGATCCCCAGCGCCGCCCAGGCCGACATCGGCCGCTTCGGCTTGCGCCCCGACGGGCCGGAATAGCCGTCGGGCAGCTTGACCTCGAAGCCCCATCCGATGTCCCGCCGCCAGCCGTAATGGGCGAGATAGTTGGCGGTGGAGGCGAGCGCCGCGGAGGGGGAATCGATGATGTCGCGTCCCGAGCCGTCGAGATCGACGGCGAGACGGTAGAATTCCGAGGGCATGAACTGGGTTTGGCCGAAGGCGCCGGCCCAAGAGCCGACCAGCCGGTCGAGCGGAACGTCGCCGCGGTCGACGATCTTCAGCGCCGCCATCAGCTCGCCGCGGAAATAGCTCGCGCGACGGTCTTCGGAGCAGGCGAGGGTGGAGAGCGACTGCACCAGCGGTCTCTGCCCCATGTCCTGCCCGTAGTTGGTCTCGACGCCCCAGATCGCCGCAAGAATGTACCGGTCGACGCCAAAGCGCGCCTCCGCCTTGGCGAGCGCGCGCGCCTCGCGCGCCATCGCCTGCTTGCCGTCGGCGACGCGCTCCTCGTCGACCAGGCTCGCCATGTAGTCCCAGATCGGCGTGGTGAACTCGGGCTGGTTGGTCTCGAACTCGACCACCTTCTCGTCGGGTTGCAGGTCGGCGAAGGCGGCGTCGAGGGTCGCGGCCGAGACGCCCTTGTCCGCAGCCTCCGCGCGCAGCGCTTCGACGCAGGAAGCGAAATCGGCGCGCGCCGGGGCGGCGAAGGCGATCGCGCTGCAACATGCGGCGGCGGCGAGGAGGCGCTTCATGGCGGCAGCATCCGTGATTCGCGGGCGCGCGTCGAGCGTTGCGCCGCGCGGCTTGCGCGGGGCCTATGCGACGGCGAGAGGACGAGGGCCGCGCCGGCCGGTCGCCGTCAAGCCTCTTAACGGCGGCTGCTCCGCTACGCTGCGCCGCTCCGCGTCACGGCGCCAGTCCGGCGCGCGAGCGACGACGCGCTTCGACCCCTCGTCCGGCCGCTTCGCGGCCACCTTCTCCCGCAAGCGGAAGAAGGGCTGCGTTACGCCCACGGCCGCGCGGCGGCGGCCTTCTTCTCGTGGGCGGCGATGGCGGCCGCATGGACCAGCGTCTGGCCGATGTCGTCGAGGCCCTCAAGCAGGCAATGCTTGCGGAACGGGTCGATGTCGAACTTGACCACGCCGCCGTCGGGACCGCGAATCTCCTGCTCGACCAGATCGACCGTCAGCGTCGCGTTGGCGCCGCGCTCGGCGTCGTCCATCAGCTTGGCGAGGTCCTCGGGCTTGACCTTGATCGGCAGCAGGCCGTTCTTGAAGCTGTTGCTGTAGAAGATGTCGCCGAACTCGGTCGAGATCACGCAGCGGATGCCGTAGTCGACCAGCGCCCACGGCGCGTGCTCGCGCGACGAGCCGCAGCCGAAATTGTCGCCGGCGACGATGATCTTGGCGTTGGCGTAGGCGGGCTGGTTGAGCACGAAGTCGGGATTGGGCAAGCCGTCGTCGTTGTAGCGCAGCTCGGAGAACAGGCCCTTGCCGAGGCCGGTGCGCAGAATCGTCTTCAGATACTGCTTGGGGATGATCATGTCGGTGTCGACATTGTCGATCGGCAGCGGCGCGGCGACGCCGGTGAGAGTGGTGAATTTGTCCATCGCGCGGCCTCCGCGGGCCCGATTAGGTGATAAGAGGGTCGGCCAAGCGTCTAGCAAAAGCGCGCCGAGGGAGCAAACGCCGTCGCATTGGTCAGGTTTCTTTAATGTCTTCGCCTTCCCTCGCCGCCCCCAGCGTCCTCACCATCGATCTTTCCGCGCTCGCCGACAACTGGCGGCTGCTGGCCGGCCGCGCCGCGCCGGCCGGCTGCGGCGCGGTGATCAAGGCTGACGGCTACGGCCTCGGCGTCGGGCGGGTCGCCCCGGCGCTCTACGCGGCGGGGTGCCGCGCATTTTTCGTCGCCCACGCTTCCGAGGGCCGGCGCGCGCGCGCCGCTCTGCCGCAGGCCGACGCGCGGCTCTACGCGCTGAACGGCCTGGAGGCGACCGCCGACCCCGAGGCGGACTACGCGGTCCATCGCCTCGCGCCGGTGATCGGAAGCGCCGAGGAGCTCGAGCGCTGGGCCGCCTTCGCCGCGACCTTAAGTCCGCCGCCGCCCTGCGCGCTGCATCTCGACACCGGCATGAACCGCCTCGGCTTCGCTTCGCTCGACGCGCTCAACGCCGCCACCGCGCGCTGGGGAACCGCCGGCGCCGACCTGCTGATCAGCCATTTCGTCTCCTCGGAGCTGTCCGACGACCCGCGCAACGCCAAGCAGATCGCCCGCTTCGCGGCGGCGCGCGCCGCCTACCCGGCGCTCGCCGCCTCGCTCGCCAATTCGTCGGGCGTGTTTTTGGCCTCTCGGCCGATCTTCGACCTCGCCCGGCCGGGCTACGCGCTCTACGGCGGCAATCCGACGCCCGGCGCGCCGAACCCGATGAAGCCGGTCGTCGCGCTCGACGTCGCCATCCAGCAGACGCGCTGGATCGAGCCGGGGGAGACCTGCGGCTACAACGGCCAGTGGACGGCGCGCCGGCGCGCGCGGCTGGCGACGCTGCCGGTCGGCTACGCCGACGGCCTGCCGCGCGCCGCCGGCGGCCTCGACGGGCGCGAAGGCGCGTCGGTGGTGGTCGCCGGCCGGCGCTGTCCGCTGGTCGGGCGCATCTCCATGGACCTCGCCATCGCCGACGTCACCGACCTGCCCGAATCGGCGGCGCGGCCTGGGGAATGGGCGCGGCTGTTCGGCCCCGGCGCCGACCTCGACGAATTTGCCGCCGCTTGCGGCACGATCGGCTACACGCTGCTCACCAGCCTCGGCCCGCGCTACGCGCGGCGCGTCGTCGGCGCTTAAGCGCTTCCGTTTCGGCTGGCGTTTCGCCGCGCGCGGGGGTAAGCGGGGGACGCTGGCGGCGGGGGCTCCGAGCGGCGCGCGGCGCGCCGCTGAAGTCAGGATGGAAGGCTCATGAACAGAATGGAGGCGCGTCCCCCGAACGCCGCCGACGAGGCGGTGGTTCAATATCTCGACGGCGACCTGCGCGTCCTGCGCCCCGGCGCCTTTGTCCGCTGCGCGGTCACCGGCGTTCCCATTCCCCTCGACGAGCTGCGCTATTGGAGCGTCGACCTGCAGGAAGCCTACGCGAGCCCCGAGACGGCGCTGAAGCGCATCGACGAAAGCCGTCGCTGAGGCGGCGCCGCGACCTTCCGCGATCGACTGCGAGGCGCAGCATGCCTAAGATCGACATCGCCAGTTTGCCCGTCAAAGCGCGCGCCGGCTATCCGGCGCCCTATCGCGCCGCGCTCGCCGGCCGTTTGCACAAGGCGCTGGGCGACGCGGTCGGGCTCAGCCAGTTCGGCGTCAATCTGACGACGCTCGAACCGGGCGCGGCCTCGTCCCTTCGCCATTGGCATGAGAACGAGGACGAGTTCGTCTACCTGCTCGAAGGCGAGCTCACGCTGATCGAGGACGAAGGCGAGACGGTCCTGCGGCCGGGCGACGCCGCCGGGTTCAAGGCGGGGGTCGCCAACGGCCATCGCCTGGCGAACCGCTCCGATCGCAACGCCGTTTACCTGGAGATCGGCGCGCGTGCGACGCGCGACCGCGCGCATTACGCGGACGTCGATCTCGTCGCCGCCGTCGACGACGGCCGCGTCCGCTACAGTCGCAAGGATGGGACGCCGCTCTGACGGGGGAAACCCCGACGCGCTCGCGCCTTACGCGTGGCCGGCGTCGCTCGACAACCAGGCGGCGTTGACGCCGAGCAGCGCCAGCGCGCGGTCGTACTTGTTCTCGTAGTCGGGATCGAAGATCAGCCGCGCGTCGGCGGGCGACACCAGCCAGCCGTTGGCGAGAATCTCGCTTTCGAGCTGGCCGGAGGCCCAGCCGGCGTAGCCGAGCGCCAGCACCG
>CAZKHF010000017.1:0-23474 GCA_964552445.1 uncultured Bradyrhizobium sp. | reverse complement strand
GAATCACGCCCCGCGCAACCCGTTAACCCCCGTTAACCCGAGTTCGGAGCCCTGGTTGACGCGCGTGACGCTTTCGGCTTGCGCGCGGCTGTGTTAGGAAGCCCGGCGAAGCGCGGCGCGCTGCGGGAGGGCGTCCCGCTACCCGAGGAACTCACCGGAAGATGTCGGAACGGCGTTCTCATTTCGCCTACGAAGACCTGTTGGCCTGCGCGCGCGGAGATCTGTTCGGGGCGGGGAACGCCCAGCTGCCGCTGCCGCCGATGCTGATGTTCGACCGCATCGCCGACATCAGCGAGACCGGCGGGGCCCACGGCAAGGGCGGCGTGCGCGCCGAATTCGACATCAAACCCGAGCTGTGGTTTTTCGGCTGCCATTTCAAGGGCGATCCGGTGATGCCGGGCTGCCTGGGGCTTGACGCGCTGTGGCAGCTCACCGGATTCTTCCTCGGCTGGCTCGGCCTTCCCGGCCGCGGCCGCGCGCTCGGGGTCGGCGAGGTGAAGTTCATCGACCAGGTGCTGCCCACCATCAAGAAAGTGATCTACGGCGTCGACGTGAAGCGCATATTCAAGGGCAAGCTCATTCTCGGGATCGCCGACGGCTGGCTGGAGGTCGACGGACGGCGCATTTACGAGGTCAAGGACATGCGCGTCGGCCTGTTCGGCGGCCCGCAGCCGAGTCACGCCTGAGCGTTTGGCGGTCCGGCGGCGGATGGTGGGAGTAAGGCAATGAGGCGGGTGGTCGTCACCGGCATGGGGATCGTCTCCTCGATCGGCGCCAACGCGCAGGAGGTTCTGGCGAGCCTGCGCGAGGCGAGGTCGGGCGTCTCCCGCGCCGAGCAATACGCCGAACTCGGCTTCCGTAGCCAGGTCTACGGCGCTCCGACCGTGAAGCCGGAGCAGCTTCTCGACCGCCGCGCGCTACGCTTTCACGGCGGCGGCACCGCCTGGTGCCACGTCGCCATGGACCAGGCGATCCGCGACAGCGGCCTCGAGCCGAACGAAGTCTCCAACGAGCGCACCGGCCTCATCGTCGGCTCGGGCGGCCCTTCGACCCACGCCATCGTCGAGGCGGCCGACGTGACGCGCGCCAAGGGCGGGCCGAAGCGCATCGGCCCTTACGCGGTGCCGAAGGGGATGTGCTCGACCGCTTCGGCGACGTTGTCGACCTGGTTCAAGATCAAGGGCCTCGCCTATTCGATCTCCTCGGCTTGCGCGACTTCCAACCATTGCATCGGCGCGGCCTACGAGCAGATCCTCGCCGGTCGCCACGACGTGATGTTCGCCGGCGGCTGCGAGGAGCTCGACTGGACGCTGTCGGCGCTGTTCGACGCGATGGGCGCGATGTCGTCGGCCTATAACGCCACGCCGGCGCGCGCCTCGCGCGCCTACGACAAGAACCGCGACGGCTTCGTCATCTCGGCGGGCGCGGGCATTGTCGTTCTCGAGGACTACGAGCGCGCCAAGGCGCGCGGCGCGCGCGTCTACGGCGAGATCGTCGGCTACGGCGCCACCTCCGACGGCGCCGACATGGTCGCGCCTTCCGGCGAGGGCGCGGCGCGCTGCATGCGCCAGGCGCTGGCGACCGCGAAGGCGCCGATCGACTACATCAACCCCCACGCCACCTCGACGCCGGTCGGCGACGTCAAGGAGATCGAGGCGTTGCGCGAAGTGTTCGGCTCAGGCGACAAATGTCCGCCGATCTCGGCGACCAAGTCGCTCACCGGCCATTCCCAGGGCGCGACTGGGGTCCACGAGGCGATCTACTGCCTGTTGATGATGCAGAACAGCTTCATCTGCGAGAGCGCCCATATCGACGAGCTCGATCCCGCCTTCGCCGATATGCCGATCGTGCGCGCGCGGCGCGACAATGTCCCGATCGGCGCGGCGCTTTCCAACTCCTTCGGCTTCGGCGGTGCCAACGCGACGGTCGTCTTCAAGCAAGTCGACGCCTGAAATCCTAAGAGAGACATGAGCGGAACGAAATCCGGCCTGATGACGGGCAAGCGCGGCCTGGTGATGGGCGTCGCTAACGACCATTCGATCGCCTGGGGCGTCGCCCAGGCGCTCGCCGCCGCCGGCGCCGAGCTCGCTTTCACCTACCAGAGCGAGCCGCTCGCCAAGCGGGTGCGGCCGCTGGCCGAAAGCATCGGTTCGCAATTCCTGGTGCCCTGCGACGTCGAGGACCTCGCCAGCCTCGACGCCGCCTTCGCGGCGCTGAAAGGACGCTGGCAGACGCTCGACTTCGTCGTCCATTGCATCGGCTTCTCCGACCGCAACGAGCTCAAGGGCCGCTACGCCGACACGACGCGCGACAATTTCGTCCGCACCATGGTGGTCTCGGCCTTCTCCTTCACCGAGATCGCTCGGCGCGCCGCCGAGCTGATGCCGAACGGCGGCGCGATGCTGACGCTGACTTTCGCCGGCGCGACGCGCGTCATGCCCAACTACAACGTGATGGGCCTCGCCAAGGCGGCTCTGGAGGCGAGCGTGCGCTATCTCGCCGCCGATTTCGGCCCGGCGGGGATTCGCGTCAACGCCATCTCGGCCGGTCCGGTGCGCACGCTGGCGGGCGCCGGCATCGCCGAAGCGCGTTTCATGTTCAGCTTCCAGCGCCGCCATTCGCCGTTGCGGCGCAGCGTGACGATCGAGGATGTCGGCGGCGCGGCGCTGTATCTGCTCTCCGATCTCGCCGCCGCCGTGACCGGCGAGGTGCATTTCGTCGACGCCGGCTACAACATCGTCTTGATGCCGCGCCCCGAGGACATGAAGGACGACGACTAAGGGTCTCGACGCGCCGTGTGGTCGACGTATTCGACCACCAGGCCGTCGGGATGGCGGAAGCGTGTCTTGCGCCCGACCGGCGTCGTCTGAATCGGTTCGAGCTGCTCGGCGCCCGCCTCCTTCAGCGTCGCCAGGAACGGCTCCAGCGCATCGACCTTGATCGTCAGCCGCGTCGCCTCGAACGGCGCGCGCTTCGCCGGCGGCCCGGCGATGATCAGCACCGACAGGCGCGGCGACGAGACGGCGGCGAGCTCCAGCCCGGCCTCGGGATAGACGAAGCGCAAGGTTTGCTCTCCGGAAAGCAAGGCCTTGTAGAACGCGACGCTGCGGTCGAGCGCGCCCGCGTCGACGAACGCCCGCGTGTAGGTCTCCAAGATCATCAGCGTCTCCTTGCTCGCCGTCTCGCTCGGCGAGCCTGCCTCGCTAAAGCCGGCCGCGCAGCGGCGGCGCGAATCGTCGTCATGGTTAATTTCTTCTCAACGGCTCGCCGGTAGCCTAGTTCTGAGCCTCGCGCGAGGAACAGCGATGTCGACATTCGCGCCCGTCCATTTGCATCGACCCTCGCCCGCCGCGAGCTGGCGCGCCGTCGCGCGCCTGTTTGCGGCGCTGCTGGCGGCCGCGCTGGCGCTGGCGCTCGCCTGCCAGCCGCCGCCGGCGCGCGCCGACGACGCCGAGCGGAGCGAAGCGGACTTTCGCGCCTTCGTCGCCCAGCTTTGGCCGCTCGCGCAGGCGCGCGGGGTCGAGCGCGCCACCTTCGACGCCGCTTTCGACGGCGTGACCTTCGATCCGACGGTCGTCGCCCACGCCGACGCGCAGCCCGAATTCGTCACGCCGATCTGGGACTATCTGGCGACCGCCGTCTCTGAACGGCGCGTCCGGGCCGGCCGTGTCAAGGTCGAGAAGTTCCGCGCTTGGCTCGCCAAGGCCGAGGCCGACTACGGCGTCGATCGCGCCGTGCTGATGGGCGTGTGGGGCATGGAGACGGAATTCGGCGCCTTCCAAGGTTCGAACAACGTCGTGCGCGCCCTCGCCAGCCTCGCCTACGCCCATGTCGCCGGCGACTATTTCCGCGACGAGCTGATCGCCGCGCTGACCATCCTTGAGAAAGGCGACATCGGCGTCGCCGACATGAAGGGGTCCTGGGCGGGCGCGATGGGCCAGACCCAGTTCATGCCGTCGAGCTTCATCGACTACGCCGTCGATTTCGAGGGCCATGGCCGTCGCGACATCTGGGATAGCGCGCCCGACGCGATCGGCTCGACCGCCAATTACCTCGCCAAGCACGGCTGGGTCGCGGGCGAGCCTTGGGGGCTCGAGGTCCGCTTGCCCAAGGGCTTCAAGCTCGCCGCGGCCGATTTTTCGCGGCTTGCGCCGTTCGCGTCGTTCGCCGCGCGCGGGGTGAAGCGCGCCGACGGCCGCGCGCTGCCGAAAAAGGGCGAGGCGCGGCTGATGACGCCCGCCGGCCTCGGCGGGCCGATCTTCCTCGTCACCGCCAATTTCAAGGTCATCAAGAGCTACAACAACTCGACCGCCTACGCGTTCGGCGTCGGCCTGCTCGGCGACGCGATCTTTGGCCGCGGCCGGGTCCGCGTCGCCTGGCCGGTCCACGACGTTCCGCTGACGCAAGACGAGGTCCGCGAAATGCAGACCCGGCTCAAGGCCCTCGGCTACGAGGTCGGCGACATCGACGGCCACGCCGGCGAGGCGCTCGGCGCGGCGCTGCGCGCCTACCAGGAGTCGATCGGCGCGACGCCGGACGGCTACCCGACGCCGGCATTGCTCAAGAAGTTGCGCCGCGCCGGCGAGGCGGGCTAGGAAGGACCCGGCCGCCGGATTTCCGACGCGATCGCGCGATAATGAGGCGCGGAAGAGCGGCGGCGCGGGCACTGGGCGAGATGAAGCGCGCGTTTGATCGTCGAAAACTCGCGCGTCTGGCGCGTTTGACGGCCGTCGCGGCGCTATGCGTCGCGCTGAGCGGGCCGACGACGGCGATCGCCCAAGGCGGCGGGCTCGGCGATTTCCTCTCCCACCTGTTTGGCGGCCCGGCGGCGACGTCGCCGACGCCTCCGGCCCCGACGCGCCGCCCGCACAAGCGCGACTTCGTCCCGGCGACGACCACCCGCGCGCCGGGCGCGCCCGGGGGCGCGCCGATCCAGCCCGGTTTCTTCATCGACGTGCTCGGCGACAGCTTCGGCGTGCTCGCCGCCAACGGCCTGACGCAGACCTTCGCCGACAAGCCGGACGTCGCCGTCGCCGACAAGTCGCGCGACGCTTCCGGGCTGACGCGGCCGGACTATTACGACTGGCCAAAGGCGGCCCGCGAACTCGCGACCGGCAAGGATCACGTCGATTTCGTCGTGATCATGATGGGCGTCAACGACTTCCAGCAGATGCGGGACGGCGCGGAGACGCTTGAGCCGTTGACCAACCGTTGGCGCGAGGTCTACGGCCAGCGGGTTGATGCGACGGTCGCGCCATTCGCCGCCGCGCACATCCCGGTCGCCTGGGTCGGCCTGCCGCCGATGCGTTCGGACAAGCTCAACGCGGAGGCGGTCAAGCTCAACGAGATCGACCGCGAACGGGCGGAGAAGGCCGGCGCGAAATATGTCGACGTCTGGGACGCCTTCGCCGACGAGGACGGCCAATACGACGCCTACGGGCCCGACGTCGACGGCCAGAACGTCAAGCTGCGCGACTCCGACGGCGTGCTGTTGACCAAGGCGGGCGCGCGCAAGTTGGCGAGCTTTCTCGATTCGGAGATCCGCCGCGTTCGCGACAAGACGAAGCCGCAGAACGACCTCGCGATGCTGCCGCCCGACATCGAGCAGGAGGCCGGCGACATCAACGCGCAGATTCGCCGCGAGATGGGAGCGCCCGAGGGGCCGCCGGCGCCGGGCGCGGAGGCGCCGATCGAGCCGCCGAAACCGGAGGCCGGCCCCATCCTGTCGCTGACCGCGCGTCCGACCTCGCCGGGCGGAGCGCTGGCGGAGCGCGAGGCGACGCCGGCGGTCGAGCCGGTCGCGGTCATGCGCGTGTTGCGGCTTGGCGAGCCGGTCGACCCCCGCGCCGGCCGCGCCGACGACTTCTCCTGGCCGCGGCTATAGCCGGCGCCCTCCCCGAACCGCCGCGGCCATCCTTGTTCGCGCGACGGCCGCGTGTTACGCGACGCGCCGGATGGGAGGTCGGGCTAACCGGCCTCCCGCGACGCGGCTCGCCGGCGCGGCCAAAACGCGCATGGGCGGCGAGCGAGCGCCCGAACGGGCGAGGAGTGAGGGAATGGCCGACCAGAACAGCAACGGCGCCGAGGGGCAGGGCGCCGCGACGCCGCGATTTGCCGTGCTTGCGCAATACACCAAGGACTTGTCGTTCGAGAACCCCAACGCTCCGCGCACCCTGTCGCAGCAGCCGCAGAGCCCGAACGTCAGCCTTCAGGTCAACGTCGCCGCGCGCCAGCTCGCCGCCAACGACTACGAGGTGAGCCTCACGCTGGAAGGCGGCGCCGGCGAAGGCGCTTCGGCGCTGTTCAAGTTCGAGCTCGATTACGCCGGCGTGTTCCGGATCGAGAACATCCCCGCCGAGCAGGTGCAGCCTCTAATGATGATCGAGGGGCCGCGCATCCTCTTCCCGTTCGCGCGGCAGATCGTCGCCGATGCGGTGCGCGGGGGCGGCTATCCGCCGCTCTACGTCGAGCCGATCGACTTCCAGCGCCTGTATCTGCAGCGCCTCGCCGCCGCCAACGCCAACGCCAATCCCAACCCGCCTCGCCCGGTCTAGGCTTTCTCGCTCCCGGCGCCCGCATAGCGCCGCCAGATCGCCGCTTCGCCGAGGGCGTCGACAAATGCGCGGTGCGCGCGGGATTCGTTCTCGCTCGGCTCGCGCACGGCCGGCGCGGACCGCGGCCGCCGCGCCGAGGCGGCTGAGCCGGCGGCGCGGTCGCGGTCGTTCTCCGCCGCGAACGACAGCGAACGCTGCCGCCCGCCGGTCAGCTCGCCGTAGACTTCGACCAGGATCTCCGCATCGAGCAGCGCACCGTGGCGCACGCGCCGCGTGCGATCGATGTGGTAGCGGTCGCATAGCGCGTCGAGGCTGTTGGGCGCGCCGGGATGCTTGCGCCGCGCCAGCGCCAGCGTGTCGACCACCCGGTCCGCCGGCAGCGGCGGCCGACCGAGCGCGGCGAGCTCGGCGTTGAGGAAACGCAGGTCGAATTCGGCGTTGTGGATCACCAGCCGATCGTCGCCGAGGAAGGCGAGCATGTCGTCGACCACCTCGGCGAACTTCGGCTTGCCGCGCAGGGATTCGGTCGAGTGGCCGTGGATGCGAAGCGCCTCCTCGGGCACCTCGCGCTCTGGGTTGATCAGCGTGTGAAACGTGGCCCCGGTGGCGATCTGATTGACGATCTCGACCGCGCCGATCTCGACGATGCGGTGCCCCTGCCCCGGATCGAGGCCGGTGGTCTCGGTGTCGAGCGCGATCTCACGCATCGACGCTTCTCCGACCGGGCGCGGCGGCGATCGCGCGCAGCACGCCGGCGACCTGCGCGCGCGTGCGGTCGAACGGGCCGCTGGTGTCGATGACCCAATGGGCGCGCCGCCGTTTCTCGCGATCGGGCGTTTGGCGGGCGAGAATCGTCGCCAGCCTCGCTTCGCTCATTCCCGGACGGCCGAGCGCGCGAGCGCGTTGCGCCGCCTCGCCGGCGCTGACGACGACGACGAGGTCGACCGTCCGGTCGCCGCCGGTCTCGAACAACAGCGGCACGTCGACGACGGCGACGCGCCGCCCCTCGGCGGCGGCCTTTTCGAGGAACGCGCGCCGCCGCCGCGTCACTTCGGGGTGGACGATCGCCTCCAGGCGCCCCAGCGCCGCAGGGTCGGCGAAGGCGGCGGCGGCGAGCTTGACGCGATCGACCTCGCCGGCGGCGGCGACGCCGGGAAACGCCGCGTCGACCGTCGCCGCGCCGGCCGAGCGATAGTAGGCGCGCACCGCCAGGTCGGCGTCGAACACCGGCGCCCCGAGCGCGGCGAACATCTTCGCGACCGTGGTCTTGCCCATCGCGATCGACCCTGTCAGCCCTGCGACGATCACGCCGTCTCCTTCCCCCCCGCGGCGATGTCGGCCTCGACCAGCGCGCGCAATTGCGGCGTCACCGTCGGGCGCGTCCCGAACCAGCGCGCGAACGCGGGCGCCGCCTGATGCAGCAGCATCCCCAACCCTCCGACGGCGCGCAAATCCCGTCGCCGCGCCGCCGCGATCAGCGGCGTTTGCAACGGAACATAGACGATGTCGGCGACCACCGCCGCGCCCTTCATCGGCTTGAGGTCGATTTCCACCGCCGCCTGCCCGGACATGCCGAGCGAGGTCGCGTTGATCAGCAGGCCCGCTCCGGCGAGACGGCCCGGCAGCGCCTCCCAAGCGACCGCTTCGGCCGCCGCGCCAAAGCTCGCCGCCAGCGCCTCGGCGCGCGCGAACGTACGGTTGACGATCGTCACCCGTCCGCAGCCTTGCGACAGCAGCGCGTAGACCACCGCGCGCGCCGCCCCGCCGGCGCCGAGAACTATCGCCTCGCCGCCTTGGCGCCGCCACTCCGGCGCTTCCGCGTCGAGATTGGCGAGCAAGCCGGCGACGTCGGTGTTGTCGCCGCACAGCGCGCCGCCCTCGCGCCATAGGGTGTTGACCGCCCCCGCGCCGCGCGCGGCGGCGGTGAGCTCGCCACAGGCGGCGAACGCCGCCTCCTTGTGCGGCAGGGTGACGTTGGCGCCGACCAGTCGATCGACCCCGATCGACGCGGCGAAGGCGGAAAACGTTCCCGGCGGCGTCGGGAAGCGTTCGTAGACGCCGTCGACGCCAAGCGATTTGAGCCAGTAGCCGTGGATCAAGGGCGAGCGCGAGTGGGCGACCGGCCACCCGCAGACGCCTGCGCGCAGAGGGGCGTGGCCGCTCATAGCGCGAGCAGTCCCTGCCGGCGCAGGCAGGCGAGCAACTTCAGCATCGGCAGGCCGACGATGGTGGTGTGGTCGCCCTCGATCCTCTCGAACAGGTGCTGGCCGAGGCCTTCGACTTGGTAGACGCCGACGCTCGCCAGCGCCGCCGGGCCGGCGCAGGCAAGGTAGAGGTCGATTCGCCGCGCGTCGAGCGGCCGCATGGTCAGTTCGGCGCTGTCCTGGTCCTCGTCGAGCAGGCGGCCGTCGCGGGCCAGCGCGAAGGCCGAGGTCAGCTTGTGGACGCGCCCGCTCAGCGCCGCGAGCATCCGCGCCGCCTCCTCCGGCGTGTCCGACTTGTGCAGCGGCTTGCCGTCGAGGGTGAGCGTCTGGTCGGCGCCGAGGCAGGGCGCGCCCGGCCAGCGGGTGCTGACGGCGAGCGCCTTGGCGCGCGCCAGCGTCGCCGCGAGGGTCTCCCCGGATTCCCCGCGCGCGATCCGAGTCTCTTCGAGCGCGCGTTCGTCGAGGTCGGCCGGATCGACCTCGAAGGGCAGCCCCGCGCCTTCGAGCAGCCGTCGGCGACCGGCGCTTTTCGAGGCCAGGACCAGTTTTTCCCGGCCGATCCAAAGGGAGGAAGCAAGCGACATCGAACGGCGGCTTTAGGCTTGGGCGATGAACTTCAGGCGGTGTTCGCGATAGAGGTCGAGAATCGCCGCGGCGGTTTCTTCGATCGAGCGGCGCGTCACGTCAATGATCGGCCAGGCGCGGGCGCTGAACAGTCGCCGCGCGCTGGCGATTTCTTCGGCCACCGCGACGCGGTCGACGTATTCGGTGTCGGAATCGGCGCGCAGCGTTAGCAGGCGATTCTGGCGGATCTGGATGATGCGCTCGGCCGTGGCGATCAGGCCGACGACCAGCGGCCCGCGCAGGCCGTCGAGCGAGCGCGGCAGGGGAATGCCGGGAACGAAGGGAATGTTGGCGGTCTTGTAGCCCCGGTTGGCGAGATAGATGCTCGTGGGCGTTTTCGAGGTCCGGCTGACGCCGATGATGACGATGTCGGCTTGCGCGAGATTCTCGGGCGTTTGGCCGTCGTCGTTCGCCATGGTGAAGTTCAAGGCGTCGATGCGCCGGAAATACTCGGGGTTGAGCATGTGCTGCGCGCCCGCGCGCGGCGTCGAACTCTGCCCGAGATAGGATTGAAAGAGGTTGAGCGCCGGCCCGAGCACCGAAAGGCACGGCGAGCCGCCGGCCCCGCAGGCGGCCTCGAGGCGCTCCGCCAATTCGCGGTCGACAAGCGTGAACAGCACGATGCCCGGCGCGTTGTCGATCTCGGCGATCACCCGCTCGAGCTGGGCGCGGGTGCGCACCAACGGGTAGACGTGCTCGATCGACGCCACCCCTTGGTACTGGGCGGCGGCGGCCCGCGACACGGCGATCAGCGTTTCGCCGGTCGAGTCGGACACCAAATGAAGATGAAAGTAGCTGCGCCCCATCGACCGCCCCTCGAGGACTCGAACAGCGGTTATAACCAGGGTTTGGCGCTGTGGACAGGCGTGGACGAATGGATGGACGCAACGGCCGGCGCCGCGAAGCGGCCTCGATCTACGCCGACTCGTCAACAGGCGCGCGGGGTGGGACAAACAGTCTGCCCGGTTGACCGGCGATCGGCAATTGCGGGGATAGCTGCAGATCCGTCCACAGGCGCCGCCGCCGCTTCGGCGCGGAAAGGGTTAACAAATCGTAAACTTCTCCCCAGGCGCTTAACCGTCGTCTGGCGCCACGGCGCCACGATGCTCGCGGCGGCGCGATTGACGGATTGCGTTGCCTTTGCGTTTTCCCCCCCTCACAAAAGAGAAGCAACAGCCTTCTTGATTCCAAATTCTCTTATAGCGCTCCTCGAGAGGGCGCCGCGCTCCATTCGCCGCAAACGCGCGCCGTCATTCCCGCGCTCCGACCTCACGACGCGCGGTCTCCCGGACGCTTGCGCCGCCGTTCTCCGACTCCGCCACGCGAGCCGCCAAGGCTCGGGACGCCGATCGCCGCCCGCAGGTCGCGCACCGGGTCCTCGACGCGATTGCGACGCTGCCGCTGATCTTCATTGTCATCTTAGCGGTGTTCAAGGCCTGGCGAGCGCAACCGACGCTCGGCCGCCAAAAGACCGTTGAAAGAATCGCAAAAGCCGATTAAGCAAGCATTCCCACCTTTAGCGGGCGCTTCCCGCGTCCGGCCGATCGCGCCGATCCGCGCTGGCGATCGCCGGCCCAGGCAAGCAGCGGCTTCGCTTCGATTCCGCCCTCTCCGCTTCTCCAACCCGTCGCCAACGCGCCAACGCGCGAGCGAATTCAGAGGACGTCCCGATGCGGGAAATTAAGCTCAAGGACCTCAAGAAGAAATCGCCGACCGAGCTGCTAGCCTTCGCGGAGGAGAACGAGGTCGAGAACGCCTCGATCATGCGCAAGCAGGAGCTGATGTTCGCCATCCTCAAGCAGCTCGCGTCGCGAGAGGTTGAGATCATCGGCGAGGGCGTGATCGAGATCCTGCAGGACGGATTCGGCTTTCTGCGTTCCGCCGACGCCAATTATCTCGCCGGCCCGGACGACATCTACGTCTCGCCGTCGCAGATTCGCCGGCTCGGGTTGCGCACCGGCGACACGGTCGAGGGAGTGATCCGCAGCCCGAAGGAAGGCGAACGCTATTTCGCGCTGCTCAAGTGCAACGCGATCAACTTTGAGGACCCGGAGAAGACGCGCCACAAGGTTCATTTCGACAATCTGACCCCGCTCTATCCTGACGAGCGGCTGCGCCTCGAGTTGGACGACCCGACGCGGAAGGACTTGTCGGTGCGGGTGATCGATATTGTTTCGCCGATCGGCAAAGGCCAGCGCGCGCTGATCGTCTCTCCGCCGCGCACCGGCAAGACGGTGCTGTTGCAGAACATCGCCCAATCGGTCACGGCCAACCACCCGGAATGTTTCCTGATCGTGCTGCTGATCGACGAACGGCCGGAGGAAGTCACCGACATGCAGCGATCGGTGAAGGGCGAGGTGATTTCTTCGACCTTCGACGAGCCCGCGGTGCGCCACGTCCAGGTGGCGGAAATGGTGATCGAAAAGGCCAAGCGCCTGGTCGAGCACGGCCGCGACGTCGTCATCCTGCTCGATTCGATCACCCGCCTCGGACGCGCCTACAACACCGTCGTGCCGTCGTCGGGCAAGGTGCTGACCGGCGGCGTCGACGCCAACGCGCTGCAGCGGCCGAAGCGCTTCTTCGGCGCGGCGCGCAACATCGAGGAAGGCGGTTCGCTGACGATCATCGCCACGGCGCTGATCGACACCGGCTCGCGCATGGACGAAGTGATCTTCGAAGAGTTCAAAGGCACCGGCAACTCGGAAATCATTCTCGATCGCAAGGTCAGCGACAAGCGCACCTTTCCGGCGATGGACATCACTCGCTCGGGCACCCGCAAGGAGGAGCTGCTCGTGCCGCCCGACATCCTCAAGAAGATGTACGTGCTGCGCCGCATCCTCAATCCGATGGGCACGGTCGACGCGATCGAGTTCCTGCTCGGCAAGCTGCGCGAGACGAAGAGCAACGCCGGTTTCTTCGAATCGATGAACACCTGACTGCGGAGCGCGACGCCGTTGCCCGAACCCGCCGCCGACGCGCTCGCCAAGCTGCGCGTGGAGATCGACCGCATCGACGCGGCGATGCACGCGCTTTTGATCGATCGCGGCCGCGTCATCGACGAGCTGATCGCCATCAAGGCGCGCCAAGGCGGGGGCTTGGCGTTCCGGCCGGCGCGCGAGGCGGCGATGATGCGCGCGCTGGTCGAACGCCACCGGGGCCACCTGCCGCTCGACACGGTCGAGAGCATCTGGCGCGTCATCATCTCGACTTTCACCTATGTGCAGTCGCCCTACAGCCTGCACCTCGACGTGTCGCGCGGCGACGCGGCGATGCGCGACTCGGCGCGGTTCCACTTCGGGTTTACCGTGCCATGCGCGCCGCACATGAGCGCGAAGGCGGTGATCGACGCGGTGGAGAAGGCGCCGAACGATCTCGGCATGGTCGCGGTCGACGGCGGGCGCGGCGCCGGGGCGTGGTGGATGAGCCTGGTTGGCGCGGGGGCGCCGAAGGTGATCGCGCGCCTGCCGATCATCGAACGGCCCGACCATCCGGCGGGGATGCCGGTGTTCGTGGTGTCGAAGCCGCTCGCCGACGGCGCGGCGCGCGACGTGGTGCTGGAGGCGACGCGGCTCGACCGATGGCGTGGGGCGTACCCGCAGGCGATCGCCGCGCTCGGCGGCGAGATCGTCGGCAACGCGGCCGAAGGCGCCGGCCTGGCGTTGTTGATCGCGCGGCCTGGCGCGCTTCCGGAAGGGGCGGCGGCGGAAGCGCTGATCGAAGCGGGCGCGGCCGACGTGCGCAGCGTCGAAGTCGGCGCGCACGCCGCGCGCTACGACGGGTCGAACCTGCGCCCGCGGCGAACTTGAGCTAGCAAAGAGGAAACGGAGATGTTGACGAAGACCCTGCGACCGCAACCGCGCGCCGAAGTCATGGCGATCGACGCCTATGTGCCGGGCAAGAGCGCCGTCGCCGGGCTCGCCAAGGTTCATAAGCTCTCCTCCAACGAATCGCCGCTCGGTCCTTCGCCGCGCGCCGTCGAAGCCTTTCGCGCCGCCGCCGCCGATCTCGCCGCCTATCCCGACGGCTCGTCGCGCGCTTTGCGCGAGGTGATCGCCCGGCGCTACGGTCTCGACGTCGAACAGATCATGTGCGGCAACGGCTCCGACGAGCTGTTGGGATTGCTCGCCCACGTCTATCTCTCGCCGGGGGACGAAGGGCTCTACAGCCAGTACGGCTTTCTGGAGTACCCGATTTGCATCCGCGCCGCCGGCGGCGTCCCGGTGATCGCGGAGGAGACGCAGGAGACCGCCAACGTCGACGCGCTGCTCGCCAAGGTCTCGCCGCGCACGAAGATCGTCTTCCTCGCCAACCCGAGCAATCCGACCGGGACCTACCTGCCGTTCGCCGAGGTGAAGCGGTTGCACGCCGGCTTGCCGAAGAACGTGATCCTAACGCTCGACGCGGCTTACGCCGAATACGTGACGCGCAACGACTACGCGGCGGGCATCGAGCTGGTGGCGACCAGCGAGAACGTGGTGATGACGCGGACGTTCTCGAAGATCTACGGCCTCGCCAGCCTGCGTCTCGGCTGGGCCTACGCGCCGGCGGCGGTGGTGGACGCGCTGAACCGGGTGCGCGCGCCGTTCAATGTCAACGGGCCAGCGCTGGCTGCGGGCGTGGCGGCGATCGAGGACGCCGGCTTTGTGGCGACCGCGGCGGAGCACAACGCGCGCTGGCTGCCTTGGCTGACCGAGAAGATTTCGGCGCTCGGGGTGGGCGTGACGCCGAGCGTCGGCAACTTTCTCTTGCTGCATTTCCCGCGGCGGGCCGGCCGCACGGCTGTCGACGCCGACCGCTTCTTGAGCGCGCGCGGCTTCGTGCTGCGCGCCGTCGCCGGCTACGGCCTGCTGGACTGCCTGCGCATGAGCGTGGGCACGGAGGAAGCCAACCAGGGCGTGGTCGCGGCGCTGGCGGAGTTCATGCAGGACAAGGCCCCATGACCGATAGGCTCGGGCCGCCGCTCGCCGCGCCGGTGTTCGAGCGCGTGGCGATCATCGGCGTCGGCCTCATCGGTTCGTCGATCGCGCGGGCGGCGCGCCGCAAGGCGGCGGCGCGCTTCATCGCTATCGCCGACATCGCTGAGGAGGCGCGCGAGCGCGCCGCGGCGCTCAAGCTCGGCGACGCGGTGGTCGCGAGCGCGGCCGAGGCGGCCGCCGGCGCCGACCTCGTCATGCTCTGCGCCCCGGTCGGCGCCGACGAAGCGCTGGCGCGCGAGATCGGGCCGGCGCTGAAGCAGGGCGCGATCGTCTCCGACGTTGGTTCGGTCAAAGGGGCGGTGATCACCGCGGTGGCGCCGCATCTGCCGGAGGGCGCGCAACTGGTGCCCGGCCATCCGGTGGCGGGCACCGAGCTTTCCGGCCCGGACGCCGGCTTCGCGACGCTGTTCGTCAACCGCTGGTGCGTGCTGACCCCGCCCGAGGGGACCGACTCGGCGGCGGTCGAACGCGTGCGGGGGTTGTGGGAGGCGTTTGGCGCGCACGTCGAGACGATGGACGCGGCGCGGCACGACTTGGTGCTGGCGATCACCAGCCATGTGCCGCACCTGATCGCCTACAACATCGTCGGCACCGCCTACGACCTCGAAGAGTCGACGCGCGGCGAGGTGATCAAATTCTCCGCCGGCGGCTTCCGCGACTTCACCCGCATCGCGGCTTCCGATCCGACGATGTGGCGCGACGTTTTCCTCAACAACAAGGACGCGGTGCTGGAGGCGCTCGGCCGCTTCACCGAGGATCTGACGGCGCTGCAGCGCATGATCCGGCGCGGCGACGGCGACGGGCTGTTCGAGCTGTTCACCCGCACGCGGGCGATCCGCCGCGGCATCGTCGAGCAGGGCCAGGAGACCGCCGCCCCCGACTTCGGCCGCGAGCATGCGGACGACGGGAACGGCGGGACTTGAGGCGGCGGGCCGGAAACGCCGTCAATTCTCGATGTCGACGCCGAGATCGGCCCGCATCGCGGATTTCAGATCCGCCAGTGCTTGCGGTCGGTCGGGGTGAGGAGCGCCGTCGGGAAGCGGATTGGTGGCGCGTATTCTTAGGCAGCAGCGGCGAACTGCGGCGGAACCGACAAGGTCGATGACATTTGTCCAATGGCCAACGAGCTTCGCCGCATCAGGCGAGTCTTCAATCTCCGATTTATGCATTGCGTAGAGGAGATTGACGTAGGCGTCCTTCTTTTCGCAGAAACGTCGCTCGTCGAGGGCGGTTCTCCGTGAGAGCCACGACTGAAGAAAAGTCGTGACGACGGCGCCGATAATCCCGCCAAGCCCGGCGGCGGACAGAAACGGAAGGGTTGCTTCCATCACAAGCGGTCCACTGTCCAATCTTCGACGCGCAAGTTCGGGACGCGGGCGAACTCGCGCGGGTTGTTAGTCACCAAGACGCAGTCGGCGGCGAGAGCGTGGCCGGCGATCATGGTGTCGGCAGCGCCGATCGGGGTCCCTTTCGCCGCGAGGTGTTTGCGGATCAGCGCGGCCTGTTCGGCCGCTTCGCGGTCCCAGGGAAGAATGGCGGAGAGGCGGGCGACGAAGGCTTGCGCGAGCGCGGCGTGGCGAGGGCTCGCGTTGCGGCCGATGGTTCCGAGCAAAATCTCATAGTAGGTGACGACCGAAACGACGATCGAATCCTGCTGCTCGACGGCGGCTTGCAGCCGTCCCAGGACGGCGGGCGGCCGCTCGCGCATGATGAACGAGCAGATGTTGGTGTCGAGCATGTAGAGGGCGGTCATCGCCGCTCAGTCGTCTTTGTCGAACACCACCCGGCCGTCTTCGATCAGCTCGGGACGTTCGCGCAGGAAGTCGGGGTCGGCGCGCGGCTCGTCGGCGAGCGAGGTCCAGCTCGGCCGGACAGGACGCAGAAACAAAGCGTCGCCGCGCTTTTCGATCGTCAGCTCGGACACCCCGGGGAACTGGAATTCCTTGGGGAGACGAATAGCTTGGTTCCGGTTGTTGCGGAAGATCGCTACCTTGCGCATGGGCGGGCCTCCAACAGGCGGAGTGCGTAGCATATGCCGGGCATATGCTCAATCGAAAGGATCACGGCGACGGCGGCGAAAGCGGAGGACTTGTGGGTCTTCGGCTACGGCTCGCTGATCTGGCGGCCAGGGTTCGCCTATGTCGAGCGGCGCCAGGCGCTGCTGCGCGGGTGGCGGCGGCGACTGTGCGTCTATTCGCACGTCTATCGCGGCGCGCCCGAACGGCCCGGGCTGGTGCTTGGGCTCGACAGGGGCGGCGCGTGCCGCGGCGTCGCCTTCCGGGTCGAAGCCGCGTTACGCGAGGCGACGGCGCGCTACCTGCGGGAGCGCGAGCTGGTGACCAGCGTCTATCACGAGCGCTTCGCGCCGGCGACGCTCGACGACGGCCGGCGGGTCCTGGCGCTGGCCTATTTCGCCGACCGCGCCCACGCGCAATACGCCGGCGCGATGTCGCGCGAGGCGACGCTGAAGCTGGTGCGCGACGCGGCCGGGCAGTCGGGCGACAACGCCGAATACGTGCTCGCCACGCGCGACAACCTGCGCGCGCTGGGGATCGTCGACGGCGAGCTCGAATGGCTCGCCGCTCAGCTGCGCGCCGGGTGAGCGGCGGCGGCGAGGTCGGCGATCGCCGCGGCGCGTTCCTGTGGCGTCGCGGCGAGCAGATGCAGATGAAATTCGAGCCGATCGCCGAAGGCGGCGAGGGACTTGGCGGCGCGGGCCAGCACCGGCTCGGGGAAGGTCCCGGTGTCGAGGAAGGCGACGGCGCGGCGACGGCCGGCGAAGTCGCGGTCGACCGCGATCAGCACCGCGTCGCAGTAGGCCGGGCAGGCGGCGGCCGGGTAGGCCGAAAAGATGTAACGCCGCCCCGAGGCGCCGCGCCAGGCGCAGAAACGCGGCGACAGACCCTCGTCGATCAGCCCAGCGAGCGCCTCGGCTTCCGGTTCGGCGAAGCAAGGGGCGGTCGGCGGCGCCGACAGCGGCTTGTCGTCGTCGGACGACACGGCGAAGGCGGGCGAAAAGGCGTCGAGGGCCGCCAGCATCGTTCCATCTCCGAAAGGGATGGAACAAACATAGAACAAACGATGACGCGCGTCAAGCCCGTCGTTTCGAATCGGCGTCTCCGGGCTTGTCGACGGTCGCCTTGCCGGCGGCGAGAACCCGGGCGAGTCGCGGGTCGGCGGCGACCGCCTCGGCGTTGAGCCGGGCGCAGGCGGTTTCGATGTCGCTTTCGAGGCGGGCGAGGAAAGCGGCGCGGGCGAGGCCGGGGGGGATCGGCGGCAGGTATTCGATCACGGCGACGCCGGGCCGACGGGTGAAGCCGCGCCGGGCCCAATAGAGGCCGGTGTTCAGCGCGACCGGGAGGCAGGGCGCGCCGGTCGCGGCGTAGAGCGCGGCGACGCCCGACTTGTAGCGCGGCGGCGCGCCAGGCGGGCGGCGCGTGCCCTCGGGATAGATGAACAACTGGCGGCCGTCGGCGAGCACGGCGCGCGCCTTGGCGATCATCTGCGCGAGGGCGCGGCGGGCGTGCGAGCGGTCGATGGCGATCTGCCCGGCCGCCAGCAGATAGAGGCCGAACAGCGGCAGGAAAACCAATTGCTTTTTGAGGATGATGGCGAAATCGGGCGCGTGCTTGAGCAGCGCGAAGGTCTCGAGGAAGGATTCGTGCTTGGAAGCGAGGATGAAGCCGTCGGCGGGAATGTTGTCGACGCCGCGATATTCGATCCGCAGGCCGGCGATGCGCGACAGCAACCAGACTGAGACCGCGCCCCAGAGCCGCGCGAGGCCGATGACGCTGCGGCGGCCGGCGACCAAGGTCGGTAGGCCGAGGACCATCAGCCCGACGATCGCGACGTAGAAGACGACGTTGAAGGCGAGCGAACGCAGCACGGTCGCCGCGCCGCGCGACGGGTCGATCGAGGAGGGGCGGGCGGCGACTTCGCTCACAGCAGGCTCCGCAATTGGCGAAAGACGATCGCGCGAGAGAGAAAGCCGGTCAAGACGGCGATGGCGAGGCAGATGGCGAGAATGGCGGCGTAGCCGACCGGGCGTAGCGCGAAAGCGCCGAACAGCGCAGCGATCTCGCCGCCCGCGGCGGAGCGCGCGTTCCAGGCGGAGAGCAACGCGGCGAGGGCGAAGAACAGCGCCGCGCCGCCGCCGCCGATCGCCGCTCCCTTCAGCCCCAGGCGGAGGAAGTGGCCCTGGAACTGGCGGGCGATATAGGAATCGGCGGCGCCGACGAAGTGCAGCACCTCGATGATCTCTCTTGCGCCCGCCATCGCGCCGCGCGTGGCGAAGCCGGTCGCGGTGGCCATGGCGACGATCATCAAGGCGAACAGCGCCGCGGCGAACAGGACGATTGCGTCGGCCATGGCGTCGAGGCGGGCGAGCCAGCGCCGGTGGTCGTCGAGGCTGGCGGCCGGCTGACTGGCCAGTGCGGCGCGCAAAGGGGCGAGATCGTCGCGATGGCCGGGCTGCATGTGGACGACGATCAGCCGCGGGATCGGCAACTCGCCGAGGTCGAGGCCCTCGCCGAGCCAGGGCGCGAGCAGCGCTTCCGATTCGCTCTTGGAATAGGGGTGGGCGTCGGCGACGCCGGGCGCGCCGGCGACGGCCTGGGCGACCGCGGCGACCACCGCCTCGACGTCGTCGCCGGGGCGCGGCTTGATCTGGATGGTGACGTCGCGGGCGACGTCGGCGCGCCAGCCTTGCGAGGCCTGGGCGACGAGAATCGCGCCGCCGGCGGTGAGACAGGCGAGAAAGGTCATGATGGCGATCAGCGCGATCAGCGCGCGGCCGGCGATCGAGGCGGGAGGAACCAGCGGCAGATCGCGCTTGAGGCGCGCGTCGGAAGGAGCGGGCTCGGTCACGGCGATTCGGCCTCGAAAGTCTGCAAGCGGCCTTCGCCGACCACCAGCCGCCGGGCCGCGCCGAACTGGTCCATCAGCCCGATGTCGTGGGTGGCGATGACCACCGCCGTGCCGGACTTGTGCAGCTCGACGAACAGGCGCAGCAGGCGGCGGGCCAGCGATGGGTCGACATTGCCGGTCGGCTCGTCGGCGAGCAGGAGCTCCGGGCGGACGATCAGCGCACGGGCGATGGCGGCGCGCTGCTTCTCGCCGCCGGAGAGCACCGGCGGCAGCGCATTCATCCGCTCGCCGAGGCCGACCCAGCGCAAGAGCTCGATCACCTCGTCGCGGTAGCCGCGCTCGGCGCGTTCCATCACCCTGAGCGGCAGGGCGACGTTTTCATAGGTGGTGAGGTGATCGAGCAGGCGGAAATCCTGGAAGACGACGCCGATGCGGCGGCGAAGCGCGGTGATCTTGTCCTTGTCGAGCCCTGCGGCGTCCTCGCCGAAGATGCGGATCGCGCCGCGCGTCGGCCTGAGCGACAGCATCATCAGACGCAGGAGCGTCGTCTTGCCGGCGCCGGAAGGTCCGGTGAGAAACTGGAAGCTCTGCGGCGCGATGGAGAAGGTGACGTCGCGCAGCACCTCGGCGCCCAGCCCGTAGCGCAGTCCGACGTTGTCAAACTCGAGCAAGGGCGATCCTCGGGGCTCAAGCGCTTAACGCGGCCTTAACCATGAAAGCGACCAAATGCCAGTCCTCCCGGCGGCGAGCCCGGAACGGGGCTGATTCGCGATGTTCGTCGTCTGCAAGACCTGCTCAAACTCATATCATATTCCCGACGCGATGCTCGGCGACGGGCCGCGGCGATTCCGCTGCTCCGGGTGCGGCCGGAGCTGGGACGTCGAGGCGCGGGCGACCGTCGTGGCGACGGTGGCGGCGACCGCCGCGTCGGGGCGCGGCGATTGGACGCGGCCGGCGCGCGCCGTGATCGCCAAGCCCGCGCCGCTCCGACGGCTGGGCGTGGCGGCGCGCAGCATGGCGGGCCCGCTCGCGGCAGCGGCGGCGCTGGCGGCGTCGATGGCGACGATCGGCGCGCGCGAGGCGATCGTCGCGGCGGCGCCGGCGACGGCGGGCCTCTATGCGGCGCTCGGCCTGCCGGTCAACCTGCGCGGGCTCGCGATTGACGACGTCCGCGCCGAGCTCGGCGAGCAGGACGGCAAGAAGATTCTGCTGGTGGAAGGCGCGGTGACGAATCTGCGCGAGGCGGAGACCGCGGCCCCGCCGCTGCGCATCGCGCTATGCGCCGCCGACGGCCGCGAGCTCTATGTCTGGAGCGTGCGGACGCCGAAAAGCCGGTTGGCCAGCCGGGAACGGGCGCGCTTCACGGCGCGGCTCGCCGCGCCGCCAGAGGGCGCCGCCGAGGCGGTGGTGAAATTTGCCGCGCCGGGCGATAAAGTCGCGCGAAGCGCGGAGGGATCATGAGCGGGCCAAGGAAAGTCGAAGTCCTGTTCGAGGAAAAGGCGATCGCCGAACGGACGGCGGGACTCGCTGAGGAGATCGCCGCGGCCGCGCCGAAGAACCTGCTGGTGGTGGCGATCCTCAAGGGATCGTTCATGTTCGCCGCCGACTTGCTGCGGGCGATGCATCGGGCCGGCCTGCAGCCGCAGGTGGAGTTCTTCCATCTCTCGAGCTACCGCGACGGCGCGACGTCGTCGGGGGTGGTGACGATCCTGCGCGACGTCGAATCGGCGGTGAGGGGCCGCGACGTGCTGCTGGTCGACGACATCCTCGAATCCGGCCGCACGCTCGCCTTCGCCAAAGACCTGATGGCGGCGCGCGGCGCGCGGCGGGTCCTGGTCTGCACGCTTCTGGAAAAGAAGGGCAAGCGCCAGGTGCCGATTGACGCGGACTTCGTCGGTTTCTCCTGCCCCGACGTGTTCGTCGTCGGCTACGGCATGGATGTCGCCCACAGCTACCGCGAGCTGCCCTACATCGGGCGGGTCGTCCCGACTGGCGAGAAGGCTTAAGCGGGCGGAATGCGGGCGTTGAAGAGCGTCTACCAATCCTTCGCCGAGCGCGGCGGGCCGGCGCAGGGCGCCGAGCGGGCGCGCGCGCTGCGCGCCGAGCTCGCTTCGCGGGGCTTAAGCGGGTTCGTCGCGCCGCGCGCCGACGAGCACCAGAACGAGTACGTGGCCGCCAGCGCGGAGCGGCTGTTGTGGCTGACCGGGTTTTCCGGCTCGGCGGGCGTGGCGGTCGTGCTGATGGACAAGGCGGCGATCTTCGTCGACGGGCGCTACGTCACGCAAGCGGCGGCCGAGGTCGACGCGGCGGCCTTCGCGCTGCGCCATCTGGTCGAGGAGCCGCCGAGCGCGTGGATCGCCGCCAATCTCGGGCCGGGCGGGCGGCTCGGCTACGACCCGTGGCTGCACACGCCCGGGGCGGTCGAACGCCTCGCGGCGGCGTGCCGCGAGGCGGGCGGCGAGCTGGTCGCGGTGGAGTCGAATCCGATCGACGCGATCTGGAGCAACCGGCCGGGGCCGCCGCTCGGGTGGATCGTCGCGCAACCGGAACGGCTGGCGGGCGAGCGCGCCGCGGCGAAGATCGCGCGGACGCAGGCGGCGCTCGGGGGCGCCGACGGGCTGCTGGTCAGCGACGCCCACGCGGTGGCGTGGCTGTTCAACATTCGGGGCGCCGACGTCGCCCACACGCCGCTGCCGCTCGCCTTCGCCTATGTTCCGCGCCAAGGCCGGCCGACTCTGTTCGTCGACGGGCGCAAGCTCGCGCCGGCGATGGCGGCGCGGCTCGCGCGCCTCGCCGAGGTCGCGGTGCCGGAAGGGCTGGTCGATTTCGTGACGCGGCTCGGTTCGGCCCGCGGGCGGGTGGCGTTCGACGCGGCGAGCGCGCCGGCGCGGCTGACGCAGGCGCTGGAGGCGGCGGGGGGAACGGCGGCGGTCGGCGTCGATCCGATCGCGCTGATGAAGGCGGTGAAGAATCGCGCCGAGCTCGCGGGCGCGCGCGCCGCCCACTTGCGCGACGGCGCGGCGATGGCGCGGTTCCTGTGCTGGTTCGACGCGGAGGCGCCGAAGGGAGCGCTGAGCGAGATCGCGGCGACGGAGGCTTTGGAGACCTTCCGCCGCGACAGCGGCGCGCTGAAGGAAATCTCGTTTCCCACTATCGCCGGCGCGGGCGCGCACGCGGCGCTGCCGCATTATCGGGTGAGCGAGGCGTCGAACGCGCCGATCGGCCGCGGGCTGTTCCTGATCGACAGCGGCGGTCAATACGAGGACGGCACCACCGACATCACCCGCACGCTGCTGGTCGGCCGGCCGACGGCGGAGACGCGCGACCGCTTCACCCGCGTGCTGAAGGGGCACATCGCCATCGCTCGCGCCGTGTTTCCCAAGGGGACGAGCGGCGCGCAGCTCGACGCGCTGGCGCGCGAGGCGCTGTGGCGGGCGGGGCTCGATTTCGACCACGGCACGGGGCACGGGGTCGGCGCCTATCTCTCGGTCCACGAAGGCCCACAGCGCATCGCCAAGACGGGGACGGTCGCGCTCGCGCCGGGGATGATCGTCTCGAACGAGCCCGGCTATTACGCGCCGGGCCGGTTCGGCATCCGTATCGAGAACCTGGTGGTGGTCGAGCGACGGGAAATACGAGGCGCCGAGCGGGAGACGCTCGGCTTCGAGACGATCTCGCTGGCCCCGATCGAGCTGCGCCTGGTCGAGCCGAAGCTGATGGACGCCGACGAGATCGGCTGGCTCAACGCCTACCACGCGCGCGTGCGCAAGGCGCTGTCGCCGCTGGTCGACGCGCCGACGCGCCGCTGGCTGAGAGAGGCGACGCGGCGGATCGGGTGAAAAGGCCGCCGAGCGGCTCCTAGGCCCTCAGCTTGCGCAGGTGCGCGATCAGCCCCGCGGTCGACGGGTCGAGCGCGCTCAGGTCCGCCTTGGCGTCGGCGACGATCGGGGCGAGGCGCGAGGCGAGCTGCTTGCCGAGCTCGACGCCCCACTGGTCGAACGGATTGATGTCCCAGATCGCCGCCTCGACGAACACCTTGTGCTCGTAGAGCGCGATCAGCCGCCCGAGCGTGCGCGGGTCGAGCCGCGCATAGACAAAGGTCGACGACGGCCGGCTGCCGGAGAAGGTCTTGTGCGGCGCGAGCCGCGCCGCCTCGGCCGCGTTCGCGCCCTGTCTGGCGGTAATCGCCTCGGCTTCGGCGCGCGTGCGGCCGCGCATCAGCGCTTCGCCCTGGGCGAAGCAATTGGCGA
>CAZKHF010000016.1:0-23641 GCA_964552445.1 uncultured Bradyrhizobium sp. | reverse complement strand
GGTGCCCGACAATCTCTGGGTGAAGGACGCCGACAGCCGCTTCGTCGTCGCCAACGTCGCGACGGCGGCACGCCTGGGCAAGACGTCGCAGGACCTGATTGGCAAGTCCGACCTTGAGCTCTGTCCGCCGGAGACGGCGCAGAAATACTTCGCCGACGAGCGCAGGATCATCGCCACCGGCCAGCCGATGATCGACAGAGAGGAGTACATCCTCGGCGCCGAGGGCGCGAAGACCTGGATCGCGACGACGAAAGTGCCGATGCGCGACGAGGCGGGCGAAGTCGTCGGCCTGATCGGCGTTTCGCGCGACGTCAGCGCGCGCCGCAAGGCCGACGCGCTGCGCGACGGCCAGACCGAGATCCTCGAGATGATCGCAATCAGCGCGCCGCTCGAGGGGGTGCTCGATCGGCTGGTCCGCCTGGTCGAATCGCAATCGACCGGCATCTTCTGCTCCGTGCTGATGCTCGACGCGGATGGGCGCCGCTTGCGCCACGGCGCGGCGCCGAACCTGCCGCCGGCCTATCTGAAAGCGGTCGACGGTTTGCAGGTGGGCCCGAAGTCGGGGTCGTGCGGCACGGCCGCTTATCGCCGCGAGCCGGTCATCGTCGCCGACGTGACGACCGATCCGCTGTGGGAGGACTATCGCGATCTCATGGCGAAGCACGGCTTGCGGTCGTGCTGGTCGACCCCGGTGATGTCGCATCGCGGCGACGTGCTCGGCGTCGTCGCCCTCTATTCGACGAGGCCGCGCCAGCCGACCGACGAAGAGACGCGGCTCGTCGCCTTCGCCACCCGCATCGCCGGCATCGCCATCGAGCGCAAGCTCGCCGAAGACCGCATCCAGTACATGGCGACCCACGACACGCTCACCGGCCTGCCCAACCGCGCCCTGCTCAAGGACCGGCTCAACCAGGCGCTGCTGTTCGCCAAGCGCTACGACCGCTGGGCGACGCTGGCGTTCGTCGATCTCGACAATTTCAAGGTGATCAACGACAGCCTCGGCCACAACGCCGGCGACGATCTGCTGAAGAAGGTCGCCGCCAAGATGATCGCTTGCGTGCGCGCGACCGACACGGTGGTCAGGATCGGCGGCGACGAATTCGTCGTCCTGCTGTTCGATCAGACCAAGGACATCGAGGCGGTCAGCTTGGTCGTGCAGAAGATCCAGGCGGCGATCGCCGAGCCGATCGAGATCGAAGGCCACACGCTACGCGTCACCAGCAGCGTCGGCGTCGCCAATTATCCCGACGACGGCGAGGACGTCGAGGCGCTGCTCGCCAACGCCGACGCCGCGATGTACCGCGCCAAGGAGCTCGGCCGCGACAATTTCCAGTTCTATACCCGCGAGCTCAACGTCAAGATTCACGACAAGTTCCTGCTGCAGGAGGAGCTGCGCCTCGCCGCGGCGCGCGGCGAGCTGGTCCTGTTCTATCAGCCGCAGGTCGACCTGCGCACCGACACCATCTTCGCCGTCGAAGCTTTGCTGCGCTGGCGTCACCCGGTCCACGGCCTGCTGCCGCCGATGCGCTTCATTCCCCTCGCCGAGGAGACGGGCCTGATCGTGTCGATCGGCGAATGGGTGATCAACGAGGCCTGCCGCCAGAACAAGGCCTGGCAGGACGCCGGACTGCCGCCGATGGGCGTGTGCGTCAACGTCTCGGCGCGGCAGTTCAAGGAGAACCGGCTGGTCCAGGTCGTCGCCGCGGCGCTGGAGACGACTGGCCTCGCGCCGCAATACCTCGAGCTCGAGCTGACCGAGAGCCTGATCATGCAGGACGTCGAGCGGGCGCTGGCGACCATGGGCGAGCTGCAGGCGCTGGGAGTTCGCTTGTCGATCGACGACTTCGGCACCGGCTATTCGAGCCTCAGCGCGCTGAAGACCTTCCCGGTCGCGCGGCTGAAGATCGACAAGTCGCTCATCTGCGGCCTGCCCGCCGACGAGCACGACAAGGCGGTGGCGACCGCGGTGATCTCGCTCGGCCAGCAGCTGCACATGCGCGTCATCGCCGAAGGGGTGGAGACAGAGGCGCAGATGGCCTTCCTGCGCGAGTACCATTGCGACGAGATCCAGGGCTACCACTTCAGCAAGCCTGTGCCGCCGAAGGAGCTGGAGGCTCTGGTGCGGTCGCGCTGCATCGTCGCCGCGGCGGTCTGACCTCGGCCGGGCCGTCGCCAAGGCGACGGGCTCGTCGCGCGAGGCTGCGGACGCTAACGCCGCCGCCTTCCGCGGCGCGGCGGTCATGGCGCGCCGCGGCGCCGGCCCGACAGGCGGAGAATGGCATGGATCTGGGCATCGCCGGACGCAAAGCGATCGTTTGCGCTTCGAGCAGGGGTCTGGGGCGCGCCTGCGCGATCGAGCTTGCGCGCGCCGGCTGCTTCGTCGTCGTCAACGGCCGCGACGCCGAGACGCTCGAAGCCGCCGCGCGCGAGATGCGCGAAACCACCGGCGCCGAGATGGTCGCGGTCGCCGGCGACGTCGGCGCGCCCGAGGTCCGCGACGCGCTGATCGCCGCCTGTCCCGACCCCGACATCCTGGTCAACAACAACGGCGGCCCGCCGCCCGCGCCGTTCGCCAAGCTGACGCGCGAGGACATCCTGCGCGGGATCGAGGCCAATATGCTGACGCCGATCGCGCTGATCCAACGCGTCGCGCCGGGCATGGCGGCGCGCCGCTTCGGCCGCATCGTCAACATCACCTCGTCGTCGGTCAGGGCGCCGATCGCCGGCCTCGACGTCTCGTCGGGCGCGCGCGCGGGCCTCACCGCCTTCGTCGCGGCGGCGGCCCGCGCGCTCTCCAAGGACAACGTCACAATCAATTCGATTCAACCCGGCGCGTTCGACACCGACCGGATCCGTCGCGTCATCGAAACGACCGCGGCGGAGACTGGGGCCGACGCGGCGGAACTGCGCGCCGCGCGCGAGGCGGCGATCCCGGCGGGACGGCTGGGCGCGCCCGAGGAGCTCGGCGCGCTCTGCGCCTTCCTCGCCGGCGCGCGGGCGGGCTACATCACCGGCCAGAACATCCTGATCGACGGCGGCGCCTTTCCCGGCGCGTTCTGAGGCGTCCGCCGTCCTTTCGCATCGCGCGTGGGCGCTTGCCGAGAACAATTTCGTTCGATATTTCGGACGTTCGGCCTATAGGTGACGTTCGGCCCTATAGGTGACGGAGGCCGGCGCGCAGAGCGAGGCCGGATGGGCGTCGAAGGCAAGGACAAGGCGAAAGTGCTGGAGGCGGGCGCGGCGGCGCTCTCCAATCAGCTCGGCCGCACCGTCTCCAAGCTGCGCAAGGCCTACGGCCTTTCGCTGGCCGACCTGTCGACTCATTCCGGCGTCGCCAAGTCGATCATCTCGCAGATCGAGCGCAACGAGACCAACCCGACGCTGACGACGATCTGGCGGCTCTCGCGCGCGCTCGACGTCTCGATTGGGTCGATCCTGCACGGCGGGGACGATGGCCCGTTCATCGAGCACGTGAGCCGCGGCGGCACGCCGACTCTGGTGTCCGACGACGGCTTGTGCCGCTTGGCGGTGATCGGCTGGCTGCAGACGGTCGACTGGCTGCAATGGTATGATTTCCGCGCCGAGCCCGGCGGCGCGCTAGGCTCGCAGGCCCACCCGCGGGGCTCGATCGAGTGCCTGTCGGTGCTCGAGGGAGAGCTCGAGGTCGAGGTCGGCGAGGCCGTCGAGATCGCGCGCGCCGGCGAGACGCTGCGCTATCGCGGCGACCGGCCGCACCGCATCCGCAATCGCGCCGTCGCGCCCGCGCACGCTACCATGGTGTGCATTCTCAAGGCGGCGGCGCTCGACTGAGCCGGCGCTTGGCGCCGGATGCTTTCCCCAGGGTCGTGGCGGCGGCGCGGCGTTCGCTCCAGCGAACGGCCTTTCGTGGCCGCGAGGCGGCGTTAACCCTCTGTCAACCATGACGCCCGAAGCAGGACGGAAACGCTTGCCAGCCGCGCGCGACCTTCGGGCGAATCGGCGCCTCGCGATTCGTGCGCGGTTTGTCCGGCGTTTCGTCCCGCCGGCGCCGTTTCGGGGCGAATCGCCGACCGACGCCGGCGCCATTTGGCAACCATATCGGGCGGCGCGGCGTAAATCGGCCGTTTCCCTCCAGAATCGACTCGCCTTTCGCCGAAAAAGCGGATTCGTTTCGCGCGTCGCCGATTCGTGCCGGTTTTGTTTCCGCTCCCCCCGCCGAGCCCCCGGGCTCCGCGGCGCGCGCTCGGCCCGCGTCTCGACAGGGTCGGCGCGTCGGGCTAAGACCTTGTCCGGCAGGTGAAGCGAGGCGAAAACATCGCGCCGCCCGCCGGTTGGCCGCGCGACCGATCGTCGACGCCCAATCCCGCGTTTCACCGCCGTTTTTGAGGGCCGGGGGGTCCGAGCGCCTGATGTCCGCGGCTCCCGCCATCGCCAGCCAGAAGTCCGCCGACAGCGTCAGCGTCGCCCTGACCGGGGCGTGGACGATCGACGCCGGCTCGGAGCTCGAGAAGCGCGCCGACGCGTTGACGACGCTGGCGCGCGGCGCCCGCGCCGCGACGATCGACCTGTCGCGCGTCGATCACATGGACACCGCCGGCGCCTGGGTGATCGACCGCAGCCGCCAGATGCTTGCGGCGCAGGGCGTCGCGGCCGAAATCGTCGGGGCGCGCCCCGAACACGCGATCCTGCTCAGCGAAGCGCGCTTCCGGCCGGTCAAGGCGCCGCCGCCGCCCGCGATTCCCACCTTGGCCTCGCTGGTGGCGGACATCGGCGAAAGCGTCTGCGGCGCCGGGCTCGATGTGGTCGGCGGCCTGGGGTTTCTCGGCCGCATGGTCGCGGTCGGGGCGACCGTCGCGGTTCGTCCGTCGCGCTGGCGCTGGACGTCGACGTCGTTCCATCTCGAAGCGTTCGGGCTGCGCAGCGCGCCGATCATCCTGCTGATCAATTTTCTCGTCGGGGCGATCGTCGCCCAGCAGGGCATCTTTCAGCTCGCGCGATTCAACGCGACGGCCTTCGCCGTCGATCTGATCGGCATCCTGGTGCTGCGCGAGCTGGGCGTGCTGCTCACCTCGATCATGATCGCCGGTCGCTCCGGCTCCGCCATCACCGCGGAAATCGGCGCGATGAAGATGCGCGAGGAGGTCGACGCGTTGATGGTGATGGCGCTGGACCCGATCGAGGTGCTGATCCTGCCGAGAATGCTGGCGCTGATGGCGGCGCTGCCGCTGCTGACCTTCCTCGCCGACATGTCGTCGCTGTTCGGCGGCTTGTGCGTGGCCTGGGTCTATGGCGGGATCTCGCCGGTCGTCTTCCTCGCTCGCCTGCATGACGCGATCGGCCTCAACACCTTCGCCGTCGGGCTGATCAAGGCGCCGTTCATGGCGCTGGCGATTGGGATGATCGCCTCGGTCGAGGGCTTCGCCGTGCTCGGCTCGGCGGAATCGCTCGGGCGCAGGGTGACCGCCTCGGTGGTCAAGTCCATCTTCATGGTCATCGTCCTCGACGGACTGTTCGCCATGTTCTTCGCCGCGGTGCGGTTTTGAGCGGCGGGGCGGGCGATCCCCGCGCCGCAGCGGCGGCCGATCCCTCGCCGCCTCGCGCCGGCGAAGCGCGCCGCGAAGCGGTCATTCGCGTGCGCGGGCTCAAGGTCGGTTTCGGCGACCGGCTCGTCATGGACGGGCTCGACCTCGACCTCTACCGCGGCGAGGTGCTCGGCTTCGTCGGCGCCTCCGGCGCCGGCAAGTCTGTGCTCACCCGCTCGATTCTCGGGCTTCTGCCTAAGCGGGCGGGCCGAATCGAGGTCTACGGCGTCGACGTCGACACGCTGTCGCCCGCCCAGCGCCGACGGGTCGAGCGGCGGTGGGGCGTGCTGTTCCAGCAGGGGGCGCTGTTCTCCAGCCTGACGGTGTTGCAGAACATCCAGGCACCGATGCGCGAGCACCTCGACCTGTCGGCGCGGCTGCGCGACGAACTGGCGATGCTGAAGATCGGCCTGGTCGGCCTGCCGGAGGACGCCGCGGAGAAGTTCCCGTCGGAGCTTTCCGGCGGCATGATCAAGCGGGCGGCGCTGGCGCGGGCGCTGGCCCTCGACCCCGACCTGGTGTTTCTCGACGAGCCGACCTCCGGACTCGATCCGATCGGTGCCGCCGAGTTCGACGAACTGATCGCCACCTTGCAGCGCACCCTCGGTCTGACGGTGTTCATGGTCACCCACGACCTCGACAGCCTCTACGCCGTCTGCGACCGCGTGGCCGTGTTGGGGCGGGGGAAGGTCACGGCGGTCGGGCCGATCGCCGAGCTGTTGCGCTCGACCGATCCGTGGATCAACGCCTACTTTCACGGCAAGCGGGGGGCGGAGCGCGGCGCGGCGCTGCAGCGGGGGCAGGCGCCGGCGCGCGGGGGGTGAGCGAGTCGACGGTCGTTCGCCGGGGGGGGCGTCGACACGAAAAATCTGCTATTCAACAGGGCGTCGCGGCGCGGCGACGCAATCGGGGGGCCGCCCAGGGGCGGGGTCGGGCGCAGGCGAAGGCGATAGGCGGCGATGGAGACCCGGGCGAATTTCGTGCTGATCGGCGCCTTCACCTTGGCGGTGATCGTGGGCGCGTTCATGTTCGTGCTGTGGTACTCCGGCCTGACGCGGATCTCCGCGAACAAGACCTACGAGGTCGTCTTCACCGGGTCGGTGTCGGGCCTGTCGCGCGGCGGCGCGGTGCTGTTCGACGGCATCAAGATCGGCGAAGTGACCGACATCGCCTTCGTGCCCGAGGACCCGCGGCGCGTGCGGGCGCTCATCGACGTCCAAGGCGACGCGCCGATCAGGAAGGACGTCAAGGCGCGCCTGGAGGTCCAGGGGCTGACTGGCGCCGCGGTGGTCGCGCTTTCCGGCGGCGCCGCCGACGCGCCGCCGTTGACGGCGGCGCCGGGCGCGCCCCGGCCGGAGATCGTCGCCGAGCCCTCCGAGTTGCAGAACATCCTCGAAAGCGTGCAGAGCCTGTCGGCGCGCGCCGAATCGGTGCTCGACAAGATGGACCAGCTGTTGAACGACAACCGCGCCGCCGTCGACGACGCGATCAAGAACGTCGACGCGTTCGCCAAGACGCTCAACGACAATTCGGCGGCGATGAGCGAAACGGTCAACGACATCGGCCGCCTGGTCAAATCGGTCGACGGCGAGAAGGTGGCGCGGTTCGTCGACGGCGCCGCGGCGCTCGGCGACACCTTGCGCGACAACCGCGGCGACATCGACCGGATGGTGAAGAACGCTTCCGAGCTCGCCGCCAAGCTCAACAATTCGGCCGACAAGCTCGATTCGCTGATGGCGAGCCTGCAGGGGTTCGTCGGCTCGCCCGACGTCAAGGGGCCGCTCGGCGACGTGGGCGAGGCCGCGCGTTCGGTGCGCAAGCTCGCCGACGATCTCGACTCGCGCACCAAGGACATCACCGCCGGCCTCGCGCGCTTCAGCGCGTCGGGGCTGCGCGAGTACGAGGCGCTGGCGGTTGACGCGCGGCGGACGATCAACGATCTCGATCGCGCCGTGCGCGCCTTCGAGCGCAATCCCAACGAAATGATCTTCGGGACGAAACCGGCGTTGCCGGAGTACCACGGCGGCCCATGATGACGATCGGTCGGCTGACGATGCGGCGAGGGGCGGGGCGACGGGGCGGCGCAGGCGCGCGACGCGCCGCTGCGGCGGCGTTGTGTCTGTTCTTGGCGTCCTGCGCCGGCGCGCCGGTTCTCGACAGCTTCGATCTCGCTCCGGCGCGGCCCGCTCCGGCGCGGCCGCTGCGGGGCCAGTTGCGCGTCGTCGAGCCGATCGCCGCGACCGCCCTCGACGGCGACCAGATCTTGGTTCGCTCCGGCCCCGAGCAGATTGCGACGCTTGCGGGGGCGCGATGGGCGGCGCCGCTGCCGATCCTCATTCAAACGCGGTTGACGCAGACTTTCGAGAACGCCGGCCTGCTCCGCGACGTGAGCCGCCGGACCTCGACCGGCGCCGACTACGAACTCGACGTCGAAATCCGCAAGTTCGAGCTCAATGCGGCGTCGTCGCAGGCCGAGGTCGACCTCGCGGTCAAGATCATCTCGGCGACCGACGGCCGGACCGTCGCCGCCCAGGCGTTCGCCGCTTCCGCTCCAGCCGCCGCGGCCAGCGGCCGGGAAGTGTCGGCGGCGCTCGACGGCGCGCTGTCCGTCGTGATGACGCGCATCGTCGCCTTCGTCGCTGGGCGAATCTAGGGCGGGCTTCAGAAGAAAGGCCCCCGCTCGCCCTCTCCCGCAAGAGGGAGAGGGGAGCGGCGAGAGCGGCGCGAGGCGCGCCCGCTTATCCCAGCCGGCCCGAGGCGTGGGCCAGCAGGGTGTAAACCTTGCCGGCGTCGGAGAGCAGCGTCGCGCGTGATTGCGCGCCGTCGCGATCGCTCTGGCCGATCTTGGCGAGCAGGCGCTCGAACTCCTGAGCGTAGCGGTTGGTCGAGGCCTGGAACTGCGGGTCGCTGCGGTAGCGGCGGCGGACGTCGTCGAACACCTGCTGGCCGCGCGCGGTGTATAGGCGGCGCGACGGGCCGGCGGCGTCGCCGCTGCGCCAGCGATCCCACATTTCCGCGGCCGCTTCGGCGTCGACATACTTGGCGATGTCGGCCGACAGCCCCTCCAGCGTGTCGCCGCCGCCGCGGCTCGCCGTCGCCGTCGCCGTCGTCTCGTCGCGCGAAGCGGCGGCGAGCAGGCTCGACAGCCAGCCGCTCTGGCCGCGCTCGGCGAGCGAAGGCGCGATCGACGCGGGGCCCGCGGGCGCCTGCGAGGCGCGCGGCCGCGCCGGCGGGGCGGGGCGCGCGGGCTCGACAGCGGTCGCTCCGGGAATGAGGAAGCGCTGCTCGTCGTCGCGCGGCGCTTCGGCGACGCGCGACCCGGCGATCGCGCGGGCCGGTTCGGCGCGCGTCGGGGCGGCGGGCTCGGCGACGTCGAAGTCGGCGCCGGACGCCGTCACCACCGCGGTCAATTCCTTGAGGGCGCGGATCTGGTCGGAGACCACGCGGCGCATGGCGTTGGCCGCTTCGGTGGTTTCGCCCGGCAGCTCGAACACGCCGCGCTGCAGCTCATGGCGCGTGGCGTCGAGCTCGCGCTGGATCTCGCCCGCCATCTGCTTGACCTCGGCGACCGACTGGCGGAAGCGCTCCGCCGTCTTGTTCATCAGCTCGCCGAGCTGCGCGTTGGCGAGCTCGTGGGCGCTCTTCAGCGCCTCGACGGTCTTCTCCCGCTCCTTGTCGGAGTTCTCGCGGATCATCTCGAATTGGCCGACGACCGTCGAAGCGGTGCCGCGCGCCGCGAGCGTCAGCGCGCCGCTGATCTCCTGGGCGCGCGCCTGAGCCCGGTCGAAGCTCTCGGCGAACGACTGGGAGAGGCGTTGCGTCACCGCCTCGAATTCCCGGTTCTTCGCGTCGATGTCTTCGAACAGGCTTTGCAGCGTTGCTTGCCGGCGCTGCAGCGCCTGGTCGATCGTCTCCTCTCCGGCCGACAGGCGGCGCGCCGCCTCGGCGAACGCGTCGGCGTGCTTGGCCACGCTTTCGACCAGCGTCGCCGATTCGTCGCGCGTCGCGGTCGACAGCCGATCGAGCATGGTCACCTGCGTCGCCATCGCGGCGAGAGCGCGCTGCATCTCCTCGACCTTGGCTGCGAGCTGGGCGCCGACCGCGCCGAGCCGGTCGTCGGCGCCGCCGACCACGCGGTCGAGCGCGGCGCTCGCCTGTCCCAAGCGATCGAGAACCAGGCTGAGCTCGTCGCGCATGCGGTCGCTCGCCACGCTCAACGCCGCCACCGACGCGCCGGCGTTGCGGTCGACCGCGTCGCGCAATGTGGCCCCGGCTCGCTCGACCTCGCTGGTGAGGCGGGCGAGCAGCTCGCGGACCGTCTCGGCGGTCTCGGCGCGGGCGGCGTCCGCCGCCTGACGCAGCGAAGCGGTCGAGGCCTCGACTTCGCCGCTGAGCCGGCCGGTGAGTTCGCCGAGCGAGCGAATCGAGCCGGCGCCGCCGGCGTTGATCGCCGCCAGCAGATCCTCGCTGCGGCGCGCCAGCAAGGCGAGCAGGTTGGAGGTCTGGAGATCGAACGTATTCGCCGCGTTCTCGCTGACGGTGATGATCTGGTTGGAGATGCGCTCGCCGTTCGCTCCCAGGTTGGCGACGAACTCGGCGCCCGGGCCTTCCATCAGCGCGCGCAGCTCTTCGATCCGCGAGGCGAGATTGGCGGTCGCCTCTTCGCCGCGTCCGGCCAGGGCGGCGTCGAGGTTGCCGATCGCCGCCGCCAGCCTGGCGACGATCGCGTCGCGCTGGACGGCGAGCTTGGCGACCAGCTCGTCGGCGCTCTGGGCGATCGACGCCTGGATGGCGGCGCCATGGCCGGCGACCGCCGCGTCGAACTGCGCGGACAGGCCGCGCAACGGCGCGACCACCTCGTCGCGGAAATGGACGGCTGCGCCGTCGAAGGCGCTGGTCATCTCCTCGAGCTTGCCGGTGAAGGACGCCGTCGCCTGGTTCGACAACAAAGTCAGCGCGTCGGAGAGCGCCTGGGCGCGCGCCGAAAGCGAGCGCTCGATCTCGGCCGTCTTGCGGTCGATCTCTTCGCTGATCTCGCGGCCGCCGTCGCTCAACCGCTTCGCCGCTTCGAGCGAATTCCTCGCCAACGATTCGTTCAGCGCGTTGCCGCGCGCGGCTAGCGCCTCGTCGATGCGTTGCGACACGGTCTCCAGCGACGCCGCGACGTCGCGCAGCTTGCCCGCGCTGCGCTCGTCGATCGCCTGCGCGGCCGCTTCGAACGCGGCCGCCGACTCCTGCTGGCGCTTGCCGAGCCGCCCGTCGAGCTCGCCGCCGCCGGCGACGATCGTGCGCTCGATCGCCGCGAGCTTGTCGTCGAGCGTGGTCGTCAGCGACTTCGTCTCCGCGGAGAGACGCTCGGCGAGCTCCTCGCCGCGCGCGGTCATCGCCGTCTCGAAACTCTTGAGGCCGTTCTGCGTCACGTCGTTGAACGCATTGGCGTGCGTCGTCAGCGCGAGCTCGACCACCGTCTGGTTGGCGACGGCGGCGCTTTCGAACTCGGCCAGACGCGCGGTCATCGCCGTCTCGAAACTCTTGAGGCCGTTCTGCGCCACCTCGTTGAGGGCATTGGCGTGCGTCGTCAGCGCGAGCTCGACCGCCGTCTGGTTGGCGACGGCGGCGTTTTCGAACTCGGCCAGGCGCGCGGTGGTCGCGCGCTCGAAGTGCGCGTGATGCTCGCTCATGCGCTCGTCGAGCTCAGCCTGGCGGGTGGAGATGGCGGCGTCGAGCGCTTCGATCTCGGCGGCGAAGCCCTCGTTCAGGCGGTCGGCGTGCGCGCCGATCCGTTCGACGACGCTTTCGCCGCCGTCGCCGATCAGGTTCGCCAGCGAATTGAGGTGTTCGTCGAGCTGACGGCTCTGGTTGGCGAGATCGGCGACCAACGCCCCGCCGCGGGCGCCGAGCGCCTCCTCGAACGTCGCGATGGTCGAGGAGAGCGCGCCCTGCACGCTCTCGCCGCCGATCGCGATCGAGGCGGCCGCCTCGCCGGCGATGGTGGCGAAGCGTTCGCTCGCCTGTCCGGCGACCTCGCCCCATTGGGCGAGCGCGGACTGGGTCGTCTCGCGCAGTTGGTCCTGGGTCCCCGCGCCCTGGACGGCGATCGCCTCGGCGGCGCGCCGCGCCGACTCTTCGATCTGCGTCGACAGCGCGGTCGCGGAATCGTCGATGAAGCCGCGCAGCTCGGCCTGGCGGGCGTCGAAATGCTCCGACCACGTGGCGCCGGCGGCGTCGAGAACCGCCCGCGCGTCGTCGGTCTTGGCGCTCAAGGTCGAGGCCAGACGCTCGCCGGTGAGCACCAGCGCGTCCTCCAGCGTCTGCCCGCGCACGACGATCGTGTCGTGCACGCGCTCGTAGGTCTCGTTGAGCCGCGCCGTCAGCTCCTCGGCGCGGGGGAAGATCGACTCGGAAGCCTGGCGGCTGGCCGCGCCGACGCGTTCGACGATCTCGTCGCCGCGCCTGGCGAAATCGGCGGCGAAGGCTTCGCTGCCCTCGGCGAGGCGGGAGGCGACGTCGTCGCCGACCTCGGCGAGGGCCTTGCGAATCTGCGCGCCCTGCGTGGAAAGCCGATCGATCGCGGTCGCGCCCGCGCGGTCGATGGCGATGGCGATGTCCTCGGAAGAGGCGCCAAGCGAAGCCGCGACGCGCTCGCCGACGGTCGACACGCGTTCGCTCAGGCGCTCGGCGAGGGTCTCCAGGTCGGCGGCGATCCCCTGATGGGCGCCGTCGACGGCGATGCGCACCTGGTCGCCCTGGGCGGCGATCGCGTTGCGCTGGTCGGCCATTTCGGCGATCAGCGAGCGGATGCGCCGCTCATTGTCGGAATAGGCGCGCTCGAGCGTCGAGACCTCGGAGCGCACCAGGGTTTCGAGCTCGGCGGCGCGCGCCAACGCCCGCTCCACCCCATCGCCCATCGCGGCGATTTCGCGACGAATCGCCTGGGCGAGGGTGCCGATCTGCTCGCCGGCGGCCGTCTCCGGCTCCGCCAGCCGCAACGCCACCTGGGTGATCGAGCCGGCGGAAAGGCGCATCTCCTGCACCCGCCGCGACAGCGCGACGAAACCGAAAAGCAGCAGCGGCGGGGCGAGCGCGGCGAGGCCGATCAGCACCGCCTCGGGACGCAGGAGAAAGTCGGTCGTCGACGTCGGCGTCGCCGCGCTGAAGAAGCGCGCGGCCCCGTAGGCGACGCAAAGCGCGAGCCAAACCGCCGAGGCGACGACCGCGACCGCGAACGGGACCCGGCTCGGGCGGCGCGACTGCAGGGCCTGGACGATCGGGCCGAGGGCGGCGCGGTCGTCGTTGGCGGGCGGCGCGGTCGGCCCCACGAGCGGGCGGGTCTCTTCGACTTGCGGCGGCCGACGCGCCGGCGGCGGGGCCGGGACCGGTTCGACCATCGGCGGCGCTTTCGTCGCCGCAGGCTCTGCGGGCGCCGGCTTGGCGGCCTCGGGATCGACGGCCGGCGTCGCCGTGGGGACGGCGGGTCCGTCGTCGGGGGAGAGGCTCAAGGCGTTCTCGATCGCCATCATCGCCGCGGAGACCGCGTCCTCAGCCGATTGCTTCTGCGCCATAGTGACCGCCTCTTGTGATCAATCGCGACAGCTCGCCTTCGGTCGCGACGCGCTCCCCGGCGAACCGCCGCATCTGGCCTCGCAAAGCGGCGTCGGGGAGCGTTAACCAATTGTTAGTCTACAGGCCGCGACCCGAGATTGAAACAGCCGGACCTTCGCATCCTGCAAACGTCGTTAACGCTTGAGTCACCATATTTGCCCAACGTCGTCGGGCGACAGGGGGATGACGGCGATTTCTGTGGAATTCTGCGGCCGCCGGTGGACCTTAAGGGGTCGAGGAGACGACGATGATCGCGCACCGCGCCGCGCCCGACGATCGCCGCCGTTCCAGCCCCGCCGAAGGCTCGGACGCCGCGGCGGGCGGCCCGGCGATCAACTTCGCCTTTCTCGACCGCCAGACCGCCGGCGACGCCGCGCTGGCGGCGGAGCTGCTCGATCTGTTCGACCGCCAATCGGCGGCGCTGCTGGCGCGCCTGTCGGAGCCCGGCGCGACCGCGATCCGCCGCGCCGACCTCGCTCATACGTTGCGCGGGTCGGCGGCCTCGGTCGGCGCCGGGGCCGCGGCGCGCGCCGCGCAAGCGCTCGAGGCCCTTCTGGCGCGCGGCGCAAGCGAAGGGCCGGCGCTCGAGGAGGCCTTCGCGCGCCTCGCCGCGGCGATCGGCGAAGCGCGCGCCGCGATCGCCGCTCGGCGCGGCTGAACCCCGGGCGGCGGCGCTTCGGCGGGCGCGCGGCGCGCGAAGACGGCGAATGCGCCTTCCCACGGTTGCCCGCGCGCTCTATGTAAGCCGCCCGCGGCGGCGGCGGCTTCTTCGGCTTCGGCCGGCGTGGGCGCCGGAGCCATAATCGACGAGGAAGATCCTTTCCCGATGACCAAGGTGACGTTCATTGACGCGTCGGGCGCGTCGCGCGCCGTCGAGGCGCAAGACGGTTCGACTCTGATGGAGACGGCGCTGCGCAACAGCGTCCCCGGCATCGAAGCCGAATGCGGCGGCGCCTGCGCTTGCGCCACCTGCCACGTCTATGTCGCGCCGGAATGGACCGAGGCCGTCGGCTCGGCTTCTCCAATGGAGGAGGACATGCTCGACTTCGCCGCCGACGTGCGGCCGAACTCGCGCCTGTCGTGCCAGATCCGCATCAGCGAGGCGCTCGACGGCCTCGTCGTGACCACGCCGGCGAAGCAGGGGTGAAGGCGATGGGCGACGTCATTCGCACCGACGCGATCATCGTCGGCGCCGGGCCGGTCGGCCTGTTCGCGGTGTTCGAGCTCGGCCTGCTCGACATCAAGGCGCATCTGATCGACATCCTGCCGAAGATCGGCGGCCAGTGCGCCGAGCTCTATCCGGAGAAGCCGATCTACGACATCCCCGGCTATCCGGTGATCAAAGGCCAGGGGCTGGTCGACGCGCTGGAGAAGCAGATCCATCCGTTCGGGCCGACCTTCCATCTCGGCGAGATGGTGGAGAAGCTCGAGGTTCTGGGGACGGCGGAGCGGCCGCTGTTCTGCGTCGCCACCGACGCCGGGACGACGATCGAAGCCAAGGTGGTGGTGATCGCCGCCGGCGGCGGGTCGTTCCAGCCCAAGCGGCCGCCGACGCCCGGCGTCGAGGCCTTCGAAGGCAAGAGCGTCTTCTATTCCGTGCGCAAGATCGAGCATTTCCGCGGCCGCCGGGTGGTGATCGCCGGCGGCGGCGACTCGGCGCTCGACTGGGCGCTCAACCTGCAGCCGGTCGCGAGCCGCGTCGCCCTCGTCCACCGGCGCGACGAATTCCGCGCCGCCCCGCACTCGGTCAACGCGATGCGCGGGCTGGTGGCGGAGAAGAAGATGGACCTTGTCATCGCCCAGCTCTGCGGCCTCAAGGGCGAGGGCGGCCAGCTCACGGCGGTGACGGCGCGCGGGGCCGACCAGGCGACCTTCGACCTCGCCTGCGACGACCTGCTGGCGTTCTACGGGCTGACGATGCGGCTCGGGCCGATCGCCGAATGGGGGCTGAACCTGCGCGAGAACCTCGTTCCCGTAGACGTCGCGACTTTCGAGACCAGCGCGCCGGGCATTTTCGCCATCGGCGACATCGCCACCTATCCGGGCAAGCTGAAGCTCATCCTGTCGGGCTTCCACGAGGCGGCGCTGGCGGCGCAAAAGGCGCACCGCTACGTCTATCCCGACAAGAAGCTCCTGTTCCAGTACACCACCTCGTCGACCAACCTGCAGCGCAAGCTCGGCGTGAGCTGAGCGAAGCGCAGGCGGCGTTCGCACGAAATCGCCCCGTCGGTCGATGCGGGCGAAACGCGGCGATCCCGGGTTGGCGGGGATCGAGCCGTTCGCCGCGGATCGTTTCCCCGTTTCGCTCCTCGCGACGCCTGCCGTCGCCGGCCGGCGCGTCGCCCGCTGGACCTGGCCCATCTCCGACGCCGCTCCGCTCGGGCGGCGGTCGAGCAGCCGCCCGAGCCGGTCGGCCGGTCGGCCGGGCGGGGCGGGCTGAACAGAAGCCCGGCGTCTCGTCGCAACTCGCGCCGCCTGCGCCTCACGCGCCTGGATGCGCAGGCTGTGCGCGATTTGCGACGAAACAATCCGGCCGCTTCGCGCGTATGGTGGGCGACGGCGGCGGCGCCGTCGCCATGAGGATGCGATGCACGCGACGCAAACACGCAAGGCGCCCTGGCGGGAGCGCGACGGACGCTTCTCGCCGCTGAAGGCGGTGGTTTTCGCGCTTCTGTTCGCGCCGGCGGCGTTCGTCGCGGTTCAAGCGGCGACGGGCGCGCTCGACCCCAAGCCGGTCACCGAGATGATCCACCGCTCCGGCGACTGGGCGGTGCGGCTGCTGCTGCTTTCGCTGACGGTGACGCCGCTGCGCCGTTTCGCCCAATGGCCGAAGCTGATCGCCGTGCGGCGGATGGTCGGCGTCGCCGCTTTCGCCTACGCGCTCGCCCATCTCTGCCTCTACGCCGTCGACCAGAAGCTCCGTCTCGTCCATGTCGCGAGCGAGATCGCGCTACGCTTCTATCTGACCATCGGTTTCGCCGCGCTGCTCGGCCTCGCCGCGCTGGCGGCGACCTCGACCGACGCGGCGATCCGCCGCCTCGGGGGGGCGAACTGGCGGCGACTGCACCAGCTCGTCTACGCCATCGCGCCGCTGGCGATCTTCCATTTCTATCTGCAGGCGAAGGCGGAGGTGTTCGAGCCGGTGGCGATGACCGGGCTCTATTTCATCCTCATGCTGGCGCGGCTTTTCTCCCGGCGCGGCCGGCCGGAGTGGGCGACGGCGCTCGTCGCGGCGCTGGTCGCGCCGCCCGCGACGGCGCTCGTCGAGGCGGCGTGGTGGGCGATCGTCCGCCACATCCCCTTCGCCGAGGTGCTCGCCGCCAATTTCGATCCCGACATGGCGCCGCGCCCGAGCGCGCTGGTCGCGCTCGCCGGCCTTGCGCTTTTCGCCGTCGCGCTCGCGCGCGGCCGGCGGACGTCGATCGCGCCCGCGGGGGCCGCGGAAGGCCGGAGCGCCGCGCGGCGAAGCGAGCGGGCGGCGTCGGCTCGTCAGTAGCGGGCGCCGACCGCGGTCGGGCCGTCGGGGCCGCCGAAGCGATAGGCGACGCCGGCGCCGATCACCCACGGGTCGATGTGGGCGTCGCCGGTCGCGCCGAGAGCGCGGACTTTCCAGTTCGGCTCGATGCCGATGCGCTCGACGTCGAAGGTGAGGCCCCAGTGCCGGTTGATCATGTAGTCGAAGCCGATCTGGCCGGCGAGGCCCCAACTGTCCTCGACATGCAGCGTGTACGGCAGTCGGCTGTTCGTCTTGACGTCAAAGAAGTGCGCGTAATCGACGCCGACGCCGACGTAGGGCTGGAACGCGCCGAAGTCGGTGAAGTGGTATTGCGCGAAGACGGTCTCCGGCACCGCCCAGGCGTGGCCGACGGTTCCGCCGAGCATGGGGATGTTGAGGGCGGCGTAGGACACGCAGCAGACCGCCTGGACGGAGAGATTTTTGGTGAAGAAGTAGGACGCCTCGACCACCGGGATGAACTCAGAACCGACTTTGACGTCGGCGTCGACCAGACTGGGGATGTAGGGGGATGTCGAGATCTTTCCCGTCCCGTCCGGTCGGACGTAAACGCCCTTGAGGCGAATGAGGAACGGGTCGAACGGCTCGGCGACGGGCGGAGGTGCGCTCTCCAACAGCGGCGCGTTGGCTAGATCGCCGGCCAGCGCCGGCGCGCTCGCTTGCGCGATCGCCACTGCGGCGAGAACGCACGCGACAGACGCGGTCATCATCATGCTCGCTTCCCCCCTAGCCCTGCCGGGCGCGATTGATCGCCGCCCCTCGCGCGGTCTCCGTTCTCGCCGCAGGCCGCTTTCTTTCGAGGCGAGCCCGTTCGCCGGCGCCGGGACCGGGGAAGAACCCTATTCGTATGAAATCTCAATGTGAACGAGCGTCATCCGAAAGTATCATGCGGCAATAGGTCGCTGCGCTTCTTCGATTTTGTGCGTTCCGCTTCGTCGATCGCGCAAAACAACAGCGAGGAAACTGCGTTTCGCGCCAGCGCGAAACGTCGCTCCGCTTCAGCCGCGCTTGCCGGCGCCGAACAGGAACGGCGCGACGTCGGCGACGCCCGGCGGCTTGTCGATCATGAACGGGGCGGGGCGGCAGAGCGCCATCGCCGACAACCCGACGCGCGCGGTGAGCAGGCCGTTGAGCACGCCTTCGCCCATGCGCGCGGAGACGCGCGAGGCGACGCCGTGGCCGACGATCTGTTGCAGCACGCTATCGCCGACCGCCATGCCGCCGGTGATGGCGATATGGGCGAAGATCGAGCGCGACAGCTTGACGAAGCCGAGAAAGCCCGGTCGGCCGCCGTAAAGCTCGGCGATGCGGCGCGTCAACCTTACGATCTGCGCCGTGACGAAGAGGACGTCGAGGACGGCGCGCGGACTGATCGCGGTCACCATCGACACCCGCCGCGCGGCCGTGGCGATCTCCGCCTGCGCTCTCGTGTCGAGCGGGCGCAGCAGCGCGCGCTCGGCGACGTCGATGAGGTCGCGGCCGTCGACGATGGCGCGGCTCGCCTCGGCGACCTCGGCGCGTCCGCGCGCCGCTTCGGCGCGGCCCTGGTAGAGGGCGGCGAGCCGGGCGACCAGCGCTCGCGCCGCCTCGCGGTCGTCGCTCGCGCGCGCCCGCGCCAGCGCCGCGTGCAACTCGGCGATGCGGCGCTGGCGCATCAGCGCCGCGATCTCGCGCGCCGCCAGCCCGACCACGCCGACCGCCAGCAGCGCGGCGAAGATAAGGCCGATCGCGCCGAGCGCCTGCGCGCGGGCGTAGAGGCGCTGCAGCAGATCGTTGACCCACAGGCCGACGCCGAGCGAAACGAGGCCGCCGAGCCCGGTCCACGCCAACGTCGACAGCCGCAGCCGCCCGCGCCGGCGCGCGCCCTCGGCGGGCGCGACGACGTGCGCGGCGTCGTCGAGCGGCTCGTCGGCGAACGCCGGGATCTCCGCGCTCTCGGAGCGCACGACGGCGGTCGGCGCGGCCGGCGCGGGCGCGTCGTCGACGGCGACGCGCTCGTCGTCGAGGCGGAAGGCGCGCGGACGGGGGCGTCGCTCGCTCATGCCAATCGGTCTCCGAACAGGAATTGCAGCGCGCGGTCGAGGCGGATGTGAGGCGCCGGCGCGCCGGGCGCCGTCGCCGGCGGGCGAAAACGCAGGAAACGCCAGTCGGCGTCGGCCTCGGGCTGCGCCAGCGCCTCGCCGGCGAACGCCGCCTGCGGGTCTTCGGGCAATTGCCCGGGGAACACCGCCGCCTCGGCGACGCCGTCGAACACCTGGTCGCCGAGCCGCTCGCCCTTTTCTGGCGTGCCGACGATCGCCGGCAGAATCTCGCCGGCGTGGCGCAGCTCGGCTTCGCGGGTCGCGCGCACGGCGGAAAGCGCGATGACGTCGACCGCCGCGCCGACGCCCTCGGCGCGCGCGATGGCGCGGCCGGTCAACGCGCGCAGGATCGCCTCCAGCCGGTCGTGGCTTACGTGGTGCAGATGGTCGGCCTTGGTCGCGGCGAACAGGATGCGGTCGACGCGCGGGCGGAAGATCGAGGCGAAAGTCGAGGCGCGGCCGACGCGGAAGGCGCGCGTCACCTCAACGAGCGCGTTCTCGAGGTCGGCGAGCGCCGTCGGCCCCGAATTCAGCGCCGCCAGCGCGTCGACCAGCACGATCTGGCGGTCGAGGCGGGCGAAATGGTCGCGGAAGAACGGTCGCGCCACATGGGTCTTATAGGCCTCGTAGCGCCGCTCCATCATCGTTGCGAGCGAGCCCGGCGCGGCGACGACGCCCTCGTCGAGTGGCAGCGGCGCGAAGGTGAGCGCCGGCGAGCCGGCGAGCTCGCCCGGCATGAGGAAGCGGCCGGGCGGCAGGGTCGACAGCGCGTAGAGGTCGGCGCGCGCCTTGCCGAGATAGGCGGTGAACAGCGCCGCGGCCTTCCGCGCCGTCTCCTCCTCCGCCTCGGCGGCGGGGTCGAGGCTCGACAGGAACAAGTTCCACTCGGCGGCGAGCGGCGCGCGCGCCGGCGCGCGGACCGCCGCGATCGTCTCGCGCGACCATTCGGCGTAGGACTTGCCAAGCAGCGGCAGGTCGAGCAGCCACTCGCCGGGATAGTCGACCAGGTCGAGCGTGAGGGTCGAAGCGCGCGCGCCCCAGGCGGCGGCGCGCTCGAACTCGATGGCGAGCCGCAGTTGCGAGATGCGGCTGGTCGAGTGCGGCCAATGGCGATCGGGTCCGGCGAGCGCGGCGCGGTGCTCCTCGTAGGCGAAGCGCGGCACCGCGTCGTCGGGCTGCGGCTCGAGATAGGCGCGGGCGATGCGTCCTTCGGCCGCGGCGCGCAGCACCGGCAGCCGGCCGCGGTTGATCAGGTTGTCGATGAGCGCGGTGATGAAGACGGTCTTGCCGGCGCGGGAAAGTCCCGTCACGCCGAGCCGCACCGCGCCGCCGGCGAAATAGTCGGCGAGCGAGCGCGCCGCCACGCTCGCCTCGAAAGCCAGATCGGAGAAAAAAGACAAAGGAACGCCTGCGCGAAGCGGGAATGGGCGGCACTCTAGGACGGGGCGGGGCGGGTGTGAAAGGGGCAGGGCGGCCCGGCGACGTCAAGCCGCCCTTCGGGCGGCTCCTGCCCTTCGCTCCGGCCCTTCGGGCGATTCCGCCGAGCCCGGATCAGGCAGGCGGTTTCGTAGCCGCCAGGCGCTCCAATGCCTCGCCGGCGAGCCGGTAGACCGTCCAGTCGGACATCGGCTCGGCGCCGAGGGAGCGGTAGAAGCCGATCGCGCAGCGGTTCCAGTCGAGCGCCCACCATTCCATGCGCCCGCAGCCGCGCGCGACGGCGAGGCGCGCCAGGTGGGCGAGCAGCAGCTGGCCGTAGCCCTCGCCGCGCTTGTCGGGGCGGACGTAGAGGTCCTCGAGATAGAGCCCCGGCTTCCCGAGGAAGGTCGAGTAGTTGTGGAAGAAAAGCGCGAAGCCGACCCGCTCGCCGCCTTCCTCGACGAAAACGCACTCCGCGTATCGGCGCGCTCCGAATAGCGTCTCGCGCAGCGCCTCCTCGGTGGCGACGACCTCATGGGCAAGCTTCTCGAACTTCGCCAGCTCCCTGATGAAGCCGAGGATGTCGGGAACGTCGGCGACGCCCGCTTCAACGATCCGCGCGTTGTTCATGGCGAGGGGCTCTTTTTGAAATGGCTAGGCGAGGCGAGCGCGTTGCTTACGCTGGAAAGCCGATCGGCGTCCAATGGCGGTTGGCGCCGCGGCGCGGAACCGCGGGAATGGATTTCGGCGGCGAGGCATAAAACTGCGAATTTTCAGCGAGGCCGCGCGCTGCGGGGGCGTGGATCGCGGTTCGCGTAAATCGCGATTTCGGAGGCCGTCACCGTTATTGTCACCGTTATTCCCGTTATTCGTTATTATTTCCGAAGCGCGGCGACCCTTGCAGACGCGGCCGTCGGCCGCGTCTGCGCGCGCGGAAGGCGTCGCGTCCCGGCGGGCGAGCTCGGCCTCACCGCGACAGCCACAGCGTTCCGACGACGAGGGTCAATACGGTCAGCGGGGCGCCCGCCTTGAAGTACTCCCAGAAGCTGATCGACACGCCCCGCGACCCCGCTTTCTCCACCACGATGAGATTGGCGATCGAGCCGAGGATGGTGAAATTGCCGGCGAGCGTCGAAGCCATCGCCACCGTGAGCCACGCCGTGTCGTGGCTCGGCAGCGCGTCGACGAACGGCCGAATCACCAGCACGGCGGGAACGTTGCTGACGACGTTCGACAACACCGCCGTCGTCAGGCTCAACACGGGAACCTGATCGAGACGCAGCCGGCTTGCGGCGGCGAGCGCGTCCGGCGTCAGCAACGCGCGCTGCGCGCCGGCGACGATGATGAACAGGCCGACGAACATCAACAGCAGCGACCAATCGACTTCCGCATAGATGCGCTCGCTCTTCAGCCGGGTCAGCAGCAGCAGGCCACCCATGACGATCGCCGCCTTGGCGGCCGGCTGGCCGGCGAAGAACAGGGCGACCATGATCGCCGTCGCCGCGAGCGCGCGCGCCAGCAGCGCTTTTTCGATGCGGACCGGCCGCGGCGCGGCGGCGAGCCGGTCGCCGACGAAGAACTCGTCGCGGTAGGCGAGCGCCAGCAGCAGGATCGTCAGCGCCAGCCCGGCGAGGGCGATCGGCGTGAGCGCCGCGGCGAACCGCAGATACGACAGATGCGAGAAGCTGCCGATCATGATGTTCTGCGGGTTGCCGGTGATGGTGGCGGTGGAGCCGACGTTCGAGGCCATGGCGACCGCAAGGAGATAAGGCGTCGGCTTGCGCTTCAAATCGAGCGTCAATTCCAACACCAGCGGCGCCAGCACGAGGCAGATCGCGTCGTTGACCAGGAACGCGGAAAAGAGGCCGGAAAAGACGGTGACGGCGGCGAGCAGGACGATCGGACGGTGAACGTGGCGCGCCACCCAGGCGTTGACCAGCCCGAAAAAGCCGGAGAGACGGAGATTGGCGACGACGATCATCGCGCCGAGCGCCAGGACGATCGTGCCGGCGTCGACCGCCCGGTCCGCCTCGTCGAGCGTCAGGACGCCGGAGACCACCATCAGGCAGCCGCCGACCATGGCGACGCCTGCGCGGTCGACGCCGAGGCCGGGAATCTTGCCGATGGCGAGCGCCAGATACGATCCGACGAAGATCGCGCCGGCTGCGAGCTTGACGGCGTCGCTGCCGAAAACGCTTCTGGGCGCTGCGAAAGTCGCGACGGCGGCCACCACCGCCAGCGCCACCGTGGCGCCGACGAGCCCGATCGCCAGGCGCTCGACGTGGGTCGCTCGCGCCGCCAGCGTGGCGGATCCCTGACCCATCCTGGCGAGGCGCTGGTCCGCTTTGCGGCGCGCGGCGGCGGCGCGCTCAGGCTCAGGCGTTTGCGCCGGCGTCGCCGCGACGCCCGCGCTCTCGGTCGTCGGCTCGGCGCCGCCGACGTAGCGCGCCCAAAGAATCAATAGGCGACCGAGCCACGCCGACAGCAACGCCATGAAGGCGAGCAGCGCGCTGAGGCCGAGGCGAAGGTCATCGTAATAAAGGACGGCCTCGACCCGGGTCATCGTCCACGCCGTCAGAAAAGGAATCGGGCCGGGCAGCGGGCAGGCGCGGAGCAGCAGGGTCTGCTCCGGCGAGGCGGACTGACGATCGACCGGCCGTCCGTCCTGCGCGGCCTGCTCGTTCGCCGCCTCGATGGAATCGCGCTCGGCGACAGGCAAGTCGGTCTTGGGGCCGGCGCCCACATAGGTGGGGAAGGCGTAGGCGAGCGAGCCGACGCCCTTCCTCCAGACGCCGCCCTCGAGGCCGCTTTGCCCCGCCAAGGCGAGGGCGACGGCGCTCGCCAGCTCGGAACGGAGTCTCTCGTCCGAAGGGGCGGGCGACGGCCCGGACCATTCAGCGGCGTAGACGCCGTAACGCTTCCGGACCGAGTCGCACCCTTGCGCGACGGCCGTCTCGGCGCGGCCGACCCGGGCCTCGGTCGATTGCTGATAGAGTTCCGCCAGCAGCGCCGCGACCGCGACGCAGGCGATGAGCGAAAGCGCCCAGAGGCCGAAGAGGCGGAGCCGGAGGCTGGTCTTGGTCATGACGTCGTCGCCTCCGGCGGCGGGGAGGGAACGCGGCGATCGCGGTTTCGGTTGGAGGGCGCCGACCGCGCGGAGGCAGCCGTCGCTGCGGAATCAATTGGAAGGGGACATATCGAGGAGGTAGTCTAGCCAACAAGGCCCGATTGTCACGTAGGTCGGGCTCAATCTGGCCAACGGAGCTGTCAAATTCGCGGGAGCGACTCGTGTCGTAACGTCGCCGCTCCTTCCCGTGCGGCCGTCGGCCGCGTCTGTACGTGCGCGCGCGGCGGGCGTCGCGTCCCGCCGGGCGCGGTCGGCGACCGCCCCTCACAGCGCCATTGCGGCCTTCAGGCGCTCGTCGACCTTGTCGATGAAGCCCTCGGTCGTCAGCCACTTCTGCTCG
>CAZKHF010000015.1:0-24226 GCA_964552445.1 uncultured Bradyrhizobium sp. | reverse complement strand
TAGGCGCCGATCTTCTCGGCGCCGACCGGCGTGATCAGGTTCTGGGCGGCGAGCGCGTTGGCGACGTCCTGTCCCGACAGGCCTCTGGCCTGCAAGGCGGCGGGATCGAGGTCGATCTGGATCTGGCGCAGCTTGCCGCCGAACGGGTAGGGGATCGCCGCGCCGGGCACGGTGACGAGCGGCGTGCGCACCTGGTTGATGCCGATGTCGGCCAGCCGCTGTTCGGTGAAGCCTTCGCCCGACAGCGCCACCAGCACGATCGGCACGGTCGAGGCGTTGTAATTGAGGATCAGCGGCGGCGTCGCGCCGGGCGGCATCGCCTTGATCAGGGTCTGCGAGATCGCGGTGACCTGGGCGTTGGCGGTGCGGATGTCCGTGTAGGGCTGAAAGAAGATCTTGATGACGCCGAAGCCGTTGTAGGAATTGGCCTCGATGTGTTCGATGTCGTTGACGGTGGTCGTCAGCGCCCGCTGAAACGGCGTGGTGATGCGCCCGGACATGTCGTCTGGCGCCAGGCCGGTGTACTGCCAGACGACGCTGATCACGGGAATGCGAATGTCGGGAAAGATATCGATCGGCGTGCGCAACGCGGCCAACGGGCCGATGATCAAGATCAGCAGCGCCAGCACCACGAAGGTGTAGGGCCGCGACAGCGCGATGCGTACGAGGGCGATCATCGACCGGTCGTCCCGACCACTCCCGCAATGACATTAATAATCGCGACGCGACTGTGAATACGGGCGTTGGCATGCTAGCAGAATCCCGTGCGCTGGCCATATCCTCGGCCGGCCCGGGCGTTAAACTTATCGAGAGGGCCGCGCCGGAGCGGCGGCGCGCCGCTTCTGCGGGCGCCGCGTCAGTCGCTTCGCCGACGTCGCCGGGCGGGTGTCCGCGCGCTGTTCGCGCCCGGCGGCGAACCCAACCGCCAAGCTGGCGAAATCAGCGGCGGGAAGACGGCTCAGCGCAGGCGGTAGATCGTCGCCTCGGCCGTCCCGCCAATCTCGACGAGGCCGGGGAAGTCGGGTCGCCAGGCGCAGCCGACATGCAGCGCGATAAGCGTATCGTAAAGGTCGCGCCAGTCGGGCAGCTCGCGCGCGAGCCCGTCGGCGCGCGGCGGGGCCCAAGGCGTCGCGGCGAACTGCGGGTCGCGCGCGGCGACCGGCTGCATGCCGCGGCCGACGAACAGCGTGCTGACCATCGCCCGCCGGTCGACGACGACGAAGTTGGCGAGGCCGCGATAGAACGCCTCGGCGTCGCTCGCCGGGCAGAGCGCGCGCGGCGGCGCGACCGCCAGCGCGCGCGACCCCGGCTCGATTGCGCGGATCGCCTCGCGGAATTCCGCCGCCTGGCGCTGGTAGTCCGCCCATTGCGGCGCCGCGGCGGCGAAACGCAGGGCGACGATGGCGAGGGCGAGAAGCGCGGCCGCCTGCTTTGCGCGCGGCCCGCTCAGCCCGGAGAGTGAAGAAAGAACGAGATAGGCGAGCAGAACGGCGAGCCGGGCGTCGAGGAAGTCCCCCGCGCCCAGCGCCGACGGCATGACGGCGACGACCGCGCCCAAGCCCCACAGCGTCCCCCGCATCGCCGGAACGATCGCGGCGCGCCGCGTGGCGAGCGCCGCGACGATCAGGAGCGCCAGGGCGAAGGCGGCGAACACGCCCGCCGTGGCGCTGTCGGCGAACATCGGCGCGGCGAGGGTCGCCAACTTGGAGCCGGGACCGCCGAAGCGGTTTTCGATCGGCGGCGCCATCGCCCACGGCCCGAGCGCGGCGACGAAATGGGCGGCCGCCCACGCGCCGCGACGCGCGCGGACCAGCCAGTTCGAGCGCCCCGGCGCGGTCGCCTCGTAGAGCGCGACGATCAGGGCGAGCGCCGCCCAAGCGGCGAGATGGCAGAAGAACAGCGCGACCGCGACGGCGTTGAACAGAACGAGGCGCGCCCATCGGCGCCGGCGGTCGATCGTCAGCCACCAGGCGAAGGCGTGGAGCGCGAGCCCCATGCCGAGGGCGAAGTTGATCAGCCCAAGCGTGGTCACGAGGTTGTAGGAGAGGGCCGGAACGATGAGCAGCGCCGGCTGCGGCGCGCCATGGAGCGCCCGGTTGACCCGCCAGGCGCCCCAAGCGGGCAGCGCGATCGAGGCGATCCAGGCGAGCCGGATGGCGCTTTCGGGCGACAGGACCGGCGACAGCGCCAGATAGGCGAGGTCGAGGGCGAGATTGGGGATGATCGCCCATTTGACCGCATAGAGCGCGGCGAGCGGATCGCCGGGCGCCATCCGGTAGAGCGTCAAGCGCGCCCAGTGGTTGATCAGGTCCCAACTGCGCGGGATCGGCCAGATGGCGATCGGCTCGGTGGTCAGCGCCACCAGCACGACATAGACGAGGCCGAGCCGGCGCTCGAGCCAGGTCGAGACGGCCGGAGCGGCGTCCGGCGTTGCGCGCCCATCTTCGCCGATGTTCATCCGGCCCCTCGATCGGGAAAACCCGCCCGCCCCGCGGCGGCGCGAGCGCCCCACCATGCCGCCGGCGGATGAACAAACCTTTGCCGGCCGGCGCCCGGCCTAAGCGGGCCGCGGCGCCGGCGCGCGGTCCCACGGCGGCTCGGGCGAATAGAGCTCGGCGAGGAAATCGATGAACGCGCGCACCTTGGCGGGCGGATGGCGCCCGCCCGGATAGACGGCGTGGATCGCGCCGAGCTCGATCGGCGGATGATCGAGCGCGATCGCCACCAGCCGGCCGGCGCTGAGGTCGTCGGCGACGATGAAGGTCGGCTCGTAGATCAGGCCCTGCCCGGCGACCGCGGCCAAACGTAAAGCGTCGCCGCTGTTGGCGCGCAGGTCGCCGGAGACGCCGACCTCGACCTCGCGGTTCGCGCCGAACATCCAGCGTCCTGCGCCGGTGAAGCGCGACAGCGTGTAGCTGAGGCAGTTGTGGCGCGAAAGATCGGCGACCGTGCGCGGCACCGCATGCGCGACGAGGTAGGCGGGCGCGGCGCAGAGGATGGTGCGGCACGGCGCCAGCCGCCGCGCGACCAGGCTCGAATCGCGCAGGATGCCGATGCGCACCGCGACGTCCCATCCCTCGTCGACCAGATCGACCAGCCGATCGTTGAGGCCGAGCTCCACCGCGACCTTCGGATAGCGCCGGGAGAATCGCGGGATTAGCGGCGCGAGGCGGCGCACGCCGAACGACACCGGCGCGGCGACGCGCAACAGGCCGCGCGGCTCGATCCGGTCAGCGGCGATCGCGTCCTCGGCCGCTTCGAGCTCGGCGAGCGCGCGCGACGCGGCCTCGAGATAGGTCTGCCCGGCGTCGGTGATCGACACCTTGCGCGTCGTGCGGTGGAACAGCCGCGCGCCGAGACGCTCCTCCAGCGCCGCGACGTGCTTGGTGATCATGGTCTGCGACAGGCCCAAGGCGCGCCCGGCGGCGGAAAAGCTGCCGGTGGCGGCGACTTTGGCGAGCGCTTCGAGGCTGGTGAAGCGATCGAGCATCGGCGGTCTCACCCTTCTAGGAATAAATGTAATTCAAACTACATGGATTATCAAATTCTTAGGAATTGATAGCTTTCCGGCCATCGACGAGGCCGATCGCGTCGCCGACGCGCGGCGAACCGGAGGAGCGAGAGAAATGTTGATTCATAGCGTCAAGTCGACCCTGTTGGCCGCAATTGCGAGCGTCGTCATCGCCAGCGCCGCCGCGGCGGCGACGCCGTGGGAGAATCCGACCACGCCCCCGCCGCCCCCGGAGCCGCAGGCCCCCGCCGTCGAGAAGAATCTCAAGCTGTTCGACAACCTCGACTTCGACGTGTTCTCCAACCAGAAGTGGGACCGGCTGAAGGAGAGCCACTCGAAGGACATCGTCGTCACCTGGCCCGACGGCCATGAGACCAAGGGCCTCGATCGGCACACCGAGGATTTGAAGGCGCTGTTCGTCTTCGCTCCCGACATCAACATCAGAGAGCACCCGATCCGCTTCGGCTCGGGCAGCTGGACTTCGGTCCAGGGCGTGATGACGGGCACGTTCACCAAACCGATGCCGATCGGCGACGGCAAAACCATCCCGCCGACCGGCAAGCGCTTCGCCATCGGCATGGTCACCGTCGGCCATTGGGTCAACGGCCTGATGGATCACGAATGGCTGTTCTGGGACAACGCCGATTTCATGAAGCAGATCGGCGTCGGTCAGTGAGCGGCGACAAAGCGATCGCGGAGGCGGCGAGCGGCCGCCTCCGCCCCTGGCGATAAGGAGACCTCGGCCATGACCTTCCCCAGCCTGTTCCTCTCCCACGGCGCGCCGACGCTTTCGCTCGACGACACCCCCGCGCGCGCCTTTCTCAGCGGGTTGGGAGAGCGCCTCGGACAGCCGCGCGCCATCCTTGTCGCCTCGGCGCATTGGGACACGGAGCGCCCGCGCGTCACTTCGACCGAGCGCAATGCGACGATCCACGACTTCTACGGCTTTCCGCGCGAGACCTTCCGCCTGCGCTATGACGCGCCGGGCTCGCCCGAGCTGGCGGCGCGCGTCGTCGACTTGCTCGGCGCGGCGGGACTCGGCGGCGAGACCGACAATTCGCGCGGGCTCGACCACGGCGCGTGGGTCCCGCTGTCGCTCATCTATCCGCAGGCCGACATTCCGGTGGCGCAGGTGTCGATCCAGGGCGCGCGCGGCCCGGAGCATCACCTGCGGCTTGGCTGCGCGTTGGCGCCTTTGCGTGAGAAGGGCGTGCTGATCGTCGGCAGCGGCAGCCTCACCCACAACCTCGGAGCGTTCTTTGACCGCGACGCCAACGACCCGGCGCTCGATTGGGTCGACGCCTTCGCCGACTGGACGAGCGACGCGCTGCTCGCAGGGAGGGTCGACGACCTCGTGAACTACCGCCGCCTGGCGCCGCGCGCGGTCGACAACCATCCGACCGACGAGCACCTGCTGCCGCTCTATGTGGCGATGGGCGCAGCGGGCGCCGAGCCGCGCGCCGAGCGGCTGCACAAGAGCGCCACCTACGGCGCCCTGCGCATGGACGTGTTCGCCTTCGGCGACCCCGCCGCCGACGCGCGCCCCGCGAAGACGCGCGCGGCGTGAGCGTCGCCGCGCGCCGGTCGCCTCAGCGATCGACCATCGCCTGCTGCGCCTCGGGGTAGCGCGCGCCTTCGACCTTGACGCGGGCGAGCGCGGCCTCGATCTCGCCGAGGTCGTCGGCGGTCAAGACGACCTCGGCGGCGCCGAGGTTCTCCTCCAGACGTGGAAACCTGGTCGTGCCCGGAATCGGGATGATCCACGGCTTCTGAGCGATGATCCAGGCGAGCGCGAGCTGCGCCTTGGTCGCGCCCTTGCGCGCTGCGATCTCGCCGAGCCGCGCGACCAGCGCCTGGTTGGCCTTGCGCGCCTCCGGCGCGAAGCGCGGATTGCTGTTGCGCGCGTCGCCGGCGGCGAACGGGGTGGTCGCGTCGATTGCGCCGGCGAGAAAGCCGCGGCCGAGCGGGCTGAACGGCACGAAGCCTATGCCGAGCGCCTCGAGCGTGGGGAAAATCTTCGTCTCGGGCTCGCGCCACCAAAGCGAATACTCGCTCTGCACCGCCATGACCGGCTGCGCCGCATGGGCGCGGCGAATCGTCTGCGCGCCCGCTTCCGACAAGCCGAAATGCTTCACCTTGCCTTCGGCGATGAGCTCCTTCACCGTGCCGGCGACGTCCTCGATCGGCACCTTCTTGTCGACCCGGTGTTGGTAGAAGAGGTCGATGCGATCGGTCCTCAAGCGCTTGAGGGACGCCTCGGCGACGGCGCGAATGCGCTCCGGGCGGCTGTCCGGGCCAAGCCGGACATCGCCGTCGCGGAGGCCGAATTTGGTCGCGATCACGACCTGGTCGCGAACCGGCGCCAACGCCTCGCCGACCAGCTCTTCGTTGACGAACGGTCCGTAGCATTCGGCGGTGTCGAAGAAGGTGACGCCGCGCTCGTAGGCGGCGCGGAGGAGCGTGATCGCCTCGCCGCGGTCCATCGCCGGGCCGTAAGCGAAACTGAGGCCCATGCAGCCGAACCCGATGGCCGAAACTTCGAGGCCGTTCTTGCCGAGAATGCGCTTTTGCATCGGTTTCTCCTTTGGCGCGGCGGCGGGGACGACGACGGCGCGTCTTCGGCTTCTGATGTAGCCGGCGCCGGGCGTTTCGATTAGGCGCTTAATCCCGCAATGGGCTATAAGCGCTCCTAATCAATGTCGCGCATCGACCTCAACGACCTCGACGCCTTCCTCGCCATCGCGCGCGAGAAGAGCTTCACCCGCGCCGCGGCGCGGCTCGGCGTGTCGCAGTCGGCGCTGAGCCAAACCATGCGCGGCCTGGAGGAGCGGCTCGGCCTGCGTCTGCTGGCACGCACGACGCGCAGCGTCGCGCCGACCGAAGCCGGCGAACGGCTGATGCGGGCGATCGGGCCGCATCTCGAAAGCGTCGCCGACGCGCTGGCGGCGGTCAGCCGCTTGCGCGAGACGCCGGCCGGCGCCGTCCGCATCAGCGTCAGCGAGCACGCCGCCAACAGTGTGCTCTATCCCGCCGTCGCGCGGCTGGCGCGCGCCTATCCGGAGATCTCGATCGAACTTTGCGTCGACAATGCGTTCACCGATATCGTCGCCGAACGTTTCGACGCCGGCGTGCGGATCGGCGAACGCGTCGAGAAGGACATGGTCGCCGTGCGCATCGGCCCCGACTTGCGCATGGCGATCGTCGGCGCGCCCGTCTATTTCGAGCGCTATCCTCCGCCTGTGACTCCGCGCGACCTCACCCGCCATCGATGCGTCGCCATGCGGCTGCCGACTCTCGGCGGCCTGCTGCCGTGGGAGTTCGAGAAGGATGGGCGCGAGGTCAACGTCCAAGTCGAAGGACAGGTGACCTTCAACACCATGGCGATGGGGCTGAGGGCGACCCTCGACGGCCTCGGCCTTGGCTATTTCCAGGCCGATCTGGTCGCGTCCCATGTCGCCGCCGGCCGCCTCGTCAGCGTGCTCGAGGACTGGTGCCCGCCGTTTCCGGGCTACCATCTTTACTATCCGAGCCGACGTCAGCACTCCGCGGCCTTCGCCGCGCTGCTGGAAGCGCTGCGCTATCGCGGCGGAAGGTGGGGACGGGTCGACCCATCGTAGGCCCGCCCCCGCGCGCCTATTTCTTGGCGCAGACCACGACCGCGGTCGGGCTCGACTCGCCTTCGCAGCTCGCGCCCGACGTTCCGACGAGCTTCAGCTCGCCGACGCCGCCCGCGCAATAGGCGCTGATCATGATCTCGCCCGAGTCGCACTCGGCCTTCGCCTGACCGCTGAGCACGCGCAAGGCCAGACTCGGCCCTTGCGGCCCGGCAGGCCCTTGCGCGCCGGCCTCGCCCTGCGGTCCCTGCGGGCCGATCGCTCCCGCCGGCCCCGCGACGCCGGGGTCGCCCTTCGGCCCTTGCGGCCCGGCCGGCCCCGCTGGCCCGGCGACGCCAGGGTCGCCCTTCGGCCCTTGCGGCCCGGCCGCTCCCGCCGGCCCGGCCAATCCCGCCGGTCCGGCGACGCCGGGCGGACCCTGATCCCCCTTGTCGCCTTTGGCGCACCCAGACACGGCCAACAGCGACGCGACGGCGACGGCGACGAAAAGCGTGCGCATGCGTTTCCCCCGATCTGTCAGAAATTTATCTCCACGACCCGACCGGCGGCGTCCGACCAGGCGGCGCCGCCCCCCGATAGAAATAATGTCCAGGTCGACGGCAGATCATCCCAAGAAAAGCGATAGCTGGCAACTGGCGTGAAAACGCCGGCCTGGCTCGGTTCTATACGTCTCAACAAGTTGAAAAATCGAAGAAAAGGATAGTTGCGACGTCAGTTCGTAGAATTGACGCGTGCGAAAGCCGTCGACGCCGTCGCTTGACGATCAAGGGGTTGGCGCGCGGACGCGAGCGGTTGCAAACAACGCCGCGACCAAACGCCCGCCCCCGCCCGATCGAGGGCGCGCGCGGCGCCGGCGCTTAAACCATTCCGCCCTTCCGTATAATCGCCCAGCGCCCTCCTCCAGCCTCCTCGGCGAGCAGGGAAGGCCATCCGCGGACAAGCGCCGCCGACCGAACGCCAAGCGCTCTAAGTGATCACGCTCGGCTGTTTGCGCCCGAGCCGCGCCTCGATCCCGCTCAGCGAGCGCGACAGCGCGACAAGGTCGGCGAGCGCCGTCTGCGCATCCTTGGCGAGATCGCCGTCGGCCGGCTCGTAACGCTCGATATAGACGCGCAGCGTCGCGCCCACCGTGCCGGTGCCCGAAAGGCGATAGACGATGCGGGAGCCGCCGGCGAACATCACCCGCACGCCTTGGCCCCCGGTCAGCGAGCCGTCGACCGGATCGCGGTAGGCGAAGTCGTCGGCCGCCTCGACCGTGAGCGCGCCGAAGCGTCGGCCGACCAGTCGCGGCAGCTCGGCGCGCAGCGCGTCCATCAGGCTGTTCGCGGCGGCGAGGTCGACCTCCTCGAAGTCGTGGCGGGTGTAGTAGTTGCGCCCGTAGGTCGCCCAGTGCCGGCGCGCCAGCTCGGCCACCGACAGGCGGCGCTTGGCGAGGATGTTGAGCCACAGCAGCACCGCCCACAGGCCGTCCTTCTCGCGCACGTGGTTGGAGCCGGTGCCGGCGCTCTCCTCGCCGCAGATGGTCGCCAGGCCGGCGTCGAGCAGGTTGCCGAAGAACTTCCAGCCGGTCGGCGTCTCGTAATAGGGGATGCCGAGCTTGACGGCGACGCGGTCGGCGGCGGCGCTGGTCGGCATCGAGCGCGCGATGCCCTTGAGCCCCGCCGCATAGCGCGGCGCGAGGCGCGCGTTGGCGGCGAGCATGGCGAGCGAATCGGACGGGGTGACGAACTGGCCGCGGCCGATGATCAGGTTGCGGTCGCCGTCGCCGTCGGAGGCGGCGCCGAAGTCGGGCGCCTGCGGCGACATCATCTCGTCGTAGAGCGCCTTCGCGTAGGTGAGGTTGGGGTCGGGGTGATGGCCGCCGAAGTCGGGCAGCGGCGTGCCGTTGACCACCGTGCCGGCCGGCGCGCCGAGCTCGTCTTCGAGAATCGCGTGGGCGTAGGGGCCGGTGATCGCGTGCATCGAGTCGAAGCGCATGCGGAAGCCCGAGGCGAACAGCCCGCGGATGGCGTCGAAGTCGAACAGCGTGCGCATCAGCTTAGCGTAGTTGGCGACCGGATCGACGACCTCGACGGTGGCGCCGTCGAGCGCGACCGTCCCCAGCGCGTCGATGTCGAGGTCGGCGGAGTCGAGGGTCTTGTAGGCCGCGATCGTCTTGGTGCGCTTGAAGATCGCCTCAGTGACCTTCTCCGGGGCGGGGCCGCCGTTCGAGATATTGTACTTGATCCCGAAGTCGCCCTCGGGCCCGCCGGGATTGTGACTCGCCGAGAGGATGATGCCGCCGTAGGCGCCGAGCGCCCGGATCAGCGCCGAAACCGCGGGGGTTGACATCAGCCCGCCGCGGCCGACGACGACATGGCCGAAGCCGTTGGCGACGGCGATGCGAACCGCCTTCTGGATCGCCTCGCGGTTGTAGAAGCGGCCGTCGCCGCCGATCACCAGCGTCTTTCCCTGAAATCCTTCGAGCGAATCGAAGATCGACTGGACGAAGTTCTCGACGTAATTCGGCTGCTGGAAGACCTTCGTCTTCTTGCGCAGGCCCGAGGTGCCCGGCTGCTGATCGGGATACGGAGTGGTGGCGACGCTGCGGATCATGCCATTCCTCGCGGCTGCGGTTGCGGCTGCCTGACGGTAACCAGCTCGGCGCGACGCCGCAATGACAGAAAGCAATCGGACGATCAGCGAGCGGCGACGGCGCGACGGCGTCACCCGAGCCTTGGGCATCGGTTTCAGCAGTTTCAAAATCTCGTTGGCGCCTTACTGAATCCTCATCTCGCGCGAGACTGGGCGAAGCGTCAGAAGCTTCGGGAACGGGTTTCTGTAGGGCGCCGCAATGGCATCCCCGGCGATCGGCCTGCTCACCTGCTTCCTCCCCGACATCCGCTCGCCGCGGCCGTGAAGGGCGGCGAGCGACGCGTCGCGGCCGGGCTGATCCCGGCGGTCGGCGCGACGCCCCCGCTCGTCACGTCATTCCCGAACGCCGCAAAGCGGCCGATCGGGAACCCAGAGGCCGCGCGCTGCGCGGCGAGGCGCCGCCGCCGTCCTCAACGCGAAGCGGGACACGCCTTCAGCAGCCTGCTAGTGGACGGCGTCATCGGGGAGAGTGACGTTTCCCTTCCTTCGACGACGACAAGAAAGTGCGGCGATGACCGTTGAAACGTCGCGCGCCGAGCGCGCCCTGTTCATCATTTCCGTCGCGACGGGCTATGGCGGCGCGGAAAGAAACATCGAAGTTCTCCTCCCGAGGATTCCCGTTGGGCGCAAGGTCGTCCTTTTCGCTTGCAACCATCGCCATCTCGAAGCATTGCGCCGGACCGGACGGCCGAACCTCGAAATCCAATTCGTCGACGCCGCGCAGGACGGATTCGTCGAAAAGGCGACGCGGCTGCTCATCGGGCGCTATCTGGCGGTTCGCCCCTCGGCGATCTTGTCGAATACGCTGGATTCGCTGCGCATCTTGTCGTCCGTCGCGAAATGGCTGCCCGGAATCGACCACCGGTCGTTCTTCTACGTTCACGACTTTCTCTGGTCCAATTACGCCGCCCTGCTGTCGTCGCTCCCGGGCGCAACGATGCTCGCGCCGAACCGCGCCATATTTGAACGAGCCGATTACGTCGGCCGTTTCATTCAACCCGAGGGCGGAATGCGGGCGCTGGTCCTGCCGAATCCCGTCGAGCCGCCGGTCCAAGACCCCGGCCCCCCCGCGGGGGGCGCCGGTTTCCTCCATCTGGCCACGGTCAACGGCTTCAAGGGACACGTTTACCTCGCCGACGCCGCAGCAATCTTGGGCAAAAGCCGCGCCGGCGTTCGGATCGAGTCTTACGGCCATCGGCCGATTCCCGAATTGTATCGAGAGATTTCGCGCCATATCGAAGAGGTCGGCGCAGGGGAAACGCTAACCCTCCGCGATCACGTCGACGATCCCTCCGACCTGTTGAAGCGATCACGCGCCGTTGTCGTGACCTCCGTGTCCGACAACGGCGGTCCGGAGACATTCGGCCGAGCGATCATCGAGGCTTGGGCCTATCGTCGTCCGGTCATTGCATTCGCCGCCGGCGCGCCCGCGGACTTGATCCGGCACGAGGTCGACGGATTGCTCGTCGACGAAAAGGACGCGGCGGGCCTCGCCGAGGCGATCGCCAGAATGTGGCGGGACGACGATCTGGCGGAACGCCTCGGACGGGCGGGCCGCGAAAGGGTCTCGCGCGAATTTTCGGCCGAGATCATCGCCGCGCAATTGCTTGCGGCGCTCGACGGCGGGCGCCGCCTGCGTCTTCCCACGCAGGCGGCGACGCTCAAGCCTCCCGAAGCGGAGGGCCGGATCTTTCTTGACGTGTCGCTTTCGCTCAATATTGGCTGGCGAACGCCGGTCGGCATGTCCCGCGTCGAGACGGAGGTCGCCAACGAACTGGCTCGCCTGCCGGACAAGGACGTTCAGTTGGCGCGACGGAACGCGGCCAACGCCGGGTTCCGGCGGCTCGCGCCTTTCGAATTGGAGGCGTTGACCAACCGAAGCGACGGCATGGCCGCGCTGGCGGCGCGCGAGCTCGCCGCGTCGCCTCCGCCCTCGCCGCCTTGCCCAGATCGGACGCTCGCCGCCTACTGGGCGGCAGTGGCCGCGCTTCGTTCCATCGGGGCCGGACCGCGCCTCATCCCCGGGGCGATCCGGCGTTGGCTCTTTCGGCGCGTGACGCGGAAAACAAAGCTGTCCTCAGGGGAAGGCGCGCTGTCCCTAAAGGCTCGTTCCGGCGACGTATTGATCTGCGCCGCCAATCCTTGGGACTACATTCCGGCAGGCGCTTTCCAATCTTTGCGCGCGCAGGGCGTTCGGCTGCTCGCGGTCGTCCACGATCTGATGGTCTGGGAAACGCCGCATTGGACCGCTGGGCGCAATCCGCGGGAATACTCCCGCAACATGCTGGCGGCCATCGCCGAAGCGGAGCACGTAGTCGCCGTTTCGAGCGCGACGGCGAAGGCGATGAAAGCGGCGTTCGCCTCGATCGGCAAAGTCGCGCCGCCCGTCACGATCGCGCCGCCCAGCGGGTTGTCGAACGCCGCGCCGTTTGGCGGCCCGCCGCCCGGCGTCGCGCCAGGCGACGCCTTCGTCCTCTATTGCTCGACGATCGAGGTGCGGAAAAATCATATCATGCTGTTGAACCTGTGGGATCGTCTGCGCCAATCGTTGCCGTGGGGGCGCCTGCCGCGCCTGATCATCGTCGGGCGCTGGGGTTGGGGCGTGGACGCCGTCCGTCTGATGATCGAGCGGAACTGGCGGCTCGCCCCGCATGTGCGCGTCATCGAGCAGGTGTGCGACCACAGCCTGTCTTGGCTTTACCGCAATGCTCGTTTCACCGTTTTCCCGTCGTTCACGGAAGGTTTCGGCCTGCCAGCGGTCGAAAGCCTTCGCGCGGGAACGCCCGTCGTCGTGTCGAACTGCGCGGCGCTCGTCGAGGCGACCGAAGGCCTGATGCCAGCGATCGATCCTTATGATTTGCCCGCGTGGCGACGCGAGATCGAAACGCTGTGCCTCGACGACGCCCGGCTTGAAGCATTGCGCGAGAAGGCGCGCCGGTTCGCCGGCGCCAAGCCTCAAGAACTTCCCAGAGCCATTCTCGCGGCCATCGCTCCGCGCCGCGAATGAAGCAAAGCAGATCGGATTTCGGCGACAGCGTCTTGCGCGCCCTATCGGCTATCGGAGAGGCGCAACTGGTCGAGATCGGCGATCAACCCCGGTCCGGTCGGCTCCCATCCCAGCTTTCTCCGCGTTTGCGCGCTGGAGGCGGGCATGTCGTACGCCGCAAACATGGCGAGCCAGCCAAAAAAGGCTTTAGCCTCTTCCGGGGCGATGGATTTGACCGGCAGTCTCAGGCGTCGACCAGTGGCTTCAGCAATATCGCGCATCGACACGCCTTCTTCCGCGACCGCGTGATACTTTGCGTTCGGCTCAGCCCTTTCGATCGCCAGCCGGTAGAGGCGGGCTGCGTCGAGAACGTACGCCGCTGGCCAGCGATTGCGTCCGTCTCCGACGTACGCGCACGCGCCCTTTTCGCGATACGCCTCGATCGCATAGGTAACGAGCCCCTGCTTGACCGGGTCGTGAACCTGCGGGAGTCGCACCACCGACACATTGACCCCGTCCGCGGCGACGGCGGCGGCCGCCTCCTCCGAGGCTGCTCGGGGAATGACGTCGGCGCCGACGGTCGCATTGTCTTCCTTGGCCGGCTGACCGGGCGTGGTGTTGGCCATGGGGGTCACGGAGGTCACGATCAGCGGCCGGTCGGAGCCGGCGAGCGCCGAGCCGAGCGCGTTGATGGCGCGGCGATCGTCCTCACAACTCGCCGCCAATTTCGAGAAGTCGTGGTTGAAGGCCAGATGGATGACGCCGTCCGTTCGAGCGGCCCCCTGTTTGAGGCTGTCGAGGTCCTCAAGTGACCCGCGATGGACCTCGGCGCCGGCGGCGGCCAGCGCTTCCGCCCCGTTGTCCGAGCGGGTGAGGCCCAACGCCTTATGGCCAGCGGCGATCAGCTCGCGGACGACGCGCGAGCCGATGAACCCGGAGGCGCCAGTGACGAACACACGCATGAGCAGGTCTCCAGGTTTCGCTGGAGATAAATCTCCACGCTCGGCCTATTCCGGTAAAGTAGTGATCTTATCATAGTAGGGCGGCTAACAGGATGGGCGAGCGCGTCGCGCGCGGGAACCTGCTCGAATCTCGGATTTCGACAACAGCTTACGGGATCCCCAATTGCTTCGCTCCTTCCGCCCCGGCGTCGCGCTGGGCGAGGCGATCCCCGGGCCGGAGACGGCGAAACGGGCGCTGCGGGCCACGGCGGAAGCGGGCGGTTGAACCGACCGCCGCCATGGCGATTTGGGGATTGGGCAAAGCGTCATCGAAACTCGAAGCGCGCGCTCAACCCTCCGTGAGCTTCGCCATCAGCGCCGGCAGAGCGGCGACGTCGGGGAGGACATGGTCGGCCAAGGGTGCGAGCGCGTCGCGGCCGACCGGGCCGCTCAGCACCGCGATCGCCAGCGCGCCGGCGGCGCGCGCCGCCATCAGGTCGTGGGGCGAATCGCCGACCACCGCCACCCGTTCCGGCGGCGCGCCGAGATGGCGCGCGAAGGCGATGACCATGCCGGGGCCCGGCTTGCCGCCGTAGCCCGAATCGTAGCCGGCGACGAACTCGATCGCCTCGTCGAGCCCCAGCGCTTCGAGCTGTCGGCGCGCGCTCGCCTCCGAATCGTTGGTGGCGACGCCGATCCTCAGCCCCATCGCCTTCAGCGCGCCGAGCGCTTTCGCCGGCTCGCCAAGCGGCTTCACCGCCTTCAACACCTCGATCGCCGACAACGCGTCGATCTCGCGCTCCAAGACGTCGAAGTCGGTGCGCCCGAGCGCCTCGCCCCACATCACGGCGTAGTGCGGCAGAGATCCGCCGACCAATGGCGAATCGGGCAGAAAGCGCTTCTCTTCGAGCGAGAACTGCAGCCGATCGGCCTGGACGCGCATCCGTTCAGGGTCGCCGTCGGCGAGCGCGGCGATGATGGCGTAGGTCGACGGCCCCCAGGTCCGGTCGAAGTCGGTCAACGTGCCGTCCTTGTCGAGCAGCACGCCCACGATGGAGGCCTTACGCTTCGTCAACCTTGCCTTCCCGTCACCTCGGCGGGGCTCGCCCGCTTAAGCCGCCTTTAACCGATTTCCGCCACCTTGTCGCCATCAGCCCGACGCCGGCCGCGCCGGCGGGCGAACGAGTCGAGTGTCGTCCATGCGTCGCAATCCGACCGCCATCCCCGCTTCGATCGAGGTGCGCGCGGGCCGCAGCCCCCTGCTCTCCCGGCTTTATCGCGACGTCGGCATGGCCGCCGTCGCCGCTGAGCTGGAGCTCAACCCCGAAGACTTCGAGCCCGAGGTCGGCGAAGCGCTCGCCCGCGGCGCCCGCTACCTGCTACCGCGCGAGCTCGACCTCGCCTCGTAGGCGCCCTGCGCCTCCAGCCAGGCGAACGTCCGCATGATTCCCCGGATTTCGGCGAGGCCCTTCAAGCGGCCGACGCAGGAATAGCCGGGATTGACCCCCGCCTTGCCGACGTCGTCGGCGAGCAAGCAGCCATGGTCGGGGCGCATCGGGATTTGCGCGTCGGCGCGCCCTTCCGCGCGCCGGCGGCGCTCCTCGGCGAGGAGGACGCCGACCAGCGCCACCATGTCCGTCCCCCCTTCGAGATGCTCGGCCTCGACAAACGAGCCGTCCGGCTCGACCGCGACGTTGCGCAGGTGGGCGAAATGGACGCGCGGGGCGAACGCTTCGGCGATGGCGACGACGTCGTTGTCGGCGCGCGAGCCGAGCGAGCCCGCGCACAGCGTCAGCCCGTTGGCGGGGCTCGCGACCGCCTTAAGCAGCGTCGCGAAGTCGGTGGCGGTCGAGACCACGCGCGGCAGCCCGAACAGCGGGATCGGCGGGTCGTCGGGATGGATCGCCAGCCGCGCGCCCAGCGCCTCGGCGACCGGCGCGACCTCGGCGAGAAAGGCGACCAGGTTGGCGCGGAGCGCCGTGGCGTCGACGCCCGCGTATTCCGCCAAAGCGCGCGCGAAATTCTCGCGCGTGTAAGCGTCCTGGCGCGCCGGCATGCCGCCAATGACGTTCTTCTCGATCGCCGCCAGCGCTGCGGCGTCGAGGCGCGCGAGCTTGCCCCGGGCGGCCGCCAGCGCCGCCGGCGAATAGTCGTCTTCGGCACCGCGCCGTTTGAGGACGAAGACGTCCCAGGCGACGAGGGCGGGCATGTCGAAGCGCAGCGCCAGTCCGGTCGAGGGCAGCCGGTAGGCGAGGTCGGTGCGCGTCCAGTCGACCACCGGCATGAAATTGTAGCAGACCGTGGTCACGCCGGCCTTGGCGAGGGCGGCGAGGCTGTCCTTCCAGGCGTCGATGTCGCGCCGATAGAGTCCGTCGCGCCGCTTGATCGCGGCGCTGACCGGGATCGATTCGCAGACGTCCCAGCTCAAGCCCGCCGCCTCGACCGCGGCGCGGCGCGCCGCTACGTCGGCGGCGCTCCATGCGCGCCCGTCGTAGAGATGGTGCAGCGCGGTGACGATTCCCTTGGCGCCCGCCTGCTTGGCGTTGTCGAGGCTCACCGGATCGTCGGGTCCGAACCAGCGCCAAGTCTCTTTCATCGGCCTTTCCGTTCCGCGGCGGCGTTCACAGCATCGAATGGATGGCGGCGCCGAGGCTCGCCGCGATGAGAGGATAGCCGAACGCCGCCCCCAGGACGGAAAGAAGGGCGTAGTGGATGGCGATCGCGCCGATCGCCACCGTGGCGACGTAGAGCGCGGCTTTGTCGCGCGGCGTCTTCATCATCGCCGGCGCGCCGATCCACAGGACGTAAAGCGCGTACAAGCCGAGGAAGCTCAACACGCCGAGGTTCGAATACAAGGCGAACGCGCCGACCAGCCACGCCGGCGTCTTCGAATAGACCACCAGCTTCAGCGCGTCCGGCGGGCTCTTGCGCCCGCCGAAGAACGGCGCCAGCGCGTCGGCGATCAGCGCCAGGCCGTAGACGACGACGAAGGTCAGCGCGTAGCCAGCGAGCGCCAGCAATAGCGCCGCGCCGAGGCTGTCGCGCAGGCGTCCGCTGAGCGCCGCGTCGGTGAGCCCGGAAACCGGCGGAACAGCGGCGACGACGGCGACGTAGCGGGTGAAAAGATGGCGCGCGTCGTCGGGCTCCCCTTCGATCTTCGCCCATTCCGTCTTCGGCGACACGACGATCGCGTTGACGCGCTCGAACAGCTCCATCCCATCCCCTCGCGCGCGTCGATCGCGCCGCGAGGGCCGATCGACGCCGATTCTCTTTGCCGCGCCGCGGCGAATGCCCGGTTCAGGCGACCGCGCCGATGACGGCGCCAACGACCGCGGCGATGACGAACCCCAGCGCCATGCCGCACGCCACCACCGCGGCGACGTAAGGCACGGAGCGGTCGTTAGGCGTCTTCATCAGCGTCGGCGCGCTGACCCACAGCAGGTAGAGGCTGTAGAGGGCGAGGACGCCGAAGATTTTCAGGCCCGGAATCAGCGCGAACACGCCGACCAGCCACACCGGCGTCATCGAGTAGACCACGGCCTTCAGCGCGCTGGACTGGTCCTTGCGCCCGCCGAAGGTCGGCGCCAGCGCATCGGCGACCAGGGCGATCAGATACACCATGACGAAGGCGAGCGCGTATTGCAGGAGCGCGCCGATCAGGCCGGCGGCCGGGCCGACGCGCACGGTTGCGACGCCCGGCGCGCTGACGCCGAAGATCAAGTTGCCGATGAACGTGCAAACCGGGGGAATGGCGGCCAGGATAGCGACATAGTTGGTGAAAAGGTAAGCGACGTCGCCCGGCTCGCCTTCGATCTTCGCCCATTCCGTCTTCGGCGATACGAGAATCCCTTTGGCTCGTTCGACAAGGTCCATTACGGCCTCCCCGCGCGTCGACCGGCTTCCCTCGAGCCGCCGCGGGCGCATGCTATTCCGCCGCGCGGCGGCGCGCCAGACGTCGCGGCGCGACGTCGCGGAGACTCAGGGCGGTTGGAATGCGGGGGGCCGGGCGAGGCGGCGCGAGGCCTCGCCTCAGGCGTCCATCTCGGCGAGGCGCTCGCGGTCGCGCAGCGTGATCTGGCGCGCGCCGGACAGGCCGAGCGTCCCCTCCTCATGGAGCTGCGACACCGTCCGCGACACGGTCTCGAGAGTGAGGCCGAGATAATCGGCGATGTCGCCGCGCCCCATCGGCAGGGCCACCACCCCGGCGACGGAGAGCCGGCGGTCCATCTCGAGCAGGAAAGTCGCGACCCGCTGGGTCGCGGTCTTGCGGCCGAGCAGCAACATGTGGTCCTCGGCGTGGCGCAGGTTGCCGGCGGTCATCGCCCACAGGTTGCAGGCGACGCTGACGTCGGAGTGCGCGGCCGTCTCCAGGGCGCGTCGGCGCACGATGCGCACGGCGGTGTCGACGATCGCCTCGGTGGTCAAATGATGCGTCGGGCTCGGATCGAGCCCGAAGACGTCGCCGGGCAGGTGGAACGCGCCGATCTGCCGCCGGCCGTCGCTCAACAGTCGGTAGCTGCGGACCGCGCCGCGGACGACCTGGTAGACGTATTCGGCCGGGTCGCCCTCAGCATAAATGCAGGCGTTGCGGCCGTAGGAGAACTCCGACACGACCAAACCCGGGCAGCCGGCGAAGAACGGCGGAACGTCGGTATCCCCGGAAGGCCGCCGACCCCAGTGAGGCCGAGCCGCGGGACTGACGACCGATCGGTTCAGCATGGCGCCGTCTCCTCGTTGCTTGCGACGAAGACAGAGCTATGCGGTCGGCGGCGCCAACGAAATTTCGGACGGCGCCCTAAGGGCAAGCCCCTAAGGGGCTTTCCGGAGGTCCCCGCCGCCGGCGACGCTTTCGCGCATCGCCGCCTCGACGTGGGCGATCAGGTTTTCCTCGAAGTGCGGCTTCTGCACGACATGGCGAACGCCCGAGGCCGCCGCTTTGGCCGAGAGCGAGGCGCTCGGATAGGCGGTGACGAGGACGATCGGCGCGGTGACCTCCCGCTCGCGCAGGCGGCCGACCAGCTCGAGTCCGTCCATTCCCGGCATCTTGTAGTCGATCACCAGACAATCGTCCGGCGCGGGCCGGCAGCCTTCCAGCAACGTCGCGCCGTCGGCGAACGTACGCACGTTGAACCCTTCCGTCTCCAGAAGGAAGCGCAGGGAGAACAGGACATCGGGATCGTCATCGACGACAAAAACCGTCGCGACCCGCAGTTGCGTTTGCATGGACGCTCATCGCCGACGAGAAAGCGTCCCCCCTGGGGAGAGCCGTCAAATCGTCCTTTTCGCCTAGCGCGAACCCCGCCGTTCGACTTTGACCCAACTCAATCTTTCACCACCCCCGCGCGCACCGCCAGACGCACCAGCTCGGAGAGGTTGGCGGCTTGCATCTTGGTCATCACGTTGGCGCGGTAGACTTCGACGGTGCGGGGGCTGATCTCATATTCGCGCGCGATCGCCTTGTTCGACAGGCCGGCGACCAGCCCCTCCATCACCTGACGCTCGCGCGGGCTGAGGGAGGCGACGCGCGCCACGATCGGCGAGGCGACCGCCTCGGCGTCGCCGCGGCGCAGCGTCTCGGCGAGCGCGGCGCGCACGGTCTCGATCAGCCGCTCGTCGTCGAACGGCTTCTCGACGAAGTCGACCGCGCCCGCCTTCATCGCCTCGACCGCGAGCGCGACGTCGCCGTGACCGGTCATCACCACCACGGCGAGGCTCGCTTTCTCCTGCTTCAGGCGCTTCAGCAATTCGATGCCGTCGATGCCGGGCATGCGCACGTCGGTGACGACGCAGCCGGTCTCGACTTCGGGCAGGACGGCGAGAAAATCCGCCGCCGACTCGAAGGTCTCGACCGCGAACCCCGCCGCAGCGAGCAGGAAGTCGAGCGAATCGCGCATCGCCGCGTCGTCGTCGATGACAAACACCTGCGCCGCCGATTCCATCATCGACCTCCGTCTACTGCGCGGCGGGGAGGGTCAGCCGGAACGTCGCGCCCCCCGCCGCGTTGGACTCGGCCGTCAGCTGGCCGCCGTGGGCCTCGACGATCGTCCGGCTGATCGACAGTCCGACGCCCATTCCGGCTTCCTTGGTGGTGAAGAACGGCTGAAAGAGCTTGGATTGGACGCCTTCGGCGAAGCCCGTTCCGGTGTCCGACACCACGATCTCGATCATCCCGTCGGCGAGGCGCGCGTTGGTCACCGTCAGCTCGCGCCGCGGCGTTTCCGCCATCGCCTCGAGCGCGTTGCGGAACAGGTTGACCAGCACCTGCTGGATCTGAACCCGGTCGACGATCACCAGGTCGTGGGCGGGATCGAGCTCGAAACGCAGCGCCACGCCCTGCTCGCGCGCGCCGACCAGGCCGAGGGCGCCCGCCTCCTCGGTGAGCTTGGCGACGCTCTCGACGTGGCGCTCCGATTCGCGCCGGAGCACGAAGTCGCGCAGCCGGCGGATGATCTGTCCGGCGCGGATCGCCTGCTCGCCGGCCTTGTCGAGCGCCTGCTCGATTTTGGCGGCGTTGAGCTCGGCGCTCGCCGTCAGCAGCCGGCGCGAGCCCTTCATGTAGTTGCTGATGGCGGCGAGCGGCTGGTTGAGCTCGTGGGCGAGCGCCGAGGCCATCTCGCCCATGGCGCTGAGCCGCGACATGTGGACGAGCTCGGATTGCAGCCGCTGCAGACTCGCCTGGGTGCGCTGCTGCTCGGTGAGGTCGCGCACGAAGCCGGTGAAGTAGCGCTTGCCGCCCGAGTTCATCTCGCCGACCGACAGATGCATGGGGAAGGTCGAGCCGTCGGCGCGCTTTCCCGCGACGACCCGCCCGACGCCGATGATCCGCCGCTCGCCGGTCCGGCGGTAGCGTTCGAGGTAGGAGTCGTGCCGGTCGCGGTCGGGCTGAGGCATCAGCTCCGAGACGTTGCGGCCGATCGCGTCGCCCTGGTCGTAGCCGAACATGCGCTCGGCGGCGCGGCTGAAAGATTGGATGACGCCGGCCTCGTCGATGACGATCATGGCGTCGGGGATGGTGTCGAGGATCGAGCGCAGATGCTCCTCGCGGGTGCGCAGCGCGTCCTCGACCCGCTTCTGCTCGCCGATGTCGTAGACGACGCCGCTCAGGCGCCGCTGGGCGCCGCGGCCGACGACGACGCCGTGGGCGCGCAGCCAGTGGCCGCCGCCGTCGCGGCGGGCGCGGTATTCGACGTTGAGGTCGCCGCCGGTCTCGATCGAGCGTGCGATCGCCTGAGCGACGGCGTCGCGGTCGGCGGGCTCGATCAGGTCGATCAGCGCGTCGTAGTCGAGCGGCCGCGCGTCGACGACGCCGAGCAGCGCGCGCGCGGTCGCCGAGCCGGCGAAGACGCCCGTCGCCGGCGCGAGCCGCCAAGTGCCGATGCCGGCCCCGGCGACGCCGTCGGGCTCTTGCGACAGCGTCGCCGGTTCGGCTTCGCTGCGACCGGTTGCTTGCATCATCGACTCCGAGGCGCGACGCGAGGCGAACCCGCCCCCACCGGACCGCGAAAGCACAAGTACGATACTGAAATCAAGCGAAGTCCCGCGCAAGCGCGAGATGAGCCGCCCGCGGAAAACCGCCGCCGGGCAAAAAAAAGCGCCCGACCCGAGAGTCGGACGCCCAATTCGCTCGATCCTGCTCGGCGTCAGTGGGCGATCGCCCCCTCCGCGCCGATGCCGGTCTGCGACCGCACGAACTGCGCCTCGAACGCCGCGCGCTCCTTGAAGGCGTTGGCCGACTTGTCGGCGACCGAGAACAGCCAGCAGCAGAAGAACGCCAGCGGGATGGTGAAGATCGCCGGCGAAGTGTAGGGGAACAGCGCGCTGCCCTTGGGATTGCCGAGCACCGCCTCCCAGATGCCGGGGCTGACGATGGTCAGCGCCACCGCGCTGACCAGCCCGACCCAGCCGCCGATCGCCGCCCCACGCGTGGTCAGGCCCTTCCACATCATCGACAGCAGGAGCGGCGGGAACACCGCGCTCGCCGCCACCGCGAAGGCGAGGCCGACCATGAACGCGACGTTGATCTTCTCGAACACGATCCCGAGGATCACCGCGACGACGCCGAGCGCGAGCGTGGTGAGGCGCGACACCCGCACCTCGGCGGCCTCGTCGGCCTCGCCGCGACGGAAGATGTTGGCGTAGAGCTCGTGGCTGACGGCGCTGGCGCCGGACAGCGTCAGGCCGGAGACGACCGCGAGGATGGTGGCGAAGGCGACCGCGGCGATGAAGCCCTTCATCAGATCGCCGCCGACCGCATGGGCGAGATGGATCGCCGGCATGTTGCCGCCGCCCAGCAGGCCTTTGGCGATGTCGCCGCCGACATGATAGATCGCGTTGGGTCCGACCATCACGATCGCGCCGAAGCCGATGATGAAGGTCAGGATGTAGAAGTAGCCGATGAAGGTGGTCGCCCAGAACACCGACTTGCGCGCTTCCTTTGCGCTGCCGACGGTGAAGAAGCGCATGAGGATGTGCGGCAGACCGGCGGTGCCGAACATCAGCGCCATGCCGAGCGAGATCGCCGAGATCGGGTTGGCGACCGCGGCGCCGGGCAGCATGATCTTGTCGTGTTGCGGATGGACCTCGATCGCCTTGGCGAGCAGGGCGTTGAAGTCGAAGCCGAAGGTGGCGAGCACGCCGATCGCCATCGCGGTCGCGCCGATCAGCAGCAGCGCCGCCTTGATGATCTGCACCCAGGTGGTGGCGATCATGCCGCCGAAGGTGACGTAGACGATCATCAGGACGCCGACCAGGATCACCGCGTAGAGGTACGGCAAGCCGAACAAAAGCTCGATCAGCTGGCCGGCGCCGACCATCTGCGCGATCAGGTAGAAGGCGACGACGACGAGCGTGCCGACCGCCGCCATGGCGCGCAGCGGCGTCGCCTGCAGGCGATAGGAAGCGACGTCGCCGAAGGTGTAGCGGCCGAGGTTGCGCAGCGGCTCGGCCATCATGAACATGATGAGCGGCCAGCCGGCGAGGAAGCCGATCGAGTAGATCAGGCCGTAGTAGCCGCCGGCGTAGACCAGCGCCGAGATGCCGAGGAACGACGCCGCCGACATATAGTCGCCGGCGATCGCCAGGCCGTTCTGCAGGCCGGTGACGCCGCCGCCGGCGGCGTAGAAGTCCCTGGCGGTGCGGGTGCGTTGCGCCGCCCAATAGGTGACGCCAAGCGTCAGGGCGACGAACACGGCGAAGATGCCGATGGCGTTCCAGTCGACGGCGGCGGCGGGCGCGCCGGCCGTCTCAGCCTTGGCCGCGCCGCCTACTACAGCCAGCGCCGCCGCGGCGGCGAGCGATTTGACGAGACGGTTCACCGCTTGCCTCCCATGAGGTTGGCGTCGACGATCGCCCGGGTCAGCCCGTCGTAGCGCGTGTTGGCGCGCGCGACATAGACGCCGGTGAGGACGATCGAGAGGACGATGATGGCGACGCCGAGCACGATGCCGACGGTGATCGAGCCGGCGACCTTGATCGCGATGACGTCGGGGACGAACGCCACGAGGGCGATGTAGCCGTAATAGACCGCCAGGACGATGATCGACAGCGTCCGGGCAAACGACCTTCTTGCGTTGACGAGGCGAACATAATTCGGATCGCCTTGGATCCGTTTGACGAAAGCGTCATCCATCGTTTTTCCTCCACAGGCCTGTGTTTTATGCGCTGCGTGCGAATCGTCGTTCGCTTCGGCGTTCTCCGTCTCGGCTGGCGGGGAGGATGACGCGGCGGCGCCGCTTAAGGCGTCGTCTGGGAGCGCGAAGCTCCTCCCTTTGCGGCTGCGGCGGCCGCGCTTTAAACGCGGGCGTCGTCGAATTTCCTCCTTGTCGCGCCGACGCGACGCGACTTTATTTCTCCATGTTGCTTGGATTCTTCGACGGCGTCGACAGGCCGCCGCTAAGACCTTCGTCTATCCGCGCTAATACCTTCGTCTAGCGATCAGGCGGCGGCGCGCCGCCGCCGCCGCGCGGGCGCCGTCCGCCCAAGTTTGTGCGGGCGGCGGCGATCGGATAAGTTGACGAGGGGCTGGCCCTCGATCCGGATGAGGGGTATCACACTTGGCCCGAGCGGCCCGAAACCCCATATCCCCGCCAAGCGCGGTCGCGCAGACGGCGAGGTTGCCGTTACAAAAAGGCCGAGTCGATGGATTTTCTCAAGCCACGGTTGCACCGCATGAACCGCCGCCGACGCATTTATGAAGGCAAAGCCAAGGTCCTCTACGAGGGCCCGGAGCCCGGCACGCTGATCCAGCACTTCAAGGACGACGCGACCGCCTTCAACGCCAAGAAGCACGAAGTTATTGAAGGGAAAGGGGTTCTTAACAACCGCATCTCCGAGTACATCTTCCAGCGGCTCAACGAGATCGGCGTCCCCACCCATTTCATGCGCCGTATCAACATGCGCGAGCAGTTGATTCGCGAGGTCGAGATCATTCCGCTCGAGGTGGTGGTGCGCAACGTCGCCGCCGGCTCGCTGGCGACGCGGCTCGGGATCGAGGAAGGCACGCAGCTGCCGCGCTCGATCATCGAGTTCTATTACAAGAACG
>CAZKHF010000014.1:0-24515 GCA_964552445.1 uncultured Bradyrhizobium sp. | reverse complement strand
AGTTCGTTGACGCCGAGACCGGCGAGCAGGCAGGCGCCGAAGGGATCGCCGGCGACGCCGCCGCAGACGCCAACCCAGCGGCCGTGCGTCGCGGCGCCCTTCACCGTGGCGTCGACCAGGCGCAGCACGGCCGGGTGCAGGCTGTCGGCTTCGGCCGCCAGTTCGGGATGCTGCCGATCCATCGCGAGGACGTACTGGGTGAGGTCGTTGGTGCCGATCGAGAAGAAGTCGACGTGAGCGGCGAGGCGATCGGCGAGGATGGCGGCGGAGGGCACCTCCACCATGACGCCGAGCGGCACGAGGGGCGCGGCGAGCTCGGCGCGGATGCGCTCGCACGCCGCGCGCAGGGCGACGACCTCCTCGAGCAAGGCGATCATCGGGAACATGATCGACAGCTTCCGCCCGCCTTTGGCGGCGCGATAGAGCGCGCGCAGCTGCGGCTCCATCAGATCGGGGCGACGCAGCAGCAGGCGGGCGCCGCGCACGCCGAGGAAGGGGTTGTTCTCGCGCGGCAGGTCGAGATAGGCGATCTGCTTGTCGCCGCCGATATCGAGCGCGCGCACGATCAGCGGGCGGTCGCCGACCGCGTCGAGCATGTCCGAGTAGATCTTGGTCTGCTCGTCCTCGCTGGGGGCGGCGCTGCGCTCGAGGATGAGGAACTCGGTGCGCATCAGGCCGACGCCTTCGGCGCCGAGATCGAGGGCGAGGGCGACCTGATCGGGCGTGTTGGCGTTGGCGGCGATTTCAATCCGCCGGCCGTCGGCGGTGACGGCGGGGGCGGCGCGGACCTCGCTCTCGCGCGCGCGGCGCTGGGCCTCCGCGGCGATGCGGTCGCGCGCGGCGGCGATCGCCGCCTCGCTCGGGTCGAGCCACAGGCGGGCGCCGTCGCCGTCGAGAATCGCGGTCGCGCCCTCGCTCACGTCGAGCGCCGCCTCGCCGGCGGCGACCATAGCCGGCAGGCCGAGCGTGCGGGCGAGGATGGCGGTGTGAGAGGTCGGCCCGCCGCGGGCGGTGGCGAGCCCGACGATGCGGGTTGGGTCGAGAGCGGCGGCGTCGGAAGGCGTCAGATCGTCGGCGACCAGGATCACCGGCCCTTCCGGCATTTCGGCGGCGGCGGTCGCGGTCTTGAGCTCGGGGGCGAGGCGCGCCAGCACGCGACGGCCGACGTCGCGCAGGTCGACGGCGCGGGCGGCGAGCAGCGGATTGCCCATGGCGGCGATGCGATCGGCGGTGCGGCTCGCCGCCTCGTGCCAGGCCCATGCGGGGCCGTGGCCCTCGACCATCAACTGGCAGGCCAGGGTGACGAGATCGCTGTCGGCGAGGAACTCGGCCTGCGCCTTGAAGATGCCGGCTTCGGCGGCGCCGAGCCGACGCGCGGTGTCGTCGGCGAGCACGGCGAGCTGACGCTTCGTCGCCGCCAGCGCTTCATCCAGGCGATTGCCCCCCTCGACGAGGGGCAGCGGGAGGTCGGGAACGACGATTTCGGCGGGACGGACCACATGGAGGCGACCGACGGCGAGGCCGGGAGCGGCGGCGACGCCGGGGATGGACGGCATCGGCGCCGGCGGGGTCCAGCCGGGGGCGGCGGCCCGGACGGCGGCCTTGGCGGCGTCCGCCTTCTCTTGGGCGCTGAGGCCGACGATCGTCGCCTTCATCGCAGCGAGCGCCTCGGCGGCGCCGGCGCCCTCGGCGGAGACGACGAGGCGATCGCCTTCGCGCAGACCGAGACGGAGCAGAGCGACGAGGTTGCGCGGATCGGCGGTCTCGCCGCCGTGGCGGATGCGCAGCGCCGCGCGCGCGCGGTGGGCGGCGCCGACCCAGCGGGCGGCGGGGCGGGCGTGGAGGCCGCTGGGATAGTCGCAAACCCACTCGAAGCGCTCGGCGAGATCGGCCGCCGGCGCGTCGGCGGCGACGCTCTCCGCCGGGACGTCGGTGAGGGCGGCGACGATCGCGCGCGCGTCCTTCGCCTGCGTCAGGGCGGCGAGCGCGGCCTCGTCCTGCAGCAGGCGGGTGAGGCGGCGCAGGATGTCGATGTGGGCGTCGGACCGAGCGGCGATGGCGACGACGAGGCGCGCGGTCTGGCCTTCGTTCCAGGCGACGCCGTCCGGGACCTGCAGGATCGCCAGTCCGGTTTGGCGCACCATGGCGCGGTCTTCGACCATGCCGTGGGGGATGGCGACGCCGTGGCCGAGGAAGGTGTCGGCTACGGCCTCGCGCCGCATCATCGACTCGACGTAGGCCGGGTCGATGCGGCCGGCCGCCACGAGCATCTGCGCGGCTTCGCGGATGGCGGCCTCCTTGTTGGCGGGACGCGCGGCGAGGCGCGTCAGTTCGGGCGACAGGATCGGTGCGGCGGCGGTGGCGGGCATGGGCGGGCCCTTCTCCCTGAAGTTTCTTGGCGACAAGGATATGAAATCGTTTTCAGAAAGAAGTCAATAGGAATTTTGTTGCCAAATCACGATTTTTTTGCCAGGGTTGGTGCTGCGATGTAACCGAGTGCGAGTTTTTCAGAGCAAGGAACTGGGATCGTTTTCTGGAATGTCCATCGGCATCAAGGACGTGGCCCGCGTGGCGGGCGTCTCGGCCGCGACCGTCTCCCGGGCCCTCTCCAGCGGGCCGGTCAGCGCCGATCTCAGAGAGAAGGTCGAGGCGGCGGTGAAGGCCACCGGCTATCGCCCCAATCTCTCGGCGCGGCGGCTGCGCTCGCAGCGCTCGAGCACCGTCGGGCTCATCGTCTCCGACATCCGCAATCCGTTCTTCACCACGCTCAGCCGGGCGGTGGAGGACGCGGCCTATCGCGCCGACCTCCGGGTCGTCCTGTGCAACACCGACGAGAACCCGGCGCGCGAGGCGCTGTATCTGAGGCTGATGCAGGAAGAGCGGGTCACCGGCGTCATCTATGCGCCGACCCGCGCGATGGCGGAGAAACTCGGCGCCATGCGCTTCGACTTCCCCGTGGTGCTGGTCGATCGCGCCGGGCCGCCGGGGTCGCAGGACGTCGTGGCGATCGACAACGCCGAAGCCGCCAGGCGGCTCACCGATCATCTCGTCGCCGAAGGCCATCGCCGCATCGTCGGGCTGTTCGGCAACACCTCCTCGACCGCCAAGGAGCGCCACGACGGCTATGCGGCGGCGATGGCGCGCCACGGGCTGGCGACCGACGCCTGCTTCCTGCCTCCGGCGGCGGAGGCCGCGGAAGCCGAAATGACGCGCCGGCTGGCGGCGGGCGAGCGGCCCGACGCGGCGATGGCGTCGAACGGGCTGATGCTGCTCGGGCTCTATCGCGGCGTCCGACGGGCCGGGCTCGAGACGCCGCGCGACATCGCCGTCGCCGGTTTCGACAACGAGCCGTGGACCGAGCTGGTCGGATCCGGGCTCACCGTGATCGAGCAGCCGGTCGCCGAAATCGGCCGCGCCGCCATGGACCTGTTGTTCGAACGCCTGCGCACGCCGGACATGGCGACGCGCAAGGTGGTGCTGGCCGGGCGGCTGGTGGCGCGCGGCTCCTCCGGCGCGCCCGCGCCGCGCGCCAAGGAGACGGATCGTCTTCTCGGCGATCTCGGCCGCTAGGCCGCGGCTCGAGGCGACGGCGCCCCGGCGCGGCGGGCCGCCGCCATTTTCCCGCGAATCAATCCTTTCAAGCGATCGCCAAGCGCTTTGTTTCCCCGTCGGCGCCGAGGCGCCTGCCGTTTCGCGCAGTCGGCGAGGCTTCGGCGCGCTTCCCCGGGGATGACGACGCGGGCGAGATCGCCAAGACGGGAAGCGGCGAATCGCAATTAAGCGCACTGTTACCGTAATTATGCGGGCGCGACGCCGCGACACGGACAATTCGCGCGCCCGGCCGACGCCCAAGCCTGTATAGTGCGCGCCGTCAGCTTGCCGAAGCGAGAGCGACTCCTTGCCTGGTTCCGCGCCTCCGCCGCCATTTCGTCGCCTTTATCGGCTGACGCCGTCCGCTTCGACGCAATCGCGCGGCTTCGCGCCGATCGCGCTGCGGGGGCCGGACGGCGCGAGCCGGACCCTGCTCGCTCCGGTCGGAGACGATATCGCGCTTCTCCTCGACGCTTCGACGACCGACGCCGTCCCGACGCTCGCGCCCGGCGACGGAACGGTGGAGGAGCTTGGGCTGGTCGCCGTCGCGCAGGCGCTGTTTCGCCGCCGCTTCACCTCGCTTCGCCGCTCGATTCTCAATTTCGACGGCGTCGAGGTCTATCCCGACGGCTCGAAGTCCGAGAACCGGCGCTTCCGCAAGCAGTTGAATGTCGCGCGTCACGCCGGCATGGCCGCCGACAGCGCGCTGGTCCGCAGCCATCCCGAGCTGATCCTGGGCTGGCCGCCGGAGGACGACGCCCCGCCGCCCCCTCCTTCTGAAGGCGCGCCGAAGATCGCCGTCGCGGCGCATTTTCACTACGCCGACCTGTGGCCGGAGCTCGAGCGGCTGTTGCGCCGGTGGAGCGTCCGGCCGACTTTGTTTCTGACCTTGACGCGCGACGATCCCGAGCTCGCGCGCCGCCTGCCCGCGCTTTTTCCCGGCTCGACCGTCCGCGTGGTCGAGAACCGCGGCCGCGATATCCGCCCGTTCCTGCTGCCGCTCGAGGAGGGCGCGTTCGACGGCTTCGACCTCGTCTGCAAGATCCACAGCAAGAAGTCGCTCGGCGGCGGGCGGCACAAGATCTTCGGCGAGATCTGGCGGCGCGCCACCTATCTCGATCTGTTCGCTTCCGACGCCCAGGTCGGCCGCATCGCGGCGATGTTCCAGGCCGACGCCGGGCTGGGCCTCATCGGCCCGCGACGCTTTCGCTCGATCTCGACCGCCGCCCGCCCGCGCGACCTGCTCGGGCCGAACCGCCCGACCGTCGAGGCGCTGGCGGCGCGGATGGGCCGGCCGATCGTCGGCGACGCGTTCGACTTCTTCGAGGGGGCGATGTTCTGGGCCCGGCCGCAGGCGCTCGAGCCGATCCGCAAGCTCGGCCTCTCGCGGGAAGCTTTCGACGCCGGCGACGGCAAGCTCGACGGCGGGATCGAGCACGCGATCGAACGGCTGTTCAACCACGCGGCGCGAATCGCCGGCTTCAGCGTCGGCGACGTGGCGTTCGACGACGCCGGGAAGGACTTCCATCTCGGCGACGCCGGCGTGCGGCCGAAGATCGCGCGGCCGGGCGGCCCGTCGACCGACTTTCTCCTTCAGACGCCAAAGCAGCACGGCGTCGCCGGGCTGATCAACCTGTTCGGCGTCGAATCGCCGGGGCTGACGAGCTGCCTGGCGATCGGCGAGTGGGTGAGCGGCGTCGCGTAGGATGAAGAGGCGGGAGACCTCGCGCGCGCTGGCGAGCCGGCCAAAGATTGCCCGCAATTCAATCCTTTCAAGCCGCTACGGAGCGCATAATTTCCGCGTCATCGGCCGGCGAGGTCGCCGACCTTCGGCAAGCCGGGCGGTCGGAGCGCTAGATCGCGGATACCGAAATAATCGATTGGCCTGGCGCATCGAACGCTACGTAATTCTCTATCTTAAGCCCCAGGTGATCGCACCATGCTTCGATCATCGGCATCTCGAGGTACATAGTCATGGGCACGTCATCCCGGCCATAGAGGTTCACGATACTTTCAAAGATTGGCCATTGTTTTTTGGCTTCCAAGAATGAGAAGATCACGCGTCCGCCTTCGGCTAAAGCGCGCTTTGAATCACGCAAGTAAATAAAGGACTGTTCATGAAATAAATGAGTGAAGACAGAGAAAAATACTATGAAATCGGTGCTTTTGTCCGAAGCAGGGACGGTAAGTTCTGTGTCTAAGATGAACTTGTAAGAAGAATGCGATTTTTCCTTGGCATATTCAATTAATTCGAGAACAATGTCTTTACCGATGTAGGAAATCCGGCTACCGTACTTCCTACTGAGAGCCACTGACAGACGACCGGATCCACACCCAATGTCGACAATCCGCTTTCCAGCGGAAAAACCAAAGTCTTCGATGATTTTCGTCAATGTTTCGCCAACCTGATTATAGTCACCGCCGCCAACAGCTCTGTTCATTGCCTCATCGCGGGGCGACTCGGTCAGAAGACGATCGACCAAGGACTTGTACTCAGAGACGTACTGCTTTTCCTGTAACATAGCTGCCTCCTCCTGCCCGGCTGAACAGGGCATCGTCACGTAAGAAGTGGATTATCTCTCTCGATCTTTTCTACGTGTCCTTATAGTAGATACCGTCGGACTTGCCGTTTGATTTCCGGTTGCGAAATTGTGCCCCGCCTGTTGCACCCCCGCCCCGTGAGATTACCTCTAGAAGCAGCTAGAGTCCGGGCTCAAGGAAACGACACTGCTAAGCGGTCGTTCACCGACATTCGATTGTCACGCTCCCCCGGCGGGCGCGCAGGACATCACCGCTTTAGGTACGGCGCCTCCACCGCGAGCGCATCCAGGTTCCCGTTACCGCAAAATGCATCCTCGACTGTCAGCGCGCGTTGTAGCGCCGCAGGTATCCCTCCCCAACCTCCGACAAGGGCGAGCAGTGGCTTAATTGCCTCATCGGGTGGCACTTCGATGAGCAGCGCCTCTGGACCGTAGGCTCGCGTGATGTCTGCGCAGTAGGCCTGCATCCCGTCCGCTGCCGCAACAAGTTCGGGGAAATGTGGGCCGCTATCTGGTTCGTCAACGTATACAGGTACGACTTCGTCTCCCACCTGTTTGTACGCACTTACTTGTCCAGCAGGTGCTGCGAACAAGGCTTCAAGCAATAGGCTGCATCTCATGATATCGGGGACAGCGCCACCGGGTTCCTCCTCGCCAAAACAAGCGGACGCCGTGCCGCCGCCCTCGCCAACCGCAGTTGCCGTAGGTGTCATGGCGAAGTAATAGCCGTGGAGCCCACGCCCTGCCGCTGTCTGAAGGGCTCTCTGAATCGTGGCCGAATAACCAAGATCGACAACGCCAATGCGGCCGGCGTCGAAAAATCCCGCTCCCGACAGGTAACCTCTTAGCAACTCGGCGGCAGTTGCGCAGTGCTCGGATATTGCGCCTAGATGTTCACGTATCAGTTCGGCCGCCTTTTCTCTGTCTAGGGACGGCTTCCCCACTCCTCCCGGTAATTCTAAGTGGATGGCCGATATGGAAGGGCTCAGGGCGTCAGGGGCAAGACCCAGGCGCGCCTTCAACAGCTCCCCGAACGAGCCGTGGAACCCGCCGACTCCTGCAAGTATCCTGGTCGGATCTGGATCAAGGGCGAAAGCGGCCGGAAGTGTGGCGCGCCGCGACACCAGGAGATACGACGCGCGGGGTAACCCGACTCCACCTGCGCTCGCCGCGAGCGACTGATACGCACGATGCAAAAAATAACCCCCTCGCGCGAAGAAATATAGCCGGCTGATTTTATCTCGTCGCGCCGATCGGACGAGCCAAGACATGAATCCGAAAGCGAGTGGGCCCAGAACTGCATATCCGAACTGCTTTGCCGTGCGGAACATAAAACGTAGTCGTGGGTCGGGCTCGAAAGGATCGTTGCCCACTCGGGCAACCAACGGGCCGAGCACGATCCCCGCGCGCCAGTCACTCCGGGCCTCACGCCAACCGGTCGGCATCGGACATTTCCTGAGGCTCGCCAAAACTGCAGTATTGATTATCCCGAAAGTCTCGATTCCTGTGTCTCCCGCCTTTTGGAGATCTGACTGTTCGTTATCCCCAATATGTACAAAGGATTGACTGTCAGCTTCCTCCTTCGCTCGGAGCCAAGCCCACATCGAGCCATTGTCTTTCCTTCTTCCAATGTCACACGAACAATACACCTTCACAAACAGGTCATCGACACCGTATCGATCGAGAACACGGCGTACAAATTGTTCATTCATGTAGGTGTCGCTGACGATGATCAAGCGGCAACCTGCTGCGGCAAAGGCTCGGCAGTACGCTAAAATCTGGTGCCTCGGCTCTAAGACTTTCTCCTCGATTGTGGACTCCAGTTCCAATGCTCGGTGCATTGCCTCCGGGGTCCATTCGCATACATCGGGAAAGGCTGCATAGATTTCTTCGAGGCTGACATCTCCTTGCCCCTTTGCGCTCCTAGCTGCCCCTTCCGCCGCACTGCGGAGAAGCAAAAAGTCAGCGCCATCTGGAACCAAGCCCTCAATCCCGAGAACGTGGCCGACGTACGACTGCACATCCTCCGGCGTAACGGACTTGCGTGTGAACAGCGTGTCGTAGAAATCCAGCGACACAACTCGCTTGTTGCGCTTGATGTGCTCTACGCGTTCCAACACCGTCGCGAAGTATCGGCTCAACCCCTTCTCACCTTCGCCCAGGCGAATTATGTCCTTCTCAACGTCTGTCTCGCCGTACAAATATCCGCCAAATTCGCAAACGACGCCGACAGCGCGTTCAATGACATGGGCTGGAGTACCGTCCGCGGCCATCGGCTCCGGACTAAAGTCCTCGTACTCCCAGCGACGCCGCAGGAGGGGCTCAAGCGCTTTTGGCCTGGCCCAGAACATTCCGCCCACCGGAAACTCAATATATCCGCGTCTCGCGTAGTTTATCACGCCAACGCTCTCAAGAAGTTTTGGCGCGAGATGGCTGTTAGAAAGCCAGTGACTGGTCCAATACGGGAGATCGGGAAATATTCTCGGCCCAATCACACCCACTTTCGGCTCGGAAGAGAATACAGACAGTATTCCGTTCACAATTGTTGTACTTCCTGCCAGATGCTCCACAATGTCTCGGCGCCACCCACTCTGGTCATGGCCAGTTCTAATGGACTTTTTCGTATGCAAGTGTAAAATGAGATCATAATTCATTATCTCGTTTCTTAAGCCGACCAACAATGCGCCGAAATTTCTTCCGCGATTCTCGCAACCAACGATCTGTACCTTTCGGCCTGGTAAAACAGTTCGGCATAAATTTTCTACGCCCCGGACCTTTTCGTATGATGTCGTAATAAATACGTCGCAAGGCACAACGACGTTCTTCACTTTGGCTAGGAGCTCACCTGCAACATCCAAATCATACGCGTGCACGGCTATGCAGAGCTTCAGCGCCGGCCCCTCATACGAAGCCCTGCGGAGCGGCGCGCACCGCCCGACCGCGAACCCCCCGCAGGGGACGCCGCCTTGATCCGCCGCGCGGACAATCCTCTCGCCGCAACCGACCTCTTCGGCAATTCGGAGCTTTCGCTTATCGCGCGACGCGTCGAAGCGCCGCCGCATACGTGCCGACAAACCGGGTACCGCCAAAGCCGCGCTTATGCAGACTATCTCAAGCCATAGCCTTCCAGCGAGGATTACACGTTCGCCGCTGAGCTCGCGACCTGTCGCCGGAAAATTCACTTTGCGGAATGCTTTTCGCTTCCCGCTGTCAAATGGATAGTGGCACCAGGCGACAATTCTCAGACGCAATCCGCCATAACCGGCTCCGGAATGGCGTTCGCGCGCGCGTCGCGCGGAGGGTCCCTTGCGCCTCCTGCGAAATTCGCGGCGCCGAAGCGAACTGACCGGGTGCAAGGCTGCCGCGGCAACATTCACGACCATTGACTTGACTTTACTCTCTCCAGCTTTACGAACATACCAGTCAAGCTTGCCGTCGATTAAATCCAGCTTGCTTAGCAGCATATCGCCGAGATTGGCTAGATTTACGTCGGACGTTTGCTCCGACAACTTTCGCTCGATCGTTTCAAGCCTACTTTCTTCCACAGCGTTTCTAGAATCCAATCGGCATATACCAATATCTATATCATCGAGACGTTTTGCTGCGTCATCCCTGATATATCTCGACAACTTACCGTGGCTATCATTAACGCGAGTAGCGATCTCCTCTGCGCTCGCAACTATCTCTCCGCGGACTTTGCTGATCTCCGACCAAACATGACTTAGTGAAACCAAGAGTTTTTCGTCATATTTATTCGCCGTCTTTTCATTAAGGCAGGCCATCTCCTCGCTTACATTTTCAAGCAACCTCGTTTGCTCAGCAAGAGTTGTTTCTACTGCCTTGACGAGATTATATACTGGATTTGCGAATGTTAATTCACGACAATCGTCTCCGTAAAGAGGGGCCATAGAGACAATACGTCGGTGATCAGCGAATATGAGGTTTACGTCCGTCTTAGCGACAAGTACGTAACCATGTTTCGACAGAACCCGCAGAAGCTCCGCAGTCGTGCCTGGCGCGAAGAAATCGGATGGCTCCACTTGGACGAGTGCCGGCCGCCAACGAATAAAGTCGATGTCATTCACAACCGATAAGTCCATCCCTTCAATGTCAATCGCAATAAAGATCGGGACCTTGCTAGCGAAATGTTGCGAAAGTACACGGTCAATTCGAATCGCCGAAACGTGCTTTATTTCACGTATCCCGACCTTACTCTGAGCCCATTCCTCCACAAATCGTCGCGAAACTGACGACAACTCACTCTTCTCGGAAACAAAGAATTCTATATCGTCTTGATCGGAAGCGGTGACGGCCGCCTCCAATACGGTATCAAAGGGACGAATCTCGCGGAGCTGGCCAATCAGCGCGTTGTTGGCCTCGACGAGGACGCCAGTCATCGCGAGTTCGCGGTGCAACAAGTAAGTTGCGCTGGTGGCAATGGGGTGGTTCGCGCCAATCTCCAGATAGCGCTCTTGAGAGGGATCAAGGCCCTCTCTAACGCAAACCGCCTGTATGAGGCTCACAATTATTAAATCTTCGCCACATTGACCGAAGTATTCCCGTGCCGGCACTTCGATGTCTGGCGCGGCGACAGATAACCGCGCACACTCGGAATAAATGAACGGATTTTTCATCGGCTTAACCTAAATTGCGTTTGTCGTGACCGACCGTGTTAGTCGCTTCGCCGGGGTGTAACGCGCTCGGAAGCAATTCATCGCCGCGCGCCGCCCCATCCTCACCCCTGATGTCCCTTCGCCCGCAGATACCGCTCCAGCGACTCGCGCCAGGGCGGCATCGGCCAGCCGAGCGTTTGCGTCAGCTTGCCGTTGGACAAAACGCTGTAGGCGGGGCGGCGGGCCGGGGTGGGCATGGCCGAAGAGGGAACGGGCTCGACCGGCACGTGGGCGAGCCCTGCGCCGACGACGATCGCCTGGGCGAATTCGAACCAGCTCGCCTGGCCGGTTCCGACGACGTGATAGAGCCCGGCCGGCGGCGGCTCGGCGATGAGGCGCAGCAGCGCCTCGGCGGCGTCGGCGGTGGCGGTCGGGGCCATGATCTGGTCGTCGACCACTTTGAGCGCGCCCTTTTCCCGGGCGAGCCGGATCATCGTCTCGACAAAGTTGCCGCCCTTGCCGCTCGCGCCGGCGACGCCGTAGAGCGAGGAGACGCGCGCGACGATCGCGTCGGCGCCGGCGGCGAAGATCAGCGCCTCCCCCATCAGCTTGCTCGCGCCGTAGACGTTGACCGGCGCCGGCGGGTCGGCTTCGGTCAGCGGCTCGCGCTTGGCCTGGCCGCCGAAGACATAGTCGGTCGACAGGTGGACGAGCCGCGCGCCCTTGGCGAGGCAGATCTCGGCCAGCGTCTTGGGCGCATAGGCGTTGATCAGCACGGCGCGCTCGGCGTTGCGCTCGACCTCGTCGGTCTTGTGGTAGCCGGTGGCGTTGATCAGCGCGTCGAACGCGAGCCCGGCGAGGCGGCGGCGCGTCTCGTCGAGGTCGGCGAGGTCGAGGTCGGCCCGCGTCAGCGCGCAAAGCTCGATTCCCGGCCGGCCCTCGGCGAGCCGGCGCACGTCGACGCCCAGTTGCCCGTTGGCCCCCAAAAGCAGCACCCGCGTCACGCGCGCCCTCCAATTGTCCGCGCCGCGTCCGGCGGCGCGCCGCCTCAGGCGGCCCGCCCGGCGTCGATCGTCTTGAAGGTCTGGATGTTGTAGTAGCTCGGGTCGGCGAAATCCCTGAACTTGTCGACGTTGGCGACCAGGTCCTTGACGATCTCGGGCACGCCTTGATGCGGATGGAAGCCGAGGACGTTGCGCGCGTGCTCGCACGAGACCTTGTAGTTGCGGAAATCCTGGACGCGCCGGACGTCGATGCGCGCCTCGACGCCCATCCGCTCGCGCACGCCCTCGGCGACATAGTCGGCGACCTCGCCGACCGTGTAGTTGCCCGAGGCGACGTTGAACACGCCGGAAATCTCCGGCGCCGCCTCGACCGAGCGCACATAGGCGTCCGCGGCGTCCTGGATCGACAGGATCGGCCGCCAGATCGACGGATTGTTGACGACGATGACGCCGTCGGCGACCGCGCACTTGAACATGGTGTTGACGATGAGGTCGAGCCGCATGCGCGGGCTGTAGCCGCTGACCGTGCCCTGGCGCAGGGCGATCACCGAGAATTTGTCGTCGCGCAACTGCAGGCAGCCGAACTCGCCCTGCAGCTTCGAGATGCCGTAGGGGTAATGGCTCACCGCCGGGGCGCTCTCGTCGTAGAGCTCGTTGACGGTGTAGCCGTAGACCGAGCACGAGCCGCCGTGGATCATGCGCCGCACGCCGGCGCGCTTGGCGACATAGGCGAGATAGCTGGGCGCCGAGGCGTTCTCGACGAAGTTGCGCGCCGGCGAATATTCGGCCATCGGATCGTTCGACAGGCCGGCGATGAAGATGACGGCGTCGACGCCGGCGAGCTCGCGCTCGCCGATCTCCATCACGCTCTTCTTCTCGACCGGCACGCCGGGCGGCAGGCGGTTGCCGAACCACTGCAGGTCGTAGACTTTCACGTCATAGCCGCGGTTCGCCAGCCGCGGCGTCAGCACCGAACCGATGTAGCCACAACCGCCGATAACAGCCACCCGCATCGCATGCCCCTCGAACTCAGATCTTGAAATGGTCGGCCTCGGGCCGCGCCAGCCACGCCGCCAGCGTCTGGGCCGACGAGTCCTTGGCGGAGAGGATCGGCTCCTTCACCGGCCAGTCGACGCCGATCGCCGGATCGCTCCACAGCACGCCGGATTCTCCGGCGCCGTTGTAGACGCCGGTGGTCAGATACTCGATCTCGGCGAAATCGCTCAGCACCGCGAAGCCGCGCGCGAAGCTCGCCGGCGCCCACAGCAGCTTACGGTCGTCCTCGCTCAGCTCGACCCCGACCCATTTGCCTAGCGTCTCGGAGCCTTTGCGCAAATCGACCGCGACCAGGAACGCCGCGCCCTTGGCGACGCGCATCAGCTTGCCCATCGGCGGCTCCCACTGGAAATGGAGGCCGCGCACGGTGTTCTTGACCGAGCCGGAATGATTGAACTGGACGAAGCCGGTCGGCAGCCCCGCCTTCGCGTATTCGTCGGCGCGAAACACCTCCTGAAAGAAACCGCGCTGGTCGCGGAAGAGCTCGGGGCCGACGATCTTGACCGCCTCGATCGCGGTCGACTGCACATGAACCTTCATTCATTCATCCTCAATCCACGCCAGTCCGTCGATGACGACAGCGCCGCGACCCTCACCACCCCCGCAGAATGAAGATCCGCGCCCAGCGCCCCATCGCCAGCGCGGTGGCGTAGGCGAAGCCGTCGGCGCCGCCGAAGATGTGGCGGCGCAGGACGTAGTACTTGAAGAACTGGAAGGGAAATTCGCCGAACTGGCGCAGCAAGGCCATGCGGCTCGGCCTGATCCCCTCCGCGCGCTGCGTCTGGTAGTAGGCCACCGTCTTGGCGACGATGTGGGCGAAGTCGCGATAGCTCTTGTGCAGGATGTCGCCGTCGAGCTGCGCGACGTCGGCGGTCGGCTCGACCTCGTCGTGGCTGAGCGAATCGCGGCAGCGCGCCGTCGTTCGGTTGTAGAGCCTGACGTAATTGTGGAAATAGGCGAACGGCGCCGGCGTCTCGCGGCGCGGATAGACGATGCGGACGCGCGCGCGGTAGCAGCGGGCCGGCGGCAGCGGTTTCGCCAGCAGCGCCGCCAGCTCGGCCCGCAGGCCGTCGCTGAGCCATTCGTCGGCGTCGAGGCTCAAGATCCAGTCGCAGCCCGCCTGCTCCTCGGCGAAACGCTTCTGCGGCCCGAAACCCTCCCACGGATGGAGGACCACGCGCGCGCCGAGGCGCTCGCTCAGCGCGGCCGTGCCGTCGCTCGAGCCGGAATCGACCACCAGCACCTCCGCGACCAGCCCGGCGACCGAGCGAATCGCGCGCTCGATGCGGTCGGCCTCGTCGCAGGCGACGATGACGCAGCTGACGCGGTTGGCGATCTCGCCGACGCGCGACGAGGCCGCGCTCGCGGACGCCGCGGCGCGCGCGTCTCTCCCGCCGATCGCCTTGATCGCGACGCCGTCGCCGCCTTGGAACTGGATCCCGCCGAGCAACGGCCCTCGCCTCTCGCTGCCTTCCGCGGCTCCGCGCCGCCGCGGGCGCCCGAAGCCGCCCTCTCGCTGTGCCCCGCCGCTCACGCGGCCCCGACTCGCTTCTCCGCTCGCGGCGCCGATGCGGAACGGCGGCAATCTACAATCGCCGGCGCGCGCATCGCAAGTAGGCGATCAGCATCGCCTGTTCAAAATCGGTCAACGACGCAGCGTCTCGCCTCGACGCTCTGCCGCCGTGAAAGTCGTCTATTCACACTGACGCAACGCCTTCGCGAATGGCTTCACGAAACACGCGAAGAGGCCCCATCGCTTATGCGAACGACCTCGATGCGGCCGATCTCGGGCGCGCCGCCCTTACGGCAGAACCAATGCAGAGACGCTTTTGCGCCATTCTGACCGACATGTCCAACCGACATGCCCGAGAATCCGCCGCCCTAAGGGGGGCCGTTTCGTCGCGGCGTTTGGTCGCGAAGGGCGCGCCTGGCCGAGGCGCCGCGCTATCGCCGGGGCGCCGACGGGGCGGCCGCGCGGCGTCGATGTCCCCATTCGCGAAGCTGCTGGAAGACGACGTACAGCATCGGGATGACGAAGATGCCGATGGTGCTCGCGAACAGCATGCCGGCGAAGACCGAGGTGCCGATGCCGCGGCGGCTGAGTTGCGCGGCGCCGTGGGCGACGACGAGAGGCGCGAGCCCCAGGATGAAGGCGATGGAGGTCATCATCACCGCGCGGAATCGCGTGCGCGCGCCGAGCGTCGCCGCTTGCCGGATGTCGAGGCCCCGCTCGCGCTGCTCCTTGGCGAACTCGACGATCAGGATCCCGTTCTTGGCCGCCAGCGCGATCAGCACCACCAGCCCGATCTGCGCGTAGAGGTCCAGCGTCAGGTGGGCGAGCGATAGGCCGACGAACGAACCGAACGCGCCGACCACCACGGAGAGCAGCACCGGAAGCGGAATCATCCAGCTTTCATAGAGCGCCACCAGAAAGAGATAGGCGAACAGAACCGCGAGCCCGAGGACCACGCCGGTCTGGCCCGAAGCCTGCTGTTCCTGATAGGCCGTGCCGGTCCATTCGTAGGCGTAGCCGGCGGGAAGCGCTTTCGCCGACACCTCCTGCATGGCCTGCAGCGCGTCGCCCGAGGAGGCGCCCGGCGCCGGCGAGCCGTTGATCGTCACCGAGCGGTAGTTGTTGTAGCGGGCGATGACCTGCGGCCCCACGACGACACGCAGGTCGGCGATGGAGCGCAGCGGCACCATCTCGCCGTCTTTGTTGCGCACTTGAATCTGCCACAGCGCCGACATGTCGCGCCGATCGGCGGCCTCGCCCTCGATGTTGACCTGCCAGGTCCGGCCATAGAGATTGAAGTCGCCGGTGTAGTATCCGCCGAGCGTCGCTTGCAGCGCGGTGAACACTTCGGCGATGCCGACGCCAAGCGCCTGCGCCTTGTCGCGATCGATATCGAGATAAATCGACGGGGTGGTCGCGGTGTAGGTCGAAAACACGCGCGCCAGTCTGGGGTCCTGATTGGCGGCGGCGATCGTTCCCTGCATCACGCTAGCCATCGTCGCCGGATCCTGCCCCTCCAGCGCTTCGAGCTGGTACTCGAAGCCGCCGCTGGTCGACAGTCCGACGATCGGCGGCAGGTTGAAAGGAAGCACGGCGGCGGCGCGAATCTGGGAGCCCCGTTGAAACACCTGGCCGACCAGCGCCTGCGCGGAATCCGCAGCGCCCTGCCTCTCGGCGAACGGCTTCAGCTTCGCGACGACGAACGCCGCGTTGGATTCGGCGCCGCCGTCGAGCAGGGAAAAGCCCAAAATCGCGTTGACGTGCTCCACTTGCGGCATCGATCGCAGAAGCTGTTCGACCGAGCGCACCGCCTCGGACGTGCGCGCCAGCGACGCGCCGTCGGGCAGCTGGACCGAAATCATGAACGCGCCCTGGTCTTCCTCGGGAAGGAAGCTCGTCGGCGTCATTCGCGCCACGCCAAAAATCCCCAGACCAAAGAGCGCGAGCAGGCCAAACGACACGACCGAAACCCGGACGATCCGCTTGACGATCGCGGCGTAGCCATCGCGCGCAAAGTCGATCCCGCGCAGAATCCACGCCTCGAGCCCGCGGCGCTTGCCGACATGACGCAGGAAGACGGCGCACAACGCCGGCGACAACGTCAGCGCGTTGACGGCGGAGATCAACATCGCCGCGCAGATCGTGACGGCGAACTGGCGAAACAACAGCCCCGACAGGCCGGGAACGAAAGCGATCGGCACGAACACCGACAACAGCACCAAGGTGATGGCGATGACCGGCCCGGTAATCTGGGCCATCGCCTTCTTGGTGGCCTCCGCCGACGTCAGGCCCGGCTCCTCCTCGATCACGCGCTCGACGTTTTCCACCACCACGATCGCGTCGTCGACCACGATGCCGATCGCCAGCACCATCGCCAGCAAGGAGACAGTGTTCACGGAATAGCCGAACGCGAGCAGGATGACGAAGGTTCCGATCAGGCTGACCGGCACCGCCACCGCCGGAATGATGGTGGCCCGCAGATTGCCCATGAACAGGAAGACCACCAGCACGACCAGCGCGAACGCGATGCCCAGCGTCTTGAGCACCTCATAGATCGTGTCTTTGACGAAGATCGTGGAGTCGAAGACCACGCTCACCGTCATTCCTTTGGGGAACCGTTGTTTGAGCTGTTCCAGCTTCTTGTTGACAAGGTTGGAACAGCTCACCGCGTTGGCGCCGGGCGCCAGATAGACCGCCGCCGCGACGGTCGGCCTGCCGTCCAGACGGCTGTCGACGTCGCTGTTCTGAGCGCCCATCTCGACGCGCGCGACGTCGCGCACATGAAGGATCGAGCCGTCGGGATTGGCGCGCAGAACGATGTCGCCAAATTGCTCCGGCGTCGTCAGGCGCCCCTGGGTCTGAACGTTCAGCTGGATCTGTTGATCCTTGTCGATCGGCGGCGCGCCGACGCGTCCGACCGCCGCCTGCACGTTTTGCGCCTGTATCGCGGCGATGACGTCCGTCGGCGTCAGGTTGAGGCTGATCAGCCGCTGCACGTCGAACCATACGCGCATGGAATAGTTCAGCCGCCCGAACAGCAGCGCCTGTCCAACGCCGGGGACGCGCGCCAGTTCGTCCATCACGTTGATGGTGGCGTAATTGGCGACGAACAGCGGGTCCTGCTCGCCGTTCTCGCTGGAGAAGGCGATGAATTGCAGGATCGCCGAAGAGCGCTTTCTGACGGTGAGGCCCTGCTGTTGGATTTCCTTGGGCAATTGCGGCAGCGCCGCCTGCACGCGGTCATTGACGTTGACGGTGTCGATGTCGGGGTCCGTGCCGAGCGCGAAGCTGACGGTCAGCGTGTAGCTGCCGTCGTTGCCGCTGGTCGACTTCATGTACAGCATCTTGTCGACGCCGACGACCTGCGCTTCGAGCGGCTGGGCCACGCTCGCTTCGACGACCGCCGCCGACGCGCCGGGGAAAGTCGCCTGGACCTGCACCTGCGGCGGCACGAGGTCGGGAAACTGCGCCACCGGCATGCCGGTCATCGCCAGCAAGCCGGCGAGAGTGACCACGATGGCGATGACGATCGCCAGCCGCGGCCGATCGACGAAGACGGACGAAATCATTTGGCGGGCCCGCCCGCGGGAGATTGGGCGGGCGACGCCGGCGCGGCGGCGGCGCCATTGGCGCTGTTGAGGGCGGCGTTCGCCGCCGGACCAGCGGAGACCGTGCGGCCGGGCTGCACGCGCTGCAGCCCTTCGGCGATGATCGTTTGCCCCTCCTGCAGCCCGCTCAGCACCGCCGCCGAGGTCGGCGTGGTTTGACCGAGCCTGACGCCAAGCCGCTGCGCCTTCCCTTGGGCGTCGATCGTGTAGACATAATCGCCGGCCTGGTCGGAGAGCACGGCGGCGCGCGGAACGACGAGCATCTCGATCGGCTGCGCGCCCTCTAGCAGGACATTGACGAATTCCGAGTCGATCAGTTCGCGGTTGGGACCGGTCGCCGCGTTTGGACCGGGATTCGACGGGTTGGCGATCTCGGCGCGCAGCGCCAGCGTGTCGGTTCCGCCCGTCACGGTGTTGTTGATGAAGTCGAGCTTGCCGGTCTGGCCGTAAAGGCGGCCGTTCGGCAGCTTGACCCGGATCTTGACGACGTCGAAGCTGCCCGCGGCGGCGATCTTCTGTTTCAGGTCGAGCGCGGTTCTCGAGGGAACGGAAAAGGCGACGTACATCGGGTCCTGGCTGACGATCGTCGACAGAACGCCGGAGCTCGGGCTGACCACATTGCCCTCGGTCGTCGTGGTGCGGCCGATCTTGCCGTCGATCGGCGCGCGGATTTCCGTATAGGCCAGGTTGATTTCGGACAGGCGAAGTTGCGCCTGCGCGGCGAGCAGCTGCGCCGTCAGCGCCTGTTGATTGGCCTCTGCGGCGTCGACCGTGGCTTGCGTGCCGGAGGTCGAGCGCAGCAGCTCCCGGGCGCGATCGAGCGTCAGATTGGCGTTGCGCAGCTGCGCTTCGACCTGCTGGACCGCCGCTTGCTTGGCTTGCACGTCCGCCTCGAACGGTCCTTGTTCAAGACGGTAAAGCAACTCGCCCTGCTTGACTTCGCCGCCCTCCGGAAACAGGCGCTTTTCGAGGAACGCCGTCACCCGCGCCGACAGGTCGACGCGACTGACCGCCTGAATGCGGCCAAGAAACTCGCTCGTCTCGGTGATGGGCTGGCGTTCGACCTTCACGACGCCAACTGCGGGCGGCGGCGGCGCCTGTTGAGCCGAGGCTGGCGTCAGCGACGCGAGAAAGACCGCCGCCAAGACGTAAGACGACGTGCGTAGCATCGGGCGCCTTAAAACGGTTGGAGGAATCGCATAAACGGAACGATGCCGTTCTGTATCGCGTTCGCAGCCAGCAAGCAAGCGTGGTCGTCGACGGCCGAGCTCGGGCGATCGCTCGACGCGGCGGAAGCCGCAGGGCAAGGCGCCGCTCCTTCTGTCGCCGATCGCGCTGTGCATCGGCTCGACGAATTCATACCCTGGGACTGGGCGGCCGAACGGCGGCGTCGTAAGCTCGCGCCATGACCGCCGCCATTCTTCGCCTCAAAGTCACGCTCGACGACGTGGAGCCCACGGTTCTGCGCCGAATCGAGGTTCCCGCCGACATCAAGCTCGACCGGCTGCATCTGACTCTGCAAGCGGCGCTCGGCTGGACCAACAGCCACCTGTTCGAGATCCGCGCCCGCGACGTCGGCTGGGGCTCGCCGTCTCCCGATTGGCCCGACGGACCGCTCGACGCCCGCAAGGCGAAGCTGATCGACGTGCTCGAAGACGCGGGAACCAAGACGCTGCGCTACCTCTACGACTACGGCGACGGCTGGGAGCACACGGTCAAGATCGAACGGATGAGCGCCCCCGAACCGACCGTCGTCTATCCGCGCCTCATCGAGGCTTCCGGCCGTTGCCCGCCAGAGGACGTCGGCGGCCCGCCGGGTTACGCCGAAATGCTCGAAGCTCTCGCAGACCCCGCGCACGAGCGCCACGCCGAGATGCGCGAGTGGCTGGGCGAGGACTTCGATCCGCTCGACTTCGACGCCGAGCCGCTCAGCGCTGACGTCGCCGCGCTCGCCAAGCGCTGGTCGCGAAAGCCCGCTGCGAAGCAGCCGCGCCCGGCCTGACCCGAGGGTCTCGCCGGATGCTTACGGAACGCGTCGGATTCGGCGCCGAGGCGGCGACGCGCCGCGCGGCGAAGGCGGGCTGCTACAAAACCGCCGCCTGATCCGTCGGTTTGATCGGCGCCCGAGCGTGGGATCAATCCGCGGACACATCTCCCGATTCCGCGACATTCCGATCGGCCAAGGCGAGGCGGCGCTGCGACTCAACCAGCGGCGCCGACGTCGGTCGGCCAACCAGGTCGGCGTAATCGGCGATCGGCTGCGGACGTCCGACCAGGTAGCCTTGAATCTCACGGCAGCGCTCGCGCGCCAGGAAAGCGCGCTGATCTTCTGTTTCGACGCCCTCAGCAATCACTGGCAAGTGAAGGTCGCGGCCAAGGCCGATAATTGCTCGGACAATCGCCGACGACTGCGCATTGTGGCCGAGATTGCGAACGAAGCTCCGGTCGATCTTGATTTTGTCGAAGGGGAAGGATTGCAAATAGGACAACGAACTGTAACCAGTGCCGAAGTCGTCCATGGCGATCCTCACCCCGAGATCCTTGATGCGACGCAGTATGGCGAGCGCGCGGCTGTGGTTATCGAGCATGACTCCTTCGGTGATCTCCAACTCAAGGCGATTTGGAGGCAGGCCGGTCTCCAACAGGACCGCGTCGATCAACCCGACCAGGTCTTTGTGGTGGAATTGAATCGGCGAGAGATTGACCGCCACCGTCAGCGGATTTGACCACGACGCGGCCTCGCCGCAGGCCTCGCGCAGGACCCACTCGCCTATCGGGAGGATAAGGCCCGTTTCTTCGGCCAAAGGGATAAAAGCGTCCGGGTAAACCATGCCGCGGGTTCGGTGACGCCAGCGCACCAGGGCTTCGAACCCGAAAATTTCACCGTCGATCCGCGCTTGCGGCTGGTAGTGCAGAGACAATTCGTCGCCGCTGACAGCGACAGCAAGATCGTCCCGCATTGCTAGCGATTCCGACTTCCGGAATAGATGAAAAAACTCCCAGTCTACCTTGAACATGTGCTGCGCGATTACGGTATTCGCAAGAAATTCGACCAGATCTCCCAATTCTGCCTTGCCGGCGGCGACCCGTGCGCCGAACCCAGTGGCCCGCGCGACTAACCCAGCATGCTCGAGACGATGCGGCTCGAGATCCTCGTAATCGTGCTGGGCAAGCAAGGCCTCTTCGTTGGCGAAGTGTCGCACGACGTGCGCCAGCAGCTTGTCGAATTCCGACCTGCAGGCTTCGAGTCGCGTCGCCGGCTGAAGCGAGGCCTCGAAGAGTGAGTTCGCCAGGTCGAACAGTCGCTGATGCTCTTGATCGATTGACGGCTCACCGCACTCATAAGCTTCTTGCCACACTAGGCGAATGAATGATGACCTGGGCTCGGCCGCCCAGGTTTTGGCGTCCGCTCGCCGATCGACGACGGCTCCGTTGCGCTTGACCGGTCTTGCAACGCCACAAAGGGTATCCACAGGTCACCTCAAAATTGCCATTCTGAGTTTGTCGAGCGAAGCGCACGCGTCTTGAGCTGGCCATCCTTGCGGAACCAGTCTTTGCCTATGTTCATTCGCGCACCCACCAATCAACCGATCCGCGCGGCAAACACACGTGGGCTCAGGCTTCAAAACAATTCAATGCTCGCCACAGCCTCTGTCGTAACGGCTTGGCCCTGCGCGGAAAGATGCGTCGCGCATTGGCGTTCCATGACATAGCTGCCGAACAGATCGTCGAGCTTTTGTGAAAGGCTCGTCCTGCTGAAATCGCCCTGCGGTTGGTCAAGCGCCGCGCTAACCGTCCGCATGTGGTCGCTAACCATTTCGGCCATGCTGATAAGTTGTTTGAGCTGTTGGCGGACGATGTCCTGGAATTGGATATTGCCCATCGCGTCCATGACTGGATGGGCAATCGACTCGTTCTCGCTTTCCACCTTCGACAGCGTATCGCGCTGATGCGCGACCAACGTCGCCAGGTTGTCGCTTAGCGCGCTCAACGTTCCGGCGATATTGGCGACAGCGTCGTGTTCGGCCTGCTCTCGCTGCTCGGATTCCTGCTGGAGATTTTTCGTAATCGTTCGGGTCAGGGTTTCGACGCGTTCGCGCACGCCTTTCGACAGCTCTTGCACCTCCGACGCAAGCTTCCGAATCTCATCGCCGATGACCGAAAAGCCTCGTCCGAACTCGCCCGCGTGCGCGGCTTCAATCGAAACATTGAAAGACAGCATCCTCGTCTGGCGAGCGATTCCGTCGACATTCTCCAGCAAATTCAACACGCCCTGCGTTTCGGCGACAACCCGAGATCGTTGCTCGGCGCCGTCCCGAGCGTCAGCCTGCTGTTTGTCCACAAATCGCTTGAGCAGGACCTGGCATCCTTTCATTTGCGATTCGATCAGAGCGACGACCTTGGCGACCTGCTCGTTCGATCCCGATTGTTGAATGAAACTGACCAAGGCGCTGTTTTGGCTGTCGATCTGTGTCAGATTCGCCAGAATATTCTTCGCCGCCTCTTCGCTCAGTTCGCTTACGGAAACCATCTGCCTGCTCAAGATGTCCGTAAATAAATGGTATTTGCCGAGTTCCGTTGAGGCGTACGCGACGCCGGCGTCGGTTGGCGCCGCGGCGTGAAATGAAAACGCCTCGCTGGTTGCATCCGCGCTGTTCCGATCTTGCGCGCTTCTGGCGCCGTCCGGCGCAGCGGGCTGACGATCGCCGATCGAAAGGGCTTCGAGCGCGACCGCGGCGCGATCAATCCCGGGCCGGGCGTCGTCGACTGCAGAAGATTCCGGCCGCCCTTCTCCGACAAGACGTCGGGCGAGCATAATCCCCGCGGCGAACGTCAGCGCGGGCAGCAGCGCGCCGGCGCTTTCCGGGAGGCATCGGCGGGCCAATAGGTCCATCGCCACGATCGCCGCAGCGGCGACGGTGGCGCCAAAGACGCGCGACACGGTCCGCTTGAGCGCCGGCGCGGCGGATCCGGCTCCGCTCGCGCGCGGTCGCCGGCGCGCAAAGACTGAGGCGATCGCCGAAGGGATCGTCGCCTCGGCGCTCACGCCGCCGCCCCCGGCACGAGTTGGCGTATCACCTGCAGCAGAGCTGCAGCGTCCACAGGTTTCACCAGCCAGCCAGTGGCGCCGGCAGCCCTGGCGGCCGTTCGTTTCTCCTGCTGCGAATCGGTGGTCAACACCAGCATGGGAACGAAACGGGTCGACACCAGACGCCGCAATTTGCTGATCAGATCCACGCCGTGCATTCCGGGCATGTGATAGTCGGTGATGACGAGACAAGGCGACACCCCGCCGATCACCTTGTCGATCGCGGCCTGTCCGTCTCCGGCGGTTTCGCAGGCGAACCCGGCTTTCTTCAATACGCCTGAGATGCTCGCAAGCATTGTTGGCGAGTCATCGACCAGAAGGACGGGTTTCATTCTTGCACTCCACGCTGCTACCGTACTACACTGCCCAAAACCGGGAGACATCCTGCGCAAGGAGACTGTAATCAACGGCGCCTCGCGCACTCGGACGATAATTGCGGACCGGGCCGCCGCCGCCGAAGGCCTCGGCAAGCGAGACATCGGGGCGAATTCCTCGGAAAATGCGCTGCGTTCCAAAGTCCATCAGCAGCTTCGCCAAGACGATCTGCTGGAGACGCATTCGCACGTCGATCTGGATGGGCACGATGGCGAAGGCGCTCAAGTCCGGGTTGAGACTCGCCGCCACCTTGAAAAAGAGCCGGGAGAACTGGATCAGTCCGTCGTGGGCCAGATGACTGAGTTGGGTCGGAACCAACACGCAATGGGCGGCGGCGAGAGCGGCGACAAGGGGAAGATCGGCCGAGGGCGGCGTATCGATCAGGATGACGTCGTATCGGGACTTCAACGCGCCAAGCGCCTGCGCGAGACGGCAAGGATCGTCCGCGACGGCGTGAACTCTGAACTCGCGATCGGCGGGTATGACATCGACGCCGTCGACGCCGCTCTTGCGAACTGAATCCGCAATATCGCCGTCGGCGCGCCGGAAGGCGTCGTGAGCAGTCGCCGAGTCCCGGTCAGCCGATATTCCGAAACCGAGACCCGATTGGCCTTGCGAATCGAGATCGATCAGCAGCACCCGACGCCGCAGAAACGCCAATTCGGCCGCGAGGTTGACGGCGGTCGTGGTCTTGCCGGTGCCGCCCTTGCAATTGGCGATGGCGATCATGCGAGCGGACATCGGACGGGCGCCTTACGATGAGGCGATGCGATCGCGAAGACACGCGGCGAGCGCCAAATCGGTCGGCAAGCCGCGCACCATTCCGCCTGACGCCATGATCAATTGGACGATCGCCGCGTGAAGGTGAGCGGCTTCCGTGAGATCAAAGATCGGCCGCTCCATTCCGCACAGCGCCTGGTGAAGCGCTTCCGCCTCCTCAATCGCGCACAGACCATTCAACCGGACGACGTTCTCGACGATGTTCATCGGCATCGAAGCATCTCCTGAAGATCGAGAATGAGCAGGACGCCGCCGTCTCCCAGCAGGGCGGTTCCAGAGAACCCCGGCATGCCCTCCAGAACCCCCTCGAGCGGTTTGACGATGACTTCCATTCGTTCGCGAAACC
>CAZKHF010000013.1:0-24811 GCA_964552445.1 uncultured Bradyrhizobium sp. | reverse complement strand
CGCCCTCGCCGCGCGCGCCCTCGGTGATGAGGCAGCCGGCGCCGTAGATGCCGGTGGGATGGAACTGCACGAACTCCATGTCCTGCAGCGCGACGCCGGCGCGTAGCGCCATCGCGTTGCCGTCGCCGGTGCAGGTGTGGGCGCTGGTGGCGGAGAAATAGGCGCGCCCGTAGCCGCCGGTGGCGAGGATGGTCGTCTGGCCGCGGAAGCGGTGGATCGTGCCGTCGTCCATCTTCAGGCAGACGAGGCCGCGCACCCTGCCTTCGGCGTCGCGGATGAGGTCGATGGCGAAATATTCGATGAAAAATTCGCACTTCGCCTTCAGCGCCTGGCCGTAGAGCGTGTGCAGCATCGCGTGGCCGGTGCGGTCGGCGGCGGCGCAGGTGCGCTGGGCGACGCCCTTGCCGAATTCGGTGGTCATGCCGCCGAACGGGCGCTGGTAGATCTTGCCCTCCTCGGTGCGCGAGAAGGGCACGCCCCAGTGCTCCAGCTCATAGACGGCGGCGGGGGCGTTGCGGCACAGGTACTCGATCGCGTCCTGGTCGCCGAGCCAGTCGGAGCCCTTGACGGTGTCGTACATGTGCCAGCGCCAGTCGTCCGGCCCCATGTTGCCGAGGGCGGCGGAAATGCCGCCCTGCGCCGCCACCGTGTGCGAGCGGGTGGGGAACACCTTGGAGATGCAGGCGACGGCGAGGCCCGCCTCAGCGCAGCCGACGCTCGCGCGCAGGCCCGCTCCCCCGGCGCCGACCACCACTACGTCGAACGTGTGGTCCTCGATCGGATAGGTCTGGCGCCCGACCGCGGGGGCGCTCGCGCCGTTGGAGCCGCTCATCGCCATTCGCGTCAAACCCTCTCTTCCCGATCTCAGACGAAGCCGATGCGCAGCGTCGCGTAGGCGCAGACCAAGCCGACCGCGGCGGCGAAGACGATGTTGGCGACGAGCGCCCATTCGCGCGCCGGCCCGTCGACGTAGTCGAGGATGATCGAGCGCATGCCGATGTGCATGTGATAGGAGGCGACCAGCGCGAAGGCGAGCAGGATCAGCGCCGGCAGCGGGTGGCCGAGCTCGGCGCGCACGCCGTTGTAGTCCTTGCGCAACAGGTCGAGCATCAGCCAGACGAAGGCGATCGCCAGCGGGATCAGCGCCGTGGCGGTCACCTTGATCGCCCAGTTGTCTCCGGTTCCGAGCTTCGCCGCGCCGAGAAAGCGCGCGCCGCCGAGCGGCGTTCGCAGGCTCTTGTCGACTTTCGCCATCGCTTCCAGCGCTCCCCTATCGAACGATGTAGCCGATCGTCCAGACGATCAGCGTGAGGACGAAGCCGCCGACCAGCGTCGCCAGCGCCAGCCGGTCGCGCCACGGCTCGTCGAGGCCGACGCCGGCGTCCCAGACGAAATGGCGCAGGCCGCCGAGCAGGTGATGAAACAGCGCCCAAGTGAAGCCGAACAGTATGAACCGGCCGACGATCGAGTGGATGAAGCTGGCGAACACCGCGAAGGCCGACGCGTCGGACGAGGTCGCCAGCAGGAACCAGGCGAGCAGCAGCCCGCCGAGGTAAAGTCCCACGCCGGTGATGCGATGAGCGATCGACATCGCCATGGTCAGCGCAAAACGATAAACGCCGAGATGGGGCGAGAGCGGGCGGCCGGCCGGAGAGGCGGATTTCGTTTCGGTCGCGGCCATTGTCGCTCGCCCTGCTGTCGTTCGCGCAGCGTGTTTTAGCGTCGTCGTCGTCCCGCGGCAACGCGCGCTGTCTTCTCCCTTGGTTCAATCGCGCGCGTTCAGAGGCCCAGGCGCCGGCTGACTTCGGCGAAAGTCGGCGGGTCGGAGCCGCGGCGCGTGCAGGTCAGCGCCGCCGCCGCGGCGGCGAAGGCGAGCCAGGCTTCGAGCCGCTCGAAACGCGGCGCGGCGCCGCCCGCGCCGAGCGCGCCGTCGCGGTCCATCGCCGCAAGCAGCGCCGACATGAAGCTGTCGCCTGCGCCGACCGTGTCGACCACCTCGACCTTCGGCGCCGGAACCGCCGCGCGTCGCCCGCCGAGGATCGCCAGCGCGCCCTCGGCGCCGAGCGTCGCGACGCAGAAGAGCGGGCCTTTCAGCGCCCAGTCGGCGAGCGCGTCCTCGATCGGCCGGCCGGGATAGAGCCACTCGATGTCCTCTTCGCTCGCCTTGACCACGCTCGCCAGCGCCACCTGCCGTTCGACCAGCTTGACGATGCTCGCTCGGTCGGGCGTCACCAGCGGGCGGACGTTGGGGTCGAAGCTGGTCGTCAGGCGCGCGCGCGCTTGGGCGAGCGCCGCGACGACGCGCTCGCCATGGCGCGGGTCGAGCGCCGAGATCGAGCCGACGTGCAGATGCCGCGCGCCCTTCGGCCAAGCGGCGGGAAACGGCCAAGGGCCGTCGAAGGAGGTGGCGTCGAGATAGAACGAATAGCGCGATCCCGTCTGCGCCGTGCCGCGCATGACGAAGGCGAGCGTGGTCGGTCGCGGGTCGCGCGTCGCCAGCGAAAGGTCGACGCCGTCGGCGGCCAGCGCTTGGGCGAGCGCGTCGCCGTTGGCGTCGGCGGACAACCGCGAGACGAACGCGGTCGGCGCGCCGAGGCGCGCAAGCCCGATCGCGACGTTGTAGGGCGAGCCGCCGCGCACCGCGTCGTAGCGGCCCTCCTGAACGGAATCGGGAATGAGGTCGATCAACGCTTCGCCGGAAATGAGGATCATGGCGCTTTCGTCTTCCCCCCTTGGGTTGGCGGCGCTCTTTAGGCCGCCTTGACGGCGGTGTAAAACGCCGCCGCGTCGAATCAAGCCCCCGCCGCGCCAAGCCGCGCTTAAGCGCTCCGGCGAGCCGTCGGTCGACGTCGTCGCCTCGCGTGAGCGCGAGCTCGTCATCGGCGCTATATACGCGGCCGGCAAATCATTGACGGCCGCGCGCGCGCTCTTTAGCCTCTGACATGCCAGCGCGAGCGAGGCGCGCCGCCGGCGCCGCCGACGGCCGGCGCGGGAGTCGATAGGTTCGATGCGCGAGCGCGTCAACAACAAGGCCGAGCATGTCTATCGCGAGCTGAAGGAGGCGATCCTGGCCGGCGCGCTGGAGCCGGGCGCGCCGATTGACAAGCCGGCCTTGTGCCGACGGCTCAGCGTCTCGCGCTTCCCCGTCTCGGCGGCGGTGAGCCGGCTCGCCTTCGAGAAGCTGGTGGTGGTCGAGCCGCAGCACGGCTCGTTCGTCTCGCGCATTTCGGTCGAGGACGTGCGCGAGCGGCTGTTCATCCGCGGCGCGCTCGAATGCGAGATCGCCGCCGAGGCGGCGCGTCGCCTCGGCGGCGAGGGCCGCGCGGCGCTCGCGGCGAGCCTCGCCCGCCAGCGCGAGGCGGTGGAGGCGGGCGACCGCCAGGCCTTCTACGCGCGCGACGTCGAGTTTCACCAGGCGCTGACCGCGCATCTCGACCTGCGCCGCAGCGGCGAGATCCTCGACGGCCTGCGCGCGCATCTCGAACGGGCGCGCCGGCTGTTGATGGCGCCTGAGGGGCGCATCCGCGCCTCGTTCGCCGAGCACGCCGCGATCGTCGAAACGATCGAAGCGGGCGACGCCGAGGGGGCGCGCGCGGCGATGGATCGTCACCTGGCGGTCACCAGCGCGAACTTCGAAGCGTTCGCGCGCGAACGGCCGGGGCTGTTTTCGCCATGAGGAAGCCATTGGGAGGATCGCGGCGATGAACGCGCCCCGCGCCCTGCGCCTGAACCCGGAAGACAACGTGATGGTCGCCGTCGACGAGATTCGCCCCGGCGAAACGCCGGCCGGCTGCGCGATCGCGATCGAGCGCGTGCCCCGCGGCCACAAGATCGCCGCCGCGGCGATCGAGGCGGGCGCGCCGGTGCGCAAGTTCGGCCAGATCATCGGCTTCGCTTCGCAGCCGATCGCCGCCGGCCAATGGGTGCACGACCACAATTGCGCCGTGCGCGACTTCGCCCGCGACTACCAGTTCTGCGAGGGCGCGCGGCCGCTCGCGCCGCTGCCGGCGGAAGAGCGCGCGACCTTCCAAGGATTCCGGCGCGCCGACGGCAAGGCGGGCGCGCGCAACTACTTAGGGATCCTCACCTCGGTCAATTGCTCGGCGACGGTGGCGCGCCTGATCGCGCGCGAGGTCGAGCGCTCCAGCTTGCTCGAAGACTACCCCAACGTCGACGGAATCATTTCGCTCGTCCACGGAACCGGCTGCGGCATGGCGCCGAAGAGCGAGGGCTTCGACATTCTCGCCCGCACGCAGTGGGGCTACGCCGCCAACCCCAACATGGGCGGCGTGCTGATGGTCGGGCTCGGCTGCGAGGTGTTCCAGATCGGCCGGATGAAGGAGGAGCGCGGCCTTAAGGAGGGCGAGCGGTTCCAGACCCTGACCATCCAGGCGACCGGCGGCACCCGCAAGGCGATCGAGGCGGGAATCGAGCGGATCAAGGCGATGCTGCCGATCATCGACCGCGCTCGGCGCGAGACCATGCCGGCGAGCGCGCTGACGCTCGGGCTGCAATGCGGCGCCTCCGACGGCTATTCGGGCGTCACCGCCAACCCGGCGCTCGGCGCCGCGGTCGACCTCCTCATCCGCCACGGCGGCGCGGCGATCCTCTCCGAGACCTCGGAAATCTACGGCGCCGAGCACCTGCTGACGCGCCGCGCGGCGACGCCGGAGATCGGCCGCAAGCTGGTCGCGCTGATCCATTGGTGGGAGGAGTACGCCGCCCGCCACGGCGTCGAGCTCAACAACAACCCCTCGCCCGGCAACAAGGCGGGCGGCCTGACCACCATCCTCGAGAAGTCGCTCGGCGCCGCCGCCAAGGGCGGAACCGCGCCGCTCAACGGCGTCTACCGCTACGCCGAGACGGTGACCGAGAGGGGTCTGGCGTTCATGGACACGCCCGGCTATGACCCCGTCTCGGCGACCGGCCAGGTGGCGGGCGGCGCCAACGTCATCGCCTTCACCACCGGGCGCGGCTCGGCCTACGGCTGCAAGCCGACGCCGTCTATCAAGCTCGCCACCAACAGCGAGGTCTATCGCCGCATGATCGAGGACATGGACGTGAACTGCGGCGACGTGCTCGACGGCGTGTCGATCGAGGACAAGGGGCGGGAGATCTTCGCCAAGATCCTCGCCGTCGCCTCGGGCGAGAAGACGAAGTCGGAGGCTCTGGGCTACGGCGACGCCGAATTCGTCCCCTGGCAGATCGGCGCGGTGCTGTGACCTCGCCAGCCGTGAACGCGGCGCTGTTCTTCGACCTCGACGGCACGCTGATCGACAGCGACGGCGACCATTTCCGCGCCTTCCAGCGCGTCTTCGCCCCGCTCGGAATCAAGCTCGCCCGCGCCGACTACGACGCGCGCATTCTCGGCTCCGACAACGCGGCGATCGGTCGCGCGTTCCTTTCCCATCTCGACCCGGCCGAGCGGGAGGCGACGCTGGACGCGAAGGAGGCGAGCTATCGCGACCATCTCGGTCCGAGCGAGCCGATCGCCGGAATCGCCGCGATTCTCGACTTCGCCGAGGCGAACGGCCTTGGCCTCGGCGTCGTCACCAACGCGCCGCGCGCCAACGTCGAGAGCGCGCTCGCCGCGCTCGGCCTCGCCGCGCGGCTGACGCAATGGGTGGTCGGCGGCGACGTGGCGCGGCCGAAGCCGGATCCGGCGGCCTATCGCCTCGCGCTCGAACGGCTCGGCGCCGAGCCCGGGCGTTCGCTCGCCTTCGAGGATTCGCGTTCCGGCGTCGCCGCGGCGAGGGACGCCGGGCTTACGGTCGTCGGCTTGACGACCACGCTCGACGCGGCGACCCTCCTCGAAACGGGCGCGACGCTCGTCGTCGCCGACTTCACCGATCGGCGCATCGTCCCGCTGATCGAGCGCCGCGTCGCCCTGCCGAGGAGGCGCGCATGAGGCTGGCGCAGATCGTCGATGAAAAAGGCAAGCGCGCGCTCATCGTCACCGCGCGCGGTGAAAGCCGCCTGGTCAAGGGCGCGCGCACGATGCTCGCGCTGGCGGCGGCTGCGCTCGCCGAAGGCGCGCCGCTGCGCAAGCTCATCGCCGACCGCGGCGTCGGCAAGCCGGTCGACCTCGCCGCGGCGCTGAAGGAAAAGCGCATACTGCCGCCGATCGACCACGACGACCCCGCCCATGTCGTCGTCAGCGGCGCGCGCCTCGACGCGGCGGAGGCGGGCGAGCCGCCGCATTGGTTCTACAAGGGCGACGGCGCGACGCTCGCTGCGCCGGGCGGCGACCTCGCGAGCCCGAGCTTCGCGCTCGGCGGGGGAGGGGAGGCCGAGCCGGTCGGCGTCTACCTGATCGACGACCGCGGCCAGCCGGTCCGCCTCGGCTTCGCGCTCGGCGACGAATTCTCCGACGCGGCGATGGCGCGCGGCGGCCGTCTCGGGCTCGCGGAGTCGAAGCTCGGGCCGTCGAGCTTCGGCCCCGAGCTGCTGATCGGCGACCTGCCGGCCGAAATCCATGGCTTCGTGCGCGTGCGCCGCGGCAAGGAGATCGTATGGGAAGCGCCGTTCGCCTGGGGCGAGCAGAGCGCGCGCGCCGTCGCCGAGCTGGAGGCGCATCATTTCCGATTCGCCCAGTTCCGCCGCCCCGGCGACGTCCACGTCCATTTCCTCGGCGCGGCGACGCTGGCGTTCGCCGAGAGCGCGCCCGCCGAGAAGGGCGACATGTTCGAGATCGAGTCCGAGCCCTTCGGCCTGCCGCTGAGGAACCGGCTGTGGCCGGGCAAGGCGGAGAAGGTCCGGGTCCGCGCCTTGTAGGCGCGCTTCGCCGATCGCGCCTCCCATCCCCAGCCCACAAGCGTTTGTGAACGCGGGGACTCGCCGCGTCCGGCGCGGGGGCGCTATAGCAGGCGCGTCCAAGGGAGGCGGACCCTGAACCCCATCGTGCATCCCGACGGCCTGCCGACGCCGCAGCGCTATTGGTCGATGCTGGCGATCGCGCTCGGCATCGCCATGTCGGTGCTCGACGCGGCGGTCGCCAACGTCGCGCTGCCGACCATCGCCGCCGACCTCCACGCCTCGCCCGCCGAATCGGTGTGGGTGGTCAACGCCTACCAGCTTGCGGTGGTGATGGCGCTGCTGCCGTGCGCTTCGCTCGGCGAGCGGATCGGCTATCGCGGGGTCTATCTCGTCGGCCTCGCCCTCTTCACCTTAAGCTCGCTCTCCTGCGCGCTGTCGACCACCATGCCGGCGCTGGTCGTCTCGCGCATGGCGCAGGGCTTCGGCGCGGCGGGGATGATGGCGGTCAACGGCGCGCTGGTGCGCTTCACCTATCCGCGCGCTTCCCTCGGCCACGGCCTCGGCCTCAACGCCTTCGTCGTCTCGGTCGCTTCGGCGGTCGGCCCGACCATCGCCTCGGCGATCCTGGCGGTGGGGCCGTGGCAATGGCTGTTCGCCGTCAACGCGCCGATCGGGCTGGTCAATCTCGTCGTCGGCGCGCGCGCGTTGCCTTACGCCGATCGCTCCGGCGGTCCGTTCGATTGGACCAGCGCGGCGTTGAACGCGCTGGCGTTCGGCCTGTTCTTCGTCGGCCTCGACAACTTGACGCACGGCGAGGGCGGGGCGGCGACCGCCGCCGCCGAGGTGGCGCTGGCGTTCGCGGCGGGCTACGCGCTGGTTCGGCGCGAGGCGGGAGCGCCCGCGCCGCTGATCCCGGTCGACCTGATGAAGATCTCGATCTTCTCGCTGTCGGTGGCGACCTCGATCGGCTCCTTCGCCGCGCAGGCGATCGCCTTCGTCGTCTTGCCGTTCTACTTCGAGCTCGGCCTCGGCCACGACCAGGTGACGACCGGCCTGTTGATGACGCCCTGGCCGATGGCGGTCGCCGTCGCCGCGCCGCTCGCCGGGCGGCTGTCCGATCGCGTGCCGGCGGCGATCCTCGGCTTCGCTGGGCTCGCGGCGCTGGCGGCCGGCCTGACGCTGATGGCGACGCTGCCGGCGAACCCGTCGATATGGGACATCGTCTGGCGGATGGCGCTGTGCGGGGCCGGCTTCGGCTTCTTCCAGACGCCCAACAACCGCACGCTGCTATCGTCGGCGCCGCGCAAGCGCGCCGGCGCGGCGGGCGGGATGCTCGCCGTCGCACGGCTCGCCGGCATGTCGACCGGCGCGACCTTGGCGGCGCTGTTCTTCCGCGTCGCGCCGCAGGGCGCCGAGACCCTCGGCCTGACGGTCGGCGCCGCCTTCGCCGTCGCCGCCGCTTTCGCCAGCATTTCGCGGCTGGCGAAGGCTTAGAGCGGCGCGCGCCGGACCCGACGACGATCGCCGGGATAGCCATTTGCAAAGCGCTCGAAACGGTGATTCTTTGTTGCATTCCGGGGATTTGAGTCGCCGATGTCGCGCCGTCGCTTCAGCCAAGCTTCTCTCGGCGACGCTTTCCTCAAAGCGTTTTCTCGAGCCGGCGCGTTCTCGGAGGAAATCGCCAAGAGGTTCGAGCGGGCTTGCGTTCGATGTCTCGACGCGCCCGCTGCATTCTTCTTTGCGCGGCGCGCCGGCCTATCCGCCGCCGACCCTGTTCAAGATCGGGCTATGGCGACAGGGGCGCGCGCTTGGCGGCCCGGGCGTGGAGGATGCGACCCGCGATCGGCTGTCGTTTCGGCGCTTTTTGCGGCGTTCCGCTCGACGACGAGGGGTCGAACCAGCCAGCCGGTCGATCAAAGGCGCGCAAGGCGCGCGCCAAAGAGACGCGGCGGATCGGTTTCGCGCTTGCTGCGCGTCACGAGAAAGCGGACCTCAGTATTAACCGTGTTACCCGTAATCTGAAAGGGTTCTCTAGAAATGAACATCGCTCTACTCGTCAGAGGTTACAATATGCTCGAAAAGGATCGATTCGGCTTCCCATTGGATAGCCGCATCTGCATCGAGCGCTTCATTCAATTCCTTTTGCAACCCCTGCAAGCGGAGCATCAAGTCAAGGTCTTTTTCGTCACTTACGACAGCCCCGCCCTCCAAGCTTGGGTCGACGCGGTTAAACCCGAGCTGGTGACGTTGCTCGACGTCAACAACAGTAGTCAAATTTCGACCTTCACGCGCGGCCTGCAGGAGGTTTACGCCCATTCCCAGGACCTCGATTGTATCATCACGGTTCGATTCGATCTTTTGTATCTAAAGCCTTTCAGCGAGTGGGGCGTCAAATTGCGCCGTAACCAAATCGTATTTCCGTGGCGCGAATATAAATATTACTGGCGAGATCATAAAAGGGTAGGCGATGCAATTCATATCATTGGCATAGAGGCGCTTCCGGCATTCTTCAATGCACTGCAGAGCCTTGGAATACTTAGGTCCAGCATGCACCTAATGTATTACATCGTAACCCTTCTATACCCAGAACTCTCGTTCATCGAGGACGGTTTCTGGGATAGCAATACGCTATTCAACAATCCAGAAGCCTTCAATCCGATCTACCAGATTTGCAACCGCCCCCACCTGGACATCGCCCCGTCGAACCTGAATCACATCATTCCAGAAATTCAGGGACTTTAGCGTCCGGTCCGGTAAGAGCGCTGGCGTGAGCAGCCGGTCGTGATTATGGGATGGCCCGCTCCTCTCGCGGCGATCTGGTCAGGATCGCGGTCGGTTTGGAGAGCGGAGCGGAACGATGGATTCGGGGCGAACGAGTCTATCGGTTCGCCGAAGCGCGCCCGTAATCGTCTTGCACGCGAACGACATCGTCCAAGTCAGGGGTCGAGACTTCAATCAGCCGCGTGTCTTCCAAGGCGGTCACGCGATGATGGGTTCCGGGCGGCACCGAGTAGGACTCGCCGGCGGCGTAGTCCTTCTGCTCGTACGCGCCGACGCCCGGGCCCCACTCCAGGGTCAAGCGCCCCGAAAGCAATAGAATCGTTTCCAGCTTCTTGGTGTGATACTGGAGGCTGGAGCGGGTTCCCGCCTTGATGAAAATATCTTTCAGCGCATAGCGCTCGTTGGCGACGATGAGGAGCTCGTAGCCCCAAGGCTTCTCGGTCTTGTTGGTCATGACGGCATCGCGTTCTCGGCGATCAGTTCGCCGCTGGAAGAAAGCCGACCCTGGTCGGCCAGCGCCTCGGCCAACCGCATCCGCCCCAGGAGGTAGAGATAGCGTCCCATGCGCAGGTCGTACAATGGGGCCATGTTGAGGAAGGTCACCCCGTTGAGCAGGTCGATCCGGAAGCGACTATAGCCGTGCCGCGCCGCGAACGACCAGAATGCGGCCTGCGCCTGTTCGAGAGAAGGCTCGATGCGATGGCGAAGGTCGAAGGCGTCCGCGCTTCGCGTCTCGACATGGTAATCGCCGCTTTCCATGACCTCTACCGACAGATCCAGAGTGTGGAAGAATTTGGCGAGATCGTAGTAGCGGTCGCCGACCTCGGCGAGGCCGGCGAAATCGTCGCGCCAGTCGATGAGAGTGAAGGAATCGCCGCTCACCAGCACGTTGTCGGCGTGCAGGTCGCCGTGAAAGGTTGAGGCCAGCGCGCCTTTCACCAGCTCGTTCTGGGCAAACGCGATCATCGCTCCCGCCGGAGGACACGCGCGACGGTTCAGCGCCAGCGTTTTCGTTTCCCAGTCGACCTGGCGCCTGGTCAGGAAAGCGTCGAGACGCGCCAGAGTCTTGTCCACATAAAAGCGCCGGCAGGCGGCGGCGAAAGCCGGGGGATCGATCGGCGCCGGCTTCCAGAAGCGCGCCTGCAGCCAGTCGAGGCAACGGCGGCAAAGCGCCGCGTCGAGATCCTTGGAGAGCATCGCCCCGTGAACAAAGCGATAGGCGCAGCAATATCCTTGCGCGCCGAGAACGTCGACGAAGGTTCCGGCGTTGGCGCGCCCGCGCGCCAGGCGGCGCTGCGCGGCGGTCGGGTCGAAGAACAGTTTCACCACCCGATCGCCGAGTCGGTAAGTGACGTCGGTGGTCTTGCCCTCGAAGGTGTAATTCTTCTCGTAGCGTTTCAGAGCGTTGGCGTAGTCGCCATCCGTGCCGGTGTCCATCCAGGACATGACGACCGGCTTCAATCCCGCCGGGATAAGCGCCTCCAGGCCCGGCGCGACCTGCACCTCTCCCCGAGCGCCCACGGTCCCCAGCGCGGCCCAAAAGCGCTCGGCGTCGCTGACTCCGGCGATGCCGACAAACGCCAGCGGCGCGCCCTCAGGCGACTTATCGTGGAGGCGGACGACCCGTCCCTGATCGTCGCATTCGACCGTGCACCAACGCTCCGGGTTTTCCGCCTTTTGAACGCCAATCCAGTTGGCGTCCGGCGGCGGGATGTCCCCGTCGATCAGCGTGTCGCAACTGGTGAAGACGAAAGCCCCGGGAAGCTGATCGCGGCAACAACGCAGCGACGTCCCGGGACCGGAGCCGGGGCCGTCGACGTTTTCCACGGTGACGAAGGTCACGTCCGCGTCCGGATGCGCCATGGCCAGATAGTCGCGGATCTGCTCGGCGCGGTGGCCGAGCGCGATCACGAACCTCGTGTTGTCGGGAAAGGCCTGCATGATGCGCGACAGGACGGCGCGGTTGCCCAAGGGGAGCAGCGCCTTGTGCAGCTGGCCATTGAAGGCGGTGACCCGCGTCCCCATTCCGGCCGCCAGGATGCAGACGTCATAGGCCATAAGCGTCAGCCCGCCCGCTTTATCGCCAGCAGCGTTATCCGCTTGGGCGGCAGGGCGGGCAGACCGGACAGGACCTCGAAATCCGACCGCCACTCTTCCAGCGCCGGCTTCGGCGTGCCGATGACGCAGTGCAAATCAAAGCCAATTTCGTCGAACAGACGACGGTATTCGTCTTCGGTCATATATTGGTGAATTTCGAGCTGCTCGACACGCCAGCGGTGTTCCTGCCCAGTTTTGATCTTGTTGTACTGGGTCAGCAGAATGCAGAAGTCCTGCGCCTTTATGACCAACAGGTCCTCGGCCGGTCGTTCGACCGCCATTCGGCGCGAGGGGTATTCGGCGAGGAAGCGATCGACGGCGGCGCGCGCCTCGGGGTTCAGCAAACGCACCGCGACCGGACCGGTTTCAGCCGTCAGGACGTCGTCGGTAATGGCGATTCCGCCGCCCGGGCGGACAATGCGAGCCACCGAGGTCAGCGCGGCGCGAACGGCTTGGTCGCCCCGCTCATGGTTGATTTCCCCTGGAACGTCTCGCGATTCCCGACCGCAGAACGAATAGACTTCGTGAATCATGTCGAGCAGAAAGACCAGATCGAAGCGGTCGTCCCAGCGATCAATCTGGAAAATATCGCCGACGCGCCATTCGACATTGCGCCCCGCCTGCTCGACCCTCATGCGCTCGACGATGGCGGCGTCGTAGTCGGAGCATACGAGCTTCGACGCCTTGAGCCGATCGCGATGCTTGAAGGCGATGTCGCTGGTGCCGCAGCCGATATCCAGAATCGCCTCGACGCGACCGGGCAGATAGGTCCTTATCAGGCGATCGAGGACCGCTTCCTTGTATTGGCTCGTATTTCCGCCGACCAGATCTTCCCAATACGCGTCCTGTTTACGGGCTTTGTGGTCCTCAGTCAGCAAGGCTCGGCCTCCATGGTTTCCAGCGTCGCCATGATCCGGCCGGTGACCGACGGCAGGCGGAACCGCTGATATTCAGGGTACAGATGGAAGAAGCGATCGTAAAACATGGATGCATATGAATTCATATGCATCCGCGTCGTGAACCCGTATTTGCGACGCATCCACTGTTGCCCTTCCTCGAACACCCGGCGCTGGTTGATCGAAAAGGAATCCGTCTGCATCAGGTCCGCCTTATAGCGCAGAATATCGGTATTCTCGCGCATCAAGATCTTGCTGGTTACGGCGGTGGCGAATTCGTTGATATAGCCCTTGATGATCAACTCAAGATCGACGCCATAGCCGCGAAAATTGGTCCCATCATAAAGAAAGTTCATCGGCCCCGGATTTTCTCGCTCCATCACGATTTCGATGAAAGAGCGGCGCACGATCCAGGCGACGTGATTGACGTGCCAGACATAGGCGGTGCCCGCTTCGCCGATGAGGGAGCGCTCCTGCCAGTTCTCGGCGCAAGGCGATAAAATCCCCACCCGTGGATGACTATCCATTTCATCCATCAGCGGCGGAACCGGATTCTCAAGAAAGACGGCGTCGTTGCAGACCAGGAAAAAGTAGTCGTAGTTAAAGAACTTTCCAGATTTGTATAACTCGACGAGGCCGTAGTTGAATCCGCGCGGATAACGCAGGCCGTCGCGGGTGGCTTCCTCCCAATTCGCCCAGAAACTGTAATAGCGCGAGAGCCGCCCGCGATCGGAGCCGCTTTCAATGACGTAGATGTCATTCTCGCCATTGTTGCATTGCTGCAAGAACTCCACCAGCGTATCCGTCGACTCCGGCATGTTCCGGTTGAGAATGAGCGTCGCGACTCTGGGTTTCATGCTCGGTCCACCAGACGGAATCCAAAGACATAGCGGGCGATTGACGCTTCGACCCAGCGACGCAAGATGTCGTCGAGAACGATGCCGGAGCCGTTGAGCTGCTTCTGAATCTCGACTTTCAAGGCGAGAAAGGCTGGGGTTGAGAAAGTGTAATGGCCGGCGATCACCGCCTTCTGACGGTCGCTCGCTGCGGTCGCCGGCAGCATCCACTTTTCCCACTTGCGCGTGTTGTAGGCGATCTCGAGGAACCGATCGCGCAGGGCGTTCAAACGGCGCGATTCCAGCACATGCAACAGCGCGCGGGTTTCGGTCACGCCGAACTCGGGGGCGACGTTGGCGGCGTGGATCCCAAACCAGGAATGCCAGTGAATGACTTCGTCCGAAATGTAGTCGGTGTTGTGCTGTTTAAGATGCAGACCGAAGTGTTTCAGCAGCGCCAGCACGCCGGGAAGGTGAACGGGCGTCGGCACTTCCTCGGCAATGCGGTAGGGAGAGTTCATCGACCCTACGTTGATGGTCTCCATCACCTTCGTGCCCGTCTGGGCGACCATGAAGAACGGCAGGGGCAGGCTTTGCGCCTTGCAGAACCGGGTCACTCGCATGAGCAGCGTCGAGAGATCTTCCAGAGCCATGGACACGGTGTCCTGTTCTTCCGTGCCGAGCTCGAACACGATGTCGCGTCCTAGCCGACGCGCTGTCTTCCAACAGAATTCGTAGAGAGTGAAAAGCCGCTCCAGCACCGCCTCCAGAGGCGGCGAGCGACCATCCGGGCCGACGCTGGGATCGATGTGGATGATGGAGAAGCCGGCGGCGATATCTTCCTCGAAGGAAGCGCAGGCCGAATCCATCGCCGCGGCGACGTCATAGCCGCCTTTGATCTCTTCGGTGTTCTGCCACGGCCCGCCATGGTCGCGCGAGATCAGGATATGGTTCCCGGCGTCGCGCTGACGAACATAATCGGCGAAGCGGGCGGCGTTCCAACCGTTGACGTAGCCGCTTCCCAGGCGGTCGGCGTCGACCTGCCGGCGACTGGCGACCAGCATCAGATCGATGTTGTGCCGGTTGGCGAGGCCCACGGCGGCGTCGACGCAATTGAGGCTCATCGGCCCAATCCCCAACAAGGTGCAGGGGCGACGCGCGAGCTGCGCTGCGAGGCGCTTTCGAACTACGCTGTCCATTTGCCAGAGACCTCGTAACCGGAGACGTCCAAGGCCAGCGTGTCGAACCCGCCGAAGAATCGAGCCAGGAGATGCACGCAGGCCTCGGCCACGGCGCGGTTGCCGCCTGGACGCCGAGTCACATAGTGCGCATATTTGAGCGCCGCCGGGTCGGCGTCCGCCGGCGCGACGCCGTAGGCGACTCTGCGGAACACGAACGCGTCGAAGATGCCGTCGCCCATGTAGACGACCCGGTCCAGCGGATAACGCTCGGCGATCCAGGTGATTCGATCATGGGTGCTGACCAGGTCCAGCGGAAACTTCATGTCGATTTCAATGCGACGCCGGGAGATCTCGAAACCCCGGCCGTCGCCAGAGACGAAGCGGATCTCCATGCGCTTTTTCAGCAGACTCAGGCCGTCGTGATCGTCGGGACCGAAGCGCTTCATAAACTTGCCTTCGGCAGTGTAATACTGGGCCCCGTCGGTCATCACCCCGTCGACGTCGAGGATGAAAACCTGAGGCTCTTTGGAGGCGTTCGTCGGCGTCAAGGGTCGCTTGCCTTCAATTCGCGTTGACGTAAGCGCGGATGGCGGCGATGCGGCCCTCCCGCCATTCAATCACATCGACGCCTTCGAGCGCCGCCGAACCGATCGTGAGACGGAACTCAAGAATTGTGGTCGCGCCGTCGACCCAAACGTTTCGGGCGTCGCACACAAAGTGATTGTCGAGAGCGAAGACCCGCTGCATGAACGCCAGGATGGCCGTTTTTCCCGCAATCGTCTTTTCGGCGGGGTCAGACAAAACGGCGTCTGAGCAAAACAGTTCTGCTAGGTTGTCAAGGTCGCGTTTCGAAAATAACTCTGCGTAGCGCAGAGTGTCATTTCTCAAAACATCCTGGTTGTGGTCAGGTTTCTGGCGCGCCACGACTAAGAATCCCTAACTGTCCGTTAAGCCGAGCGGTTGGCGATCGCAGCGCCTTATGCCCGAGCTTAGCCAGGAACGGCGCCAGCCAATCTGAAAGCGCTCCCCTCCAATCCGCCATGCCCCCGCTCCCCAAATCAGAGCCCAAAGCCTCGCCCCGTTATGGTTAATAAAACGTATACGCGCCAAGATGGCGCGAACCTGAGCGTCGTCGTCCAGCGCTCGCGCCGCTAGGCGGCGCACGCGTCTCGCCGTCGCCGACGAACGCCGCAGGCCCTCTTCGAGATCACAAAGGGCCCGGTTCGACCCGCCGACGACTAAAGAAGCCCTGGGTGGCGATCAGGCGCGTGGCCGGAGCGACGGGCCTTCGCATCGATGCTTTGCGCTACGCCGCCGCCGCTCTAGATTCGTGGCCTAGACGAGGGCTCGGGCTCGCGGCGATGTCCCGCTTGGCGCGCGGCCGCGCCGAAGACGGCGGTCGTCCGCCGAATCTCGAATGACCGCCATCGTACGCCGAGCGGACCATTCGCCGATCGGCGTCCGCGACAGACGGCCGCGGCGGCATTGGCTTGTTGGCGACGTTTGAATGGCCCAACGTAGCGACTGGGCGCGCGGCCGACCGAGGAATGACGGCGACCGCGAGCCGGCGTAACGTCGAGAGGGGCGCCGTTGCGCTGGCGTCCCGCGCGTGGCAAATTGCAGCTAGGTCGCGCCAGCGACAACTTCGGACCGCCGTTTGCTGTGGCGTCGTCCTTGGGGGGAGGGGGCCGAGGAGCCCAGCGATGCTCGAGATGGGCAAATCAGACGCGCCTGAGCCAAAACCTCAGGCGGCGGTGTTGCGGCTCGAGGGAATTTGCAAGTCGTTCGGACCGGTGCGAGCCCTGGAGGACGTCACCTTCGATGTGCTGTCCGGCCGGGTGCATGGCCTCGTAGGCGAGAACGGCGCCGGCAAATCGACCCTGGTGCAGATCATCACCGGCCTTGTTCAGCCGGAGTCGGGACGCGTGCTGCTGGCCGGCCGACCGGTCCGGTTCCGAACGCCTATCGAAGCGCGCGCAGCGGGCGTCGCCGCCGTTTATCAAGATCCGAAGCTGTTCCCGCACTTGTCGGTCGCCGAGAACATCGCCCTCGGCGCTTATCCGACCTCGCCGATCGGCGCGGTGAACCGCAAGCAGATGCACGCCACCGCACGAAAGCTGCTGCAGCAGCTCGGCTCTGAAATCGACACGCGCGCGCTGGTGGCGGGGCTGTCTTTCGCCGAACACCAGTTCATCGAGATCGCCCGCGCGCTCTCGGCCGACGTGCGCGTTTTGATCCTCGATGAGCCGACCTCGGCGCTGACGCCGGCGGAAGCCGAGCGGCTGTTCCGGGTCGTTCGCACCCTGCGTGAGCGCGGCACCGCGGTCGTTCTCATCACCCATCGGCTCGAAGAGATCGCGGCCGTCTGCGACGACATCACGGTGTTGCGGGATCGTCGGCACGTGGCGACCAAGCCGGCCGCCGAGGTGGACCGAGCGAGCCTGGTGCAGATGATGGTCGGTCGGCCGTTGGAGACGCTGTTCGCTCGGCGCAAGGCGCCTGCCCTCGGCGAGGACATGCTGCGCGTCGAGAACCTGTCGCTCGCCGACGTCTTCGCGGACGTCTCCTTTTCCGTGCGCGCTGGCGAGATCGTCGGCATGGGCGGGCTGGTGGGCGCCGGTCGCTCCGAGATCGCACAGACCGTGTTCGGCGTGACGCCGCCGGATTCCGGGCGCGTGATCCTGCGCGGCCGCGAGGTGCGTCCGCGCAGCCCCCAGCAGATGCTCGAGCTCGGCCTTGCCTACCTGCCGGAGAACCGCGACCGCGACGGGCTTATCATGCCCGAGACGATCACGCACAACATCACGCTGCCGATTGTGCGGACTTTGGCGCGCTGGAATTTCATCGATCGCGCGCGTGAGCGACGCCTCGCCGAGGACGCCGCGAGCACCTATCGGGTGCTGACGCCTTCGGTGGCGCAGATCGTCTCCTCGCTCTCCGGCGGCAATCGGCAGAAAGTGGCGTTCGCCAAGTGGCTCGCGACCAACCCCGCGGCGCTCATCCTCGACGAGCCCACGCACGGCATCGACATCGGCAGCAAAGCGCAAGTGCATGAGATGATCGCTCAGCTCGCCGGCAAAGGGTTGGCGGTGTTGCTGATCTCCTCCGATCTGCCGGAACTGTTGGCGATGAGCGACCGCATCCTGGTGATCGCCGAAGGCGCCCTGGTCGGCGAGTTCAGCCACGACGACGCAACGCAGGAAAAGGTGATGATGGCGGCGGCGCAACAAGGCGCGAGGGCTCGGCAGTGAGCGTTCCGGACGAAAGCGCCGCCGCGGACCAGACTGGCTCTCGTCGGGTGATGGAGTTCGTGCTGCGATTGCGCGAAGCCGGGGTCCTGGCGTTCTTGGCGTTGCTGGGCGCGCTTTTCGCGACGCTGACCAGCACGTTCCTGACGACGCAAAATCTGACGACCGTCGCCTCCTCGGCGGCCATCCTCGCAATCGCCGCGTGCGCGCAGGGAGTCGTTCTGCTGACGCGCAATCTCGACGTCTCGGTCGGTTCGATGATGGGCTTCGCGGCTTACCTCACCGCCGATTACGCCGCGCGCCATCCCGACATCGCGCCGTGGGAGCTGGTGCTGATCCCGCTTGCGATCGGGGTCGCGCTCGGCCTCGTCAACGGTCTGCTGGTGGCTTACGGCAAGGTGCCGGCTTTGATCGCGACGCTGGGCACGATGTCGCTCTATCGCGGCCTGACCTACGTGTACGCGCACGGGCAGGAAGTCACCTCGAGCCGCTTGCCGCCGTGGATGCTGACCAGCGTCGACGCGAGGGTCGCCGGCGTGCCGGTGTTGGTGGTCGCCGCCGCGGCGATCGTGCTCGTCGTCTGGCTGTTCCTTCAATACTATCCCTTGGGACGACGCATTTACGCGGTCGGCTCCAATCCGCTCGCGAGTTTCTACTTCGGGCTGCGGTGGGAGCGGGTGGTGTTGCTGGCCTACATGCTGTGCGGCCTGCTGTGCGGCGCGGCGGGGCTGCTCTACGCGGCGCGCGTCGGCACGGTGACGGTGGTGCTGGCTTCCGGCTGGGAGATGAGTTCGCTGGCCGCCGCGGTGATCGGCGGCGTCAGCGTATCGGGCGGAACCGGATCGGTCATCGGCGCCGCGCTCGGCGCGGTGGTGCTCGCGACCATCGACAACGGGTTGGTGCTTCTCGCGGTGCCGGAGTTCTGGCGCATGTTCATTCAGGGCGTGGCGATCGTCGCGGCGGTGGCCGCCGACGCCGTCATCGCGTCGGGCATCGGCGCTTCGCTGCGCACGCGGGGCGCGAAGTGAAGAGCGACAGGATGAAGCCGGTTCGGGCGCCGTTGCCCGCCTGGGAGATGACGCTGTGCGTGTTGATCGTGGCCGCAGGCGCGTGGTCGACGACGCTCTCCCCGTATTACCTCAGCCTGGACCAAATCTTCGGCTCGACCCGATTCTTCATCATTCCCGGCTTGCTGGCGCTCGGACTGGCGATGGTGGTGTCGCTCGGCGAGATCGACATCTCGCTCGCCTCCACGATCGCGGTCGGCACCGTCGCGCTGTCGAAGTTTTCCATGTTCGGCGTTCCGATCGCCGTCGCCGCGCCGATCGTCATCGCCATCGGCGCGCTGTTCGGAACCCTAAATGGCGTGCTGGTGGCGCGTTATCGTCTGCCTTCGCTCGCCGTCACGCTCGGCACAATGGGGGCGTATCGCGGCTTCGCCTTCATCATCGGCAGCGAGGTCGGCTACACCGATTTCAACGATTCCTACCTTTGGCTTGGCTCGGCGCGGCTATTTGGCGACATCGTTCCGGTTTCCCTGGCGGCCTTCGTCGCGATGGCGGTCGCAGTCTGGCTGCTCATGCATCGCACGGTGTTTGGTCGACACTGTTTCTCGATCGGGCTCAACCCCGACGCGTCGTGGTTCGCCGGCGTGAACCTGTTGAAGATCAAGGTCGTCGCCTATGCGCTCGCCGGCGCGCTGGCCGGACTCGCGGCGCTGGTGTGGGTGGGGCAATACGGCTCGGCGCGCGGCGACAACGCCGATGGCTCAATTCTGTTCGTCGTCACCGCGGTGGTGCTCGGCGGCATGGACATCAATGGCGGACGCGGCACAATCAGCGGCGTCGTGCTGGCGTTGATCCTGCTCGGCACCATCCGTAACGGCATGGGGCTCGCCAACATCGGCGGCCCGACTCAGACAGTCGTGCTCGGCTTCCTGCTCGTCGGCGGCGTGCTGCGTCCGGCGTTTGCGGGAGCGTTGGCGCGTCTGCGGCGTTCCGACGTCAACCGCGCGGACGCCGATGCATGAGTTGGTTGGAAGTGAATATGTGACTAGTGGAGGAAAACGATGATCAATCGTAGAGAATTCGGGCTGCTTGGCGCCGGCTTGGCGTTGTCCGGCCTGGCCCCGCGCTTCGCATTGGCGAAGGACTCCGGCTTCAAGATCATGATGACGCCGAAGTGGACCGGCTTTCCGTATTTCGAGCTCACCGGCGACGGGGCGAAGGCCGCGGCCAAGGAGCTTGGCGATACGCTGATCTACGCCGGCGCCGATCATGCGGAAGTGTCGCTCCAGGTCGAGACGCTGCAGAACTTCGTCACCCAGAAGCCGGACGCCATCATTCTGGCGGCGATCGACCTCAACGCCGTGGCGCCGGTGCTCGAGGACGCCCGGAAGAAGGGCATCGTCGTGACGACCTATGACGCCGACGCCGCGGTGCCGGCGCGCAACATGTTCTGCAACCAACTCTCCTACGAGCAAGCGGCGAAGGTCATGCTCGATTGCGCGTTGATCGACGTTCCCGAGGGCGGCGAAATCGCCTTCGTCGCCGCGTCGCCGACGTCGCCGAACCACATGGCGCACATTCGCATCATGACCGAGCTGGCCAAGAGCGATCCGAAGTACCAGGTGTTCAAGCCCGTCGACACCCAGTTCGCTGGCGACGACGACGCCAAGAGCTACGATGTGGCGGTGAACCTGATGCAGGCGCACCCGAACCTGAAGGTGATCATCTCCTCGTCGGCGGTCAGCGCTCCTGCGGCGGCGCGCGCGATCGAAGCGAGCGGGCATGTCAGCAAGGTGTTCGCCACCGGCTTCGCCCTTCCCAGCGCGATCAAGCGCTACCTCGACAACGGCTCTGAGAAGGCGTTCGCCTTCTGGGATCCCTTCGAGCTCGGCTATGTGGCGGCCTATGAAACGCACATGGTGCTCGCGGGCAAGTTCGACCCGTCGAAGGTGGGCGCGCAGATCGAGGTGCCGAAGGCCAACGCGACCTTTACGGCGGGCAAGGACGGCGAAGTCGTCTACGGCAAGCCGCTGATCTTCACCAAGGATACGGTCGGCAAGTACAACTTCTGACCGCGGCGGCGTCCCGTCGCCGCTTGCGCCGGGACGCCGCGACCATTTCTCTCATGATCAGGCTGCTGGCGAAGTCCAGCTCAAATGGGCGAAGTTGGTCCGCCAGAGGCGGTTCGACGCGCTCGTCTTGTCGTCGAACGCGTCGGCGGCCTTGACGATGATCCAGGCGGGACCGGGAATGAGATCCCGCCGTCGCAAATCAGCTCGCGGTCCCCCTCTCCGCGGCCCGTGCGGTCGCGTGGGGCCGCGCCCGGAACTTCACGTCTCGAATCAAAAGCGCGCCGATTAGGGAATCCCGACCCGGTTCAGCCCAACGACAGACCGCTCTATGGCCCGTCCACACCATCGTCGCGAGCGCGAGCGAAGCAATCGAGGGTTCGCGGAGCGGCGCCCTTCGATCGCCTGGATTGCGTCGTCGCTTCGCTCCTCGCGACGACGGGGCGCGTCCGCTCAGCGGATCTCCGCCACCGCCCCCTCGCGCACGAGGTTGGCGAAGCGCGTCAGCTCGGCCTCGAACTGCAGCTCCACCATGCCTGTGGGGCCGTGGCGCTGCTTGCCGATGATCACCTCGGCGCTGCCGTGGGCGCGCTCCATCGCGTTCATCCAGGCGAGGTGCTCGTCGGTGCCGGGGCGGGGCTCCTTGTTCTTGAGGTAGTATTCCTCGCGATAGACGAACAGCACCACGTCGGCGTCCTGCTCGATCGAGCCCGATTCGCGCAAGTCGGAGAGCTGCGGGCGCTTGTCGTCGCGCTGCTCGACCTGGCGCGACAATTGCGACAGCGCCAGGATCGGCACGTTCAGCTCCTTGGCCAGCGCCTTCAAGCCGGTGGTGATCTCGGTGAGCTCCTGCACGCGGTTGTCGTTGCGGGCGGTGCGCGATCCGGTCATCAGTTGCAGGTAGTCGACCACCAGCAGGTCGAGGCCGCGCTGGCGCTTGAGCCGCCGCGCCCGCGCCGCGAGCTGGGCGATCGACACGCCGCCGGTCTGGTCGATGAAGAACGGGATCGACTGCATCTCGCGCATCGCGTCGACCACGTGCTGGAAGTCGCTCTCGCTGATGTCGCCGCGGCGGATCTTGTGCGAGGCGACGCCTGATTGCTCGGCGATGATGCGGGTCGCCAGTTGCTCGGCCGACATCTCCAGCGAGAAGAAGCCGACGATGCCGCCGTCGACGGTCTCGATCGCGCCGTCGGCGCGCGTCTCGCCGCGGTAGGCCTTGGCGATGTTGAAGGCGATGTTGGTGGCGAGCGCGGTCTTGCCCATGCCGGGGCGGCCGGCGAGGATGACGAGGTCGGAGGGCTGCAAGCCGCCCATCAGCCGGTCGAGGTCGAACAGGCCGGTCGCAAGCCCGGAGAGGCGGCCGTCGCGGCGATAGGCGTTGGCCGCCATGTCGACGGCGACTTTCAGCGCGTCGGAGAAGCGCTGGAAGCCGCCATCGTAGCGCCCGCCTTCGGCGATGGCGTAGAGGCGGCGCTCCGCCTCCTCGATTTGCTCGCCCGGCGTCGTGTCGACCGGCGCGTCGTAGGCGACGTTGACCACATCCTCGCCGATGCGGATCAGCTCCCGCCGGATCGAGAGGTCGTGGATCGCCCGCCCATAGTCGACGGCGTTGATGATGGTGGTCGCGTCGGCGGCCAGCCGCGCCAGGTATTGCGGCACGCTGACGCCGCCAAGGTCGTGCTCGCCGAGAAAGGTCTTCAAGGTGATCGGCGAGGCGAGCTTGCCGGCGCGGATCAACGAGCCGGCGATCTCGTAGATGCGGCGATGGATTTCCTCCGCGAAATGCTCGGGCTTGAGGAAGTCCGAGACGCGATCGAACGCGTCGTTGTTGACGAGAATGGCGCCGAGCAGCGCCTGCTCGGCCTCGATGTTGACCGGCGGCGCGCGATAGACGGGCTCGGAGGCGGTGGTTGCGGCGCCGCGTCGGCTGGCAAACGGTTCAATATTCGCCATGGCGAATGCAAATGGCCATTCTTGTCGGGAAAAGCGGCGGCTACGAAACGCGACTCGGCAGCGCCATTATAGTCAGGCGCGCCGGCGAAATTGCGGAGGGGTTGTGGCACGCTTCTCCGGGCGAGGCGAGAGGCGGCGGCGCGCCGTCGTGGGTTGTCCCCGCTATCCCCCCTTGGAAATATTTTCGCGCCTCGGCGCGCGCGCCGCGCTTGACAACGCCGCGCCGTCCGCTGCGCCCGCGCGCTCACATCACCCTGAGCCCGATATGCGCCGCCAGCGCGTCGAAATCGCGGTCGTCGTGCAGTAGAGCATGGCCGCGTTCCGCGCAGAACGTCGCGATGATGAGGTCGATCGTCTCGCGCGCCGTGACGCCCAGCGCGCGCAACGCGCGATAATGCGCGGCGGCGCGCGCGGCGAGGGCGTCGTCGAGCATGGGCTCGACGACGAACGCCCGCATCGCGCTTTCGATGCGGGCGGCGTGGGCGTCGCTTCGCGCGCCTCGCAGCACTTCGAGCAGAACCAGGTCGCCGACCAGGATCGAGTCGGGATCGTCGATGGCGCGGAGCTTCGCCGTCGCCTCGGTAGCCTCGCCGCGCAGATTGGCGATCCACACCGAGCTGTCGACGACGATCATCGGCGTCCGCGTTTCGGCGGGTCGCGGCGCATCGCGTCGAGGTCGCCCTCCCAGCCGAGGCCGGTCATGTCGGCGATGGCGCGTCGGCGCGCCTCCTGGCGCACGAGACGGCGCAACGCCTCCTCCACCGTCGCCTTCTTGGTCGGGAGGCCGGCGGCGGTCATGGCGCTCGCCATCAGCCGATCGTCGATGTCGATGTTGGTTCGCATCGCGTCGCTTCTATGTGTATGTTGGGAGAAACCTATACACATTCGCGACGCGTCGGGCAAGGCGCCGCCGCTTGATGGACGGGGTCACTCCGGCTCGCGCAGCCATTCGCAGACAGAGCCGGCGCCGGCGGCGCGCTTCAGCAATTGCGCGAGCCACGACGTCAGGACCCGCGCCTCGTCGTCGAGGCCGTAGGGCGGGTTGACGACGATCAGGCCGGCGCGGCGCAGCGGCGTCGACGAATGCGCGCCGGGCGGGATCGCGCCGACGTCGATCTCGAGGCTCAGCATCGCCGGCGCGTCGAGAGCGGCGAGCGCGTTGCGGAAATGCGCGTCGTCGGCCGCCGACTTGATCGGCCGCCACAGCGCGTAGACGCCGCGCGGCCACTTGTTGAGCGCGCGCGCCAGCGCCGCCTCGACCTGCGCGCTCTCGTGCGGTTCCTCGTAGGGCGGGTCGATGAGCACGACGCCGCGGCGCTCCTTGGGCGGCACATAAGCGTTGAGCGCGACATAGCCGTCGGCGCCGACGATCGACAGCCGGCCGTCGCGTCCCAGCGCGGCGATCAGCGCCGTGCGCTCCTCGGGATTGGCTTCGCTGAGGGCGATGCGGTCCTGCGGCCGCATCAGCGCCTGGGCGAGCGCCGGCGAGCCGGGATAGGAGGCGGGCCGCCCCTCTTCGTCGCAGGGGCCGATCGCCTGGAGATAGGGCGCAACCAGCGCCGCGACCGGCGCCGGCGGGCGCGCCTTGACCAGCCGCGCTACGCCGTCGCGCCATTCGGGCGAGCGCTGCGCCGCCTCGCCGGCCAGATCGTAGCGGCCGGCGCCGGCGTGGGTGTCGATGAAGCGGAACGGCGTCTCCTTGCGCTTGAGATAGACCAGGATGCGCGCGAGGATCGCATGCTTGAAGACGTCGGCGAAATTGCCGGCGTGGAACCCGTGGCGATAGTTCATCGCGCCGCCCTCGCCGCGGCGCGCCTAGCGGAGCGGCGCAACGGCGATCGACGCGGCATGGCAGGTGTGGCCGGCGACTTTCGGGCAATTGACGAAGGCGTGGAGATCCTTGCTGACGCAGAATCGCGCTTCGATGAGCTCGCCGTCGCGGCAGGCGATCGCCATGTCCTCGGCGCGGAGCGTGGGGTTGGCG
>CAZKHF010000012.1:0-24910 GCA_964552445.1 uncultured Bradyrhizobium sp. | reverse complement strand
CGAAGATCTTGAACGACGAGCCGGGCTGGCGCGCCGCGTCGGTGGCGCGGTTGAACTGGCTCGCGCCATAGTCGCGGCCGCCGAACATCGCCCGGACCAGCCCGTCGGTGTCGGCGACCACCGCCGCCGCCTGATGGGCGTTGTAGGCCGGCGCGTTGACCCGCAGCATGTCCTCGAGGACGGAGTCCATCTTGTCTTGCAGCCCGACGTCGAGCCCGGTGCGCGCCACCAGCACCCGCTCGCCCCCCAGCTTCCCCTCGGCGGCGAGCTGCTTCACCTCGTCGAAGGCGAAGTCCATGTACCAGTCGGGGCTGGCGCGGTCGTTGCGCTCGACCGGCGTCGCCGGATTGCGGCGCGCGGCATAGACCTGGCCTTCGGTCATCAAGCCCGCGTCGACCAGGTTGCTGAGCACGTCGTTGGCGCGCGCGCGCGCCGCCGGCAGGTTGACGTTGGGCGAATACTTGGTCGGCGCCTTGAACAGGCCGGCGAGCATCGCCGATTCGGCGAGATTGATGTCGCGCGCCGACTTGCCGAAATAATACTGCGCCGCGGCCTGCACGCCGAAGGCGCCGCCGCCCATGTAGGCGCGGTCGAGATAGAGGCCGAGGATCTGCTTCTTGGCGAGATGGCGCTCGAGCCACAGCGCCAGATAGGCCTCGTTGATCTTGCGCGAGATCGAGCGCTCGTTGGTGAGGAACAGGTTCTTGGCGAGCTGCTGGGTGATCGAGGAGCCGCCCTGGACGACGCCGCCGGCGTGGGCGTTGACGGTCAGCGCCCGCAGCGTGCCGACCACGTCGATGCCGAAATGGTCGAAGAAGCGGCGATCCTCGGTGGCGAGCACCGCCTTGATGAAATGATCGGGCAGCTGATCGAACGGAATCGCGTCGTCGTGCTTGATGCCGCGGCGGCCGACCTCGACGCCGTAGCGGTCGAGGAAAGTCACCGCGAGATCCTGGCGCTTCAGCCAGTCCTCGTCGCTGGTGAGGCGGACGGCGGGCTGGGCGAGGGTCAGCACCACGATCAGCGCGGCGAAGCCGGCGTTGGCGCTTTCGCACAGCGCCTCGACCAGCAGCTTGGGCAGGCCGACGAGGCGGAGGCGATCGGAGACGGCGGCGATCGTCCGCAAGACGGCGAGCCCGCGGCGCTCCGTCTGGTAGACGGCGGAGTCGATGAAGGCGTCGATCGCCAGCAGCCGGCGCGCGACGGCCTTCCACTTCCGAGACTTTCCCTCTGCGCTCGCCAAAGCCGCTCCGCGCGCCCAATCGCCTCGCCGGGCGTTCGTTCCTTAACACAATCCGGCGCGTTTTGAACGGCTTGACGCGCGCGAAAGGGCGCGCCATGCCGGATGGCGGGCGAGGGCCGCGCGCCGCGCCGCATAGCCGGCCCGGGAGCGTGAGAAGGCGATGAGCGACAGCGAGCCCGAATCGCCGCCCTTCTGGCGCGTCAAGTCCTTGGACGAGATGAACAAGGACGAATGGGAGAGCCTGTGCGACGGCTGCGCGCGCTGCTGCCTGGTCAAGCTCGAGGACGAGGACAGCGGCGAAATCCACTTCACCGACCTCGGCTGCACGCTGCTCGACGCCCGCGCCTGCCGCTGCCGCGACTATCGCCGTCGCCGAAGCCGCGTCCGCGATTGCGTCAAGCTGACGCCCGAGGCGGCGCGGACGCTCTCCTGGCTGCCGGTCACCTGCGCCTACCGCCGCCTCGCCGAGGGGCGCGATCTCGCCTGGTGGCACCCGCTGGTCTCCGGAACGCCGGAGACGGTGCGCCAGGCGGGGGTCTCGGTCGCCGGAAGGGTGGCGGCGAGCGAGGACGACCTGCCGATCGAGCTCTGGCCCGATCACATCGTCCGCTGGCCCAACCGCCCGCCGCGGCGGCGGGGAGCGTGAAGGGGCTGGCTCGCGCTTGGCGCGCGGTCTCGGGGGGCGCTGAGGGGCGCGAAACGGCCTTGCGTCCGCTCGGTGGCGGCGACTGGCTTGCGCCCATCACGGTCGGTCCCGGCCAATGCAGCGGTTCTCGAGAGCGGTCGTCGCGCCGGCGAGGCGCTTTCGGCGACCATGAGCGGAAAGCCGACATCGTGAATTGGCCGCGCGCCATGGATGCGGGCGCCGCGCGCGAGGCTCGCAACGCACCGTCGCCGTCAGCTCGCCCCCGAGTCACGGATCGATTACCGGCAAGCGGGTCGTGGGCTCGGTCTTGCCGGTCGTCAGATCGAGCCGCACCACCGTCTGCGCGGGCAACGTGACGCCGGCGACCGGCGTTGGCTCGGCCAATTCGCCGGTCAGGCCGGTTCCGTCGAGGACGACGTGGTCGTACAGCGCCACGCCGGCGATCACGATTCGGGCCTCGTGCGGCACGTAGAGCCGGCGCAGCGCGCCGTCGGCCCTGAGCGCCAAAGTGCCGCCCGGCGGCAGGTCGGCGCCGAGCGCAGCGATGGGCAAGGCGGGACCATCTTGCGGCAGCTGGAACTCCCAGCCGCCTGTCGCCGGGTTGCGGCGGCATTCGGCGCCGGCCGGCAGATCGTAACCGGCCAGCCGATGGTTCGTGGCCAGGGTGCAGCGCGTCACGACGCCATCCGGCGTGAACCACAGATCGCCGGCCCGGCAGGGCAAGCCGCCGATCACCTGGTCCTGCGCCAGGACGCCAGACCATTCGCGGTCGGTGATCGGCTCGAGCGTTCCCTCAAGCAGGATCCCGGCGATGGACATCGGGCGCGGCAGCGCGACTGAGACGAGCGCGCGATGTGTCTCGTCGCTGTACGCCACCACGGCGCCGGCCGGCAGGAACAATGTCCCCACGGTCTCGCCCGCGGTCAGGGTCCGGTGGAGCGCGCGGTCCTCCGCCGCCCGGCGCGCCTGTCCGACCGCCTCCCCCACGATCAGCACGAGCAGCAGCACGAACGGCGCGGCGCACAGCCCGGCGGCGCTCCAGGCCGCGTAACGCAGCGCAATGGGCAGGGCCCGGCCGAACCAGCCAATTCCGACCAGCGCCAGCACGGCCGGCGCGAGAGCATACCAGTACTGCGCTCCGAGAAAGGCCAAGCTGACCCAGGGCGGAAACTCCAGGCCGATGTCGCTCATCGCCGCTCCTTAGCCTCGATTGTCCCCGTCCGTCCCATCGGGCGCAAGCGCCGCCGACCAGGCGCTCACCCGTGCGGCGCCAGAGGCGCGCCTCGATGGCCGAGAATTCAGCATTTTCATTGCGTGGATTAGATGTCGGCATGACCGGACGGTCGTCGTAGACATGTGGCGACGATTTAGGCTTGCCAGGAACACAAAGCCGCTGCTGGTTTGGGTTGGGCTCGACGGCGTACTAGGAATGCCGGCTCAGGCATGCAGTGGTTCCGCGGTGGGAGACCTGTTTCATGGCGCACACGCTGTCGCGTTCGGCATGGTCGGGCTTCGCCGCCATGACCGCGTTCGCGCTAACGCTGTCGGCCGAAAGCTCGAGCGTGTCGGCTCAAGCGAAGGCAAGGCCCTTGCCGCCGGGCGTCACAGCGTGCGACTTCGGCGCGCTCGCCAACGATCGCACGCGCGAAGGCCTCAACATACGCGCCGAACCCCACGCCGACTCGGCCATCCTCGGCCGATTGCCGGCGCTCGAAAACCTCGACAACGAAAAGGTCGCCGCCGATTTCCACGTGATCGGCGTCATGAAGGGTTGGTTCCTCATCGAGAACGCGAGTTACGGCGACTACGATCTTCCCAAGAAACTCCCGCCCGTCTACGCCGGCCGGGGCTGGGTTTCGGGCAAGCTACTGACAACTCAAGTGCGTGTACACAATCTCAAGGCGGCGCCCGACGAAAACGCCGCCGACGTCGGCCAGGTGTTTGATGACTACGGCGTCACGGCGATTCTCGATTGCAAGGGCGATTGGCTCCGCGTCGAAGCGCCACTGGCGGCAACAGATCACGGTCTCAAACCGAAACTGCCCTCGGACGGTCCCAGGGGCGTCGTGAGCGGCTGGACGCACGGGGTTTGTGTCAACCAAAGAACCACATGCGGGGGATAGACCGACATGAGCGCTTCGTTCGGGAGATGGGGTCTTCGCCGCGCGCTTCTGGCGGCGCTGGCGGGCGTCGCCCTGACTGCGTGATCACCCCCATGGAAATGGTCCGCCGCGAGGTATGTCTTTTTTGCGAGGAATAGTGCCGCAATGCCTCGGAAGCGGTTGGTCGAGCGCCGCCAGTCAATGTCTGCTTCCGTCCACTGCTGACCCGATACCCGCCATTCCGCTGTCGGCCAACTCCAGTCATTCGGGCGCGGCTGGCGGAATATCCGCTTCGGTCGATTCCAGCCGTTCGACCGCCGCTCGCCAGCGGCGCCGTCCTCCGATTCGAGCCGCCCGCTCACCGCCCCCAGCGGGCCAGCGCCGAATCGATCCACTCCCGCTGCGGCGCGACCAGCGGCCCTTGGGTGAGCGTCCCGCAGCGATGTCCGGCGGACCCCGCGGTCCAGGCGACGATCGCCGTCACCGTCTCGCCGTCGGCGGCGAACAGCGGCGCGCCCGAATCGCCAGCGCAGGCCCCGGCGCCGGCGTGGGCGCCGTCCTCGGCCCACAGCAGGATCGTCGACAGCGGCGCGCGCACGGCGAGCGCCGCGCTGCGCAAGGTCCCGCCGGTCTTGGGCTCGCCCTCGCGGCCGACGCCGTAGCCGGCGACGATCGTCGTCTCGCCGACCGCCGGCCCGTCGCCCGAGGCGAGCTTGGCGGCGACGAAGCGCCGGTCGAGCGGGGTCGCCGTCTCCACCAGCGCGAGGTCGATCGAGACCACCCGCTTCGCGATCGCGTCGGCGCGGTAGAGCGGATGGACCGCGACCGCCGCGACCGTCGCCAGCGCCGGCCGCCCGTCCGCGTCGCGATAGAACACCGCCATGTCGCGCGTCGGCCGCAGGCAGTGGGCGGCGGTGAGCACGACGCGCGGCCCGAGCACGACGCCCGAGCAGAACGCCTCCTCCTCGGCGCCGCGGGTCAGCACCATGACGACGCGGTCGGCGAAGCGGTCGCCTGATTCGCTCGCGCCGACCACCGCCGCGGCGCGGTCGGCCGGCGCGGCGAGCGCCGCCGCGACGGCCAGGCCCAGGACGTTCAATTTCGCGCGAGACATGCCCCTCGCTAGCCCGTCGACAGGGGCTTAAGCAAGCCCGCGTCGCCGAGCGGGTTGGCCTTGCCGAAGCGGGTCCGCTATATTCATTCCGCATTCAGGCGGGCGGCGAAAGACTACGACATGTCGCGTAGGTCGACGATTCTCCTCGCCGCGGCGTTGTGCGCCGTCGCGGCGGGCGCGCCGCTCGCCGCGCGAGCGGCGGAAGCGGAGGCGCGCGTCGCCATCAAGCGAATCTGCCTGCCGCCCGCCGAGACTCGCGAGATGGTCAAGGCGCGGCGGCTGCTCGAGCCCTTCGCCGTGCTCAAGACCGCTTCCGCAGAGTTCAAGGCGGAGGCCCTTTCGGCCAAGCTGTGCCATTTCGGCGACGAATTGGCGTACGAAATCGCCCTGCTGCGCCGGGACGGCCGCCTCGTCCACGTCGTCATGAGCGCGGCGAGCGGCAAGCTCATCGGCGCGCGCAACGCGCGCGAATCGGGGCTGAAGCCGGAAAGCGCGAAACCGGAAGGCGGAAAAGCGGAAGCGGCGAAACCCGAGGGCGCGAAATCGGAAACCGCGAAGCCGGAAGCCGCGAAGCCGTAAACGAAGGACTTTTGCTCATCATGCGTCTGCTCGTTGTCGAAGACGACCGCGATCTCAACCGCCAGATCGCCGCGGCGCTCGAGGCTGCGGGCTATGCGGTCGATTGCGCCTTCGACGGCGAGGAGGGCTGGTTCCTCGGCGACACCGAGCCTTACGACGCGGTGGTGCTCGACATCGGCCTGCCCAAGCGCGACGGCGTCGCGGTGCTCGAGGCGTGGCGCAAGGACGGCCGGGCGATGCCGGTGCTGATCCTCACCGCGCGCGACCGCTGGAGCGACAAGGTGCAGGGCTTCGACGCGGGCGCCGACGACTACGTCGGCAAGCCGTTCCACATGGAGGAGGTGCTGGCGCGCCTGCGCGCGCTGGTGCGCCGCGCCGCCGGCCACGCCTCGAGCGAGCTGGTCGCCGGCCCGGTGCGGCTTGACGCGCGCGCCGGCCGAGTGACGGTCGACGGCGCGCCGGTCAAGCTCACCAGCCACGAATACCGGCTGCTCTCCTACCTGATGCACCACGCCGGCCGCATCGTCTCGCGCAGCGAGCTGGTCGAGCATCTCTATGAGCAGGACTTCGACCGCGATTCCAACACCATCGAGGTCTTCGTCGGCCGCCTGCGCAAGAAGCTCGGCGTCGACCTGATTCAGACCGCGCGCGGCCTCGGCTACATCGTCGAGGGCGACGGCGAAGCGCCGGCCGCTTCCGCCAAGCGCGGAAGCGCGCGCTGAGCGCCGCCCTCGCGCGGCCCCGCCGGCCGGAGACGCGACCATGTTCGAGCGGCTGAACGCGCAATCGATCGCCTCGCGCCTCTTTCTGTCGGCGGCGTTCTGGAGCGCGACCATCCTGATCGTCGCCGGGCTCGGCCTTTCCGCCCTTAACGCCACCTGGAGCGAGGCGAATTTCGACGATCAGCTCGGCGTCTATCTCAAGGCGCTGGTCGCCGACGTCGCCGCCGCGGCCGAGGAGGGACGCCCCGGCGGCTTCGCCGCCATCGACCCGCAGTTCGAGCTCGCCTTCTCCGGCTGGTACTGGCAGATCACCCGTCTCGACCGCGATCCGCCGGAAATCCACACCTCAAGCTCGCTGTTCGCCTCCCAGCTGCCGATCCTCGAAGAGGCGGCGAACCGCGAGGAGCGCGGCGGCGTGCGCAGCGGCTATGTCGAAGGCCCCGGCGGCCGCCCGCTGCGGATGATCCAGCGCGAGATCGACGCGGGCGAGGAGGGCCGCTACCTCATCCAGGTCGCCGCCGACGCCGACGTCATCCAGGCGGCGACCGGACGATTCGAGGCCGCGCTCGCCGCCACCTTCTTGGTGCTGGCGATCGCGCTGATCGGCTCGACGGCGCTGGCGGTGCGCTTCGGCTTGCGCCCGCTGCGCGTGCTGCGCGAAGGGCTGGCGGCGATCCGGCGCGGCGAAGCGGAGCGGATCAGCGGCGAGTTCCCCGACGACGTCGCGCCGCTCGCCGCCGAGCTGAACCTGCTGCTCGACGCCAACCGCGACGTCGTCCAGCGCGCCCGCACCCAGGTCGGCAATCTCGCCCACGCGCTGAAGACGCCGCTCAGCGTCATCGTCAACGAGGCCGACTCGAGCAGCGGCCGGCTCGCCGACAAGGTGCGCGACCAGGCCGCGGTGATGCGTCGGCAGGTGAGCTTCTATCTCGACCGCGCCCGCGCCGCGGCGCGCGCCGGCGCGGCGGGCTCGGCGACCGAGGTTCGGCCGGTGGTCGAAGGGCTGGTGCGCACCTTCGAGAAGGTCTACCGCGACCGCGGCCTGACGTTCGCCGTCGAGGCGCCGGAGGGCCTGCGCTTCCGCGGCGAATCGCAGGACCTGGCCGATCTGATCGGCAACCTGCTCGACAACGCCGGCAAATGGGCGCGCGCGCGCGTCGTCATCCGCGCCGCGCGCGAGCCCAACCCCGACGCCGCGCGTCGCCCGTTCTTCATCGCCGAGATCGACGACGACGGGCCGGGGCTCGACCCTGAGGAGCGCGCCGCCGCGCTGGTGCGCGGCGAAAAGCTCGACGAATCGCGACCCGGCTCCGGCCTCGGACTGTCGATCGTCGTCGACCTCGCCGCGGTCTACGGCGGCTCGCTCAGCCTCGAGCAGAGCCCGCTCGGAGGCTTGCGCGCGCGCCTGAGACTGCCGCGGCTGTGACCCGTCGGCCGGCGCCCGTCCGCGGCGCGGCCGGTCCGCAGCGGTTGGTTCAGTTCCCGCCTCGTTCAGCTCCCGGTAAGCATTTGATGTTTTCCAAACAGGCGGTCATGGGTTAAGAGCCGCCCTCGCGGCGGCGCGCTCCGCCGCAGTCCGGCGACGACTTCAGGGGCGCTCGCGATGCTGTGGTTCGCAGTCGCCGCAATGACGGTCCTGGCGGCGCTCGGCGCGCTGTGGCCGCTGGCGCTCCGCCGCGACCGCCGCGACGATGCGGCGGCGGGCGAGGCCGCCTTCTACAAGGCCCAGCTCGGCGAGATCGCCCGCGACGTCGAGCGCGGCCTGCTGCCGGAGGCCGAGGCGGCGGGCGCGCGCGCCGAGGCCGCCCGCCGGCTTATCGCCGCCAGCGCGGCGCCGAGCGGCGAGGCCGCCGCCCCCCAATCGCGCACGGCCCGGCGCGTCGCCGCCGCGGCGATCGTCGTCGCCGCGCCGCTGATCGCGCTGCCGCTCTATCTCGCGCTCGGCCGTCCCGACCTGCCCGACGCGCCGCTCGCCGAACGCGCCGCCGCGCTTCACGGCCGCGAGACGATCGAGTCGGCGATCGCCCGCATCGAGCGCCACCTCGCCGCCGCGCCCGACGACGGCAAGGGCTGGGCGGTGGTCGCCCCCGTCTACATGCGCGTCGGGCGCTACGACGACGCGGTCAACGCCTTTGTCCAAGCGCTGCGGCTCAATGGAGAAGACGCGCTGCTGCGCGTGGGCTACGGCGAGGCGCTGGTCGGCGAGGCGGGCGGCGTCGTCACCGCCGACGCGCGCGCCGCCTTCGACAAGGCGCTCGTCGAAAGGCCGGGCCTGCCCGCCGCGCGCTTCTATCTCGGCCTCGCCGCCGAGCAGGACGGCGACAAGGCGAAAGCGATCGCGCTCTACCGGGCGCTGCTCGGCGACGCGCCTGCGGAAGCGCCCTGGAGGGCGACGCTGGAGGCGCGCATCGACGCGTTGTCGAGCGGCGCCGTCCCGGCCGCGCCGGTCGGCGAGGCGCAGCAGACGGCGATCCGCGGCGTGGCCGAAGGCCTGGCGGCGCGCCTCGCCGAGCGCGGCGGGAGCGCCGCCGACTGGGCCCGCTTGATCCGCGCCTACAGCGCGCTCCAACAGCCCGACAAGGCCAAGGCGGCGCTCGAAGCGGCGCGCAAGGCGCTCGCCGCCGACGCCGACGCCGCCCGAAACCTCGACGCGCTGGCGCGCGAGCTGGGACTGGGAGGCTGACGCCGATGACGCGCAAGGGCCGCAGACTCGCGCTGATCGCCGCCGCGCTCGGCGTCGCCGCGGTCGCCCTCGGCCTGGCGCTTTACGCGCTCACCGACAGCATCGTCTTCTTCCTCAGTCCAAGCGAAGTCCTCGCCAAGAACCTCGCGCCCGGCGCGCGGCTGCGCATCGGCGGGCTGTTGCTGCCGGGGTCGGTGACGCGGTCGGCGGACGAGGCGATCGACTTCGCCATCACCGACGGCAAGAACCAGATCAAGGTCTCCTATCGCGGCTTGACGCCCGACCTGTTCCGCGAGGGCCAGGGCGTCGTCGCCGAGGGCGCGCTCGACGCGCCCGGCCATCTCCACGCCGACACGATTCTGGCCAAGCACGACGAGCGCTACATGCCGCCCGAGGTGGTCGAGGCGCTGAAGAAACAGGGCCGCTGGCAGGAGGGCGCCAAGCCGTGACCGTCGAAATCGGCCATTTCGCCCTCATCCTCGCGCTGACGCTGGCGCTTATCCAAGCCGTCGTCCCGTTCGTCGGCGCGCGGCGCGGCGACCCGGCGCTGATGGGGGTCGGCGCCGGCGCGGCGTTGGCGCAGTTCGTCTTCGTCGCCGTCGCTTTCGCCGCGCTGGCGCGCGCACACCTGACGTCCGACTTCTCGGTCGTCAACGTCGCCGAGAACTCGCACTCGGCCCTGCCGGCGATCTACAAGTTCGCCGGCGTGTGGGGAAACCACGAAGGCTCGATGCTGCTGTGGGTCCTCATCCTCTCGGCTTTCGGGGCGCTGGCGGCGGCGTTCTCCCGCGGCCTTCCCGCCCGCCTCGGCGCCGACGCGCTCGCCGCGCAGGGGCTGATCGGCGCCGCCTTCCTCGCCTTCATTCTTTTCACTTCGAATCCGTTCGCGCGCGTATGGCCCGCGCCTTTCGAAGGCGGCGACCTCAATCCCGTGCTGCAGGACCCCGGCCTCGCCATCCACCCGCCGCTGCTTTACTTCGGCTATGTCGGCTTCTCGATCGTCTTCTCGTTCGCCGTGGCGGCGCTGGTCGAAGGGCGCGTCGACGCGGCCTGGGCGCGCTTCGCGCGCCCCTTCGCGCTCGTCGCCTGGTGCTTCCTGACGCTCGGCGTCGCGATGGGATCGTACTGGGCCTATTACACGCTCGGCTGGGGCGGCTTCTGGTTCTGGGACCCGGTCGAGAACGCTTCGCTGATGCCGTGGCTGGCGGGCACCGCCTTCATCCACTCGGCGGCGGTGATGGAGAAGCGCGACGCGTTGAAGGTGTGGACGATCTTCCTCGCCATCGTCGCCTTCTCCTTCTCGCTCATCGGCACGTTTCTGGTGCGCTCCGGCGTGCTGACCAGCGTGCACGCCTTCGCCAGCGACCCGCGCCGCGGCGTGTTCATCCTCGCCATCCTCGCCTTCTTCATCGCCGGCTCGCTCGCCCTGTTCGCCTGGCGGGCGCCGCTGTTGAAGCAGGGCGGGCTGTTCGCGCCGATCTCGCGCGAGGGCGCGCTGGCGCTCAACAACCTCTTGTTGACCAGCGCCTGCGCCACCGTGCTGTTCGGCACGCTTTATCCGCTGGCGCTGGAGGAGTTCTCCGGCGAGAAGATCACCGTCGGCGCGCCGTTCTTCAACATGACCGCCGGGCTGCTCATGCTCGCCGCCTGCTTCGTCGCGCCGTTTGGCTTCTCGCTCGCCTGGAAGCGCGGCGACCTCCTCGGCGTCGCCCAGCGCCTCGCCGTCGCCATCGCCGGCGGCTTCGTCGTCCTCGTCGCGCTGATCGCGATCTTTCGCGGAGGGCCGATCCTTGCGCCGATCGCGGCCGGGCTGGCGGCGTTCGTCATGCTCGGGGCGCTCTGCGAGGTCGTCGCGCGCGTGTGGCGAAGCGGCGCCTCCTTCGCCGCCGCGCTTTCGCGCGCGCGCGGCCTGCCGCTGTCGTTCTGGGGCGGCGCGGCCGCCCATTTCGGCGTCGGCGTGACGCTGCTCGGCCTCGCCGGCGTCGGCTTCGGCGCCGAGACGATCGCGACGATGAGAATCGGCGAGGCGCAGAAGGTCGGCCCCTACGCGGTCGTCCTCGAGACGGTCGGCCAGCGCAACGGCCCCAACTATCGCGACTCGGTCGCGGCGATGACCATTCGCTCGGGCGGCGCGTTCGCCGCCGCGATCGAACCGGCGCGCCGCCAGTTCAGCGCGCGCCAGACGACGACGACGCAGGCCGGCATCGCCACTCTCGACTTCGGCCAGGTCTATGTCTCGATCGGCGACCCCAACGCCGACGGCGGCGTGCCGGCCCGCCTCTACTGGAAGCCCCTCGTGACGCTGATCTGGCTGGGCGCCGCAGTGATGGCGCTCGGCGGCCTGCTGTCGCTCGCCGACCGGCGGCTGCGGTTCGGCGCGCCGGCGCTTCGCCGCGCCCGCGCCGCGGCGACGGGCGTGGAGGCGCAGCCGCAATGAAGACGCTTCGCGCCCTGTTGGCCGCCGCCTTCGTCCTCGCCGCCGCCGCGGCGGGCGCGGTGCAGCCCGACGAGGTGATGAAAGACCCCGCGCTCGAGGCGCGCGCCCGCGCGCTGTCGGCCGAGCTGCGCTGCATGGTCTGCCAGAACCAGTCGATCGACGATTCCGACGCGCCGCTCGCCCGCGACATTCGCCTCCTGATCCGCGAGCGCATCGCTGAAGGGGAGACGAACGACGCCCTGCGGGCGTTCCTCGTCTCGCGCTACGGCGACTTCATCCTGTTGAAGCCGCCGTTCAAGGCCGAGACGCTGCTGCTTTGGCTCAGCGCGCCGCTGACGCTGGCGCTCGGCGCGCTGGCGCTCGTCCTCGCCCGACGCCGCGCGCCAACCGCGACGCCGGCGCTGAGCGCGGAGGAGGAGAAGCGGCTGGCCGAGATCGAGGGCGATTAGCTCTTTTCTCCAGGCTCCCCCGGAGGGGTTGGCGAATTCGCCCAAGTCTCCGGCGGCGGCCGCAGACCGCCGGCGCAGCCGGCGCGAAGCGCCATTGACGCCGAGCCGCGGTTCCGGCGTCCGCCGGGCTCTTCGGGCCGAGAGGGGCGAATAGGAACGCGCCGACCCAACCTCGGACGCCCGGCGCTTGGCGGATCCGGGGTCCGCCGTCGGCGAGCCTAATCGGCGGCGGGTAGATCTGATGTGGAATACGGGTCGGTCGCGGGTTTCATGTCCGGCGCGGCTGAGCTAAGCCGTTTGCGCGCTGACGACATGGCTCGCGCGGAAGCCGAGCGAAGGCGAAGCGGAAGCGCGAGCGGGATCGGCGATTCGCGTCCGCGGGCGGGTCGGTTTCGGGCGTTCGGGCGGGGAGCCGCAGCGATGATGAGCTGGTTTCACAAGCTGCTGCCCAGGGAGGACAAGTTCTTCGATCTGTTCGAGGCGCACGCGCGCACGCTGGTCGCTGGCGCGGAGGCGCTGCGCGGGCTCCTCGACGGCGGCGAGGACGCGCCGCGCTTCGGCAAGGTCGTGGTCGAAAAGGAAGGAGAAGCCGACAGGATTGCGCACGAGGTGATGCAATCGGTGCGCCGGACTTTCATCACCCCGTTCGATCGCAGCGACATTCAGGAGCTGATCCAGTCGATGGACGACGCGATCGACCAGATGCACCAGACGGTGAAGACGATCTCGCTGTTCGAAGTCCGCGAATTCGATCCGTTGATGCGCGACATGGCGGGGTTGGCGGTGGACGCCGCCGGCGTCACCCTCAAGGCGGTGCCGCTGCTGCGCGAGATCGCCGCGCACGCGAGCGAGATCAACGCTTACGCCGTCGCGATGACCGATCTCGAAGAGCGCTCGGACCAGATGCACGATCAGGGGCTGCGCGATCTCTTCCGTCGTCACCGAACCAGCGACGCGATGGCCTTCATCGTCGGTTCGGAAGTCTACGGCCACCTCGAGAAGGTGCTCGACAAGTTCGAGCGCGTGGCGAACCAGGTCAACGCCATCGTGATCGAACATATCTGAGCGCCCTCGCCCATGAGCGCCACACTAGCCGCCCCGTTGCTGATCGCCCTGATCGCCACCGCGCTTCTGTTCGACTTTCTCAACGGTCTGCATGACGCGGCGAACTCGATCGCCACCGTCGTCTCGACGCGGGTGCTCCGACCGTCCCTGGCGGTGTTCTGGGCCGCGTTCTTCAACTTCATCGCCTTCCTCGTCTTCGGGCTCAACGTCGCCACGACCGTGGGCAAGGGCATCGTCGAGCCTGACGTCGTGACGGCGGGCGTCGTCTTCGCCGCCCTTTGCGGCGCCATCGTCTGGAACATCCTGACATGGCTGCTCGGAATTCCGTCGAGCAGCTCGCATGCGCTGATCGGCGGGCTGGTGGGGGCGGGGGCGGCGCGGGCGGGATTTCACGCCGTCGTCTGGTCGGGCTTCCTCAAGACGGCCGCGGCGATCGTTCTCTCGCCGCTGCTCGGATTCGCGCTTGCGCTGCTGCTTGTCGCCGCCGTGTCGTGGATGTTCCTGCGCTCTACCCCGCTCGCCGTCGACACGCACTTCCGCACGTTGCAGCTAATTTCGGCGTCGCTCTATTCGCTCGGGCACGGCGGCAACGACGCGCAGAAGACCATGGGCGTCATCTCGGTGCTGCTTTACTCGCAGGGTTACATGCCGGGAGGCTTCCACATCCCGCTGTGGGTGGTGTTGTCCTGCCAAGCGGCGATGGCGCTCGGCACGCTGTCCGGCGGCTGGCGCATCGTCCACACGATGGGATCCAAGATCACGCAGCTCTCGCCGATGCGAGGTTTCTGCGCCGAAACCGGCGGCGCGATCACGCTGTTCCTCGCCACCGCGCTCGGCGTTCCCGTCTCCACCACCCACACCATCACCGGCGCGATCGTCGGCGTCGGCGCGGCGCGGCGCGCTTCCGCGGTGCGCTGGAACGTCGCGCAAGGCATCGTGCTCGCTTGGGTCCTGACCCTGCCCGCGACGGCGGCGATTGGGGCGCTGGTCTACGAAGTCGTCGCGGCGTCGACCTAGACCATTCGGCGTTTGCGCTGAAGCAGGCCCTCTTCAGCCATCCCTGCGCGCCGTCTACGTCCTTGTTTTGTTGCGGCGGAGGGCGCGCCGCCCGCCGCGCGCCCTGCTCCGAGAGGCGTCTTCTGCGCCTTCCCCACCGTTAGGGCGACCCGCTGGAAGGCGAAGCCGCTCGCCGCGGCGCTGCTCGAGCAAGCGGCGAGCGGCGACGGTCGGCGGCCCCGATTTCGGCGTCTGCGGAGAGGGTTACTTGCGCCTTTGCTATGCGGCGTCGCGCGCGGACGTCGTGCGGGCGCGGCGACGCGTCGGCGAATTCCTGCGTCGCCGGGGGCCGCCGCTCTAGGCGAGGGGCGACTTTGCGGTTAAGGGAGTAGCGGCTTGCCGGGGATTCGTCATGCGCATCGCCCTTCTCGCCGCCGCCCTCGTCGCTTCGACCGCCGCCGCGGTCGCCGCAGGCGCGCCGCGCGCTTCGCAGTTGGCTTGCGATTCCAACAAGATCGGCGCGCGCGAGCTCGCCGAATGCCTGCGCGCCGGCGCCGATCGCGCCGAGCAGGACCTTAGCGCGACGGTCGACGCGGCGCTGAAGAGCATCGATTCGCGCCCCGGCGTGCTGACCTCGCAGAAGTCGCGCTGGAAGCGCTCGCTCAACGACGCCGAGACGCAGTGGATCGGCTGGCGCGACGCCGAGTGCCAGGACGTCGCGCCGTTCGAGGCCGGCATGGGCGCCAAAGGCGGCGACCCGCGCCTCGCCTGCATCATCGATTACGACACGCAGCGCTCAGCCGACCTCAAGGCGCGCTACCCTTAAGCCGGACCGAGCGGGCCGCCTCGCTCAATCGGCGCCCGGCCGCGTCGTCAGGCCCGGCGGGTGGGCGCGCGGCCGGGCGGGGCGCGTCGCAGCGGCCTGCGGCCCGCGAGCCTCCCGCGCCTTGGCCGGCCTTTTCGCCGCGACGGCGGGCGGGCCCGGCTTGCGTTGCGGGCGCTCGAGGTAGGCGGCGAGCCGGCGCTCGAACGCGCTCGGACGCTCGGCGAACAGCCGCGCGAACCGCTCGTCGGCGCGCCGCTCCAAGGGGCGGCGGCGGCGCGCGATCAGCGCCAGCAGCGCTTCCGCCTCCCCGCCCGTCAGCTCGGGACGCTTGTGGACGAACTCCGCGAGCACCGTCAAGTCGTTGTGCTCGCCGAGGGTCTGGCGCAGGCGATGCAGCTCGCGATTGAACGTCGCGATCATCTCCGGCCACGCCGGTTCAAGCGTCGCGAGCTGGTAGGAGAGGTCGACGACGCGCGCGCGCAGCGTGTGGAGCTCGGCGGGGACGCGGCTCGCCAGCGCGCGCTGGCCGCGCCGCTGCGCGGCGCGATAGGCGCTGCGCACCGCCGCGAGCAGCGGCGCCGCGCCGGCCGTTTCGACGCGCCAGCCTTCGACGGAGCGCGCCAGGGCGGAAAGCTCCGCGGCGACCGCGTCGACGTCGAGCGCCTTGTGGGCGCGCCGTTCCGCGTCGCGTTGCGCGCCGATCGCCTTGAGCAGGACTTCGCGCGCCTTGGCGGGGGCGTTCATCCGCGCCAGCACGCCGGGCAGGATGTCGAGATCGCGCGCCCGGCCGACGCTGCGCCGCGCCGCGTCGAGCGCCGCGCGCGCCGCATCCGCGGGCGCGCCGACCAGCGGCTGGAACAGCCGCGCCAGGCCGGCGGCGCGCTTGAGCGTCTTGCGCACGTCGTGAATGCGCCGCGCCTCGTCCTCGCCCGAACCGGGAAACTGTTCGGCGGCGGCGTCGATCGCCGCGACCAGCGCAGCGCGGCAATGCAGCGGCCAGGAGCGGCGCGAAGCGCTCATGGCGGCGGCTCGGACACGGCGGAGCGGCGGCCGGGATCCCGGCCGTCGGGCGATATCGGCATTCGACGTCCTTTCCGATCTCGTCCGCCATCATAGCGCGCCCGCCGCGCGAAGCGAGGGTCGCGCGTTCGAGGTTTCTTCAGGGCCGGAAGGCGAACCAGCGAAAGCCGACGAAGGTGACCGCCATCGCCACGCCGCAGCCGGCGGCGATGAACAGCGGCAGGACGCCGGGCGTGGCGGGGACGCCGACCAGGGGAGAAGCCTGGACGCAGGCGGAGTAGACGCCGTAGTTGACGACGAGGCCGGCGACCGCGACCAGGCAATAGCGCAGGAAGGCGCGCATCAGCGGCGTCGCGGCGTCGCGGAAGGTGTAGGCGCGGTTGAGGGCGAAGTTGACGACGGTCGCGACAATGAATCCGGGCGGCCGAGCGAGCTCGGGCGACAGGCCGAGATATTTCGCGCCGGCGTAGGTGATCGCCGAGTCGACGACGTAGCCAATCAGGCCGATCACGGCGAAGGAGGGAATCTGGCGCTCGAGCCGTCCCGGCCGCCGAATCGCGCTTTCCTGGCCCGCATCCGCCATCGCCGTCCTCTCGCCGCGCCGAGCCCTGGCTTGCGCCGTCATCGGTTAAGATCGCCCTACGCCGTCCGATCGTCAAAACCGTCCTGGATCCGCTTCACGCCGATGGCGAAGGCGAGGGCGGCGGCGTCGAAGCGATCCGCGGCGACGCGACGCGAGGCAAGGCGCCGCGGTCGGGGAGCGCCGCCACGCCGACGGCCGCCTTGCGGCGCTCGCCGCGCTCACCCCTGATTCGCCAGCGCTTCAAGCAGCCTCCGGCTCTCCGCCAGCGCTGCGATCTGCCGATCGAGCTCGACCAGCTTCCGCCGAACGCTGTCTTTCACCTCTTGACAAGGCTCGAAGCCCGCCGAGCCGGGCGAGGCGCAAGGAAGCAGCCGGCGAACGGTCGCGAGCTTCAAGCCGGCGCGGTTGAGCAGCACGACGCGCTCGACCGACGCGACGTCCGCCTCGCCGTAGCGGCGATAGCCCGCCGGCGTGCGCTCCGGCCGAAGCAGCCCTTCGCGCTCGTAATAGCGCAGCATCCGGACGCTGACGCCCGTCCTGCGCGACAGTTCGCCGATCTGCATGGGCGTCTCGCTTGACCCTGACAGCGCTGTCACGATGTAGCCTCGCGCGCGCAAGAAAGGAAGAGGCGTCATGCTGAAACTCATCATGTGCGTGAAGCGGCGGCCGGAGCTGACGCGCGAGGAGTTCGACCGTCATTGGATCGAGCGCCACGCGCCGCTGGTTCGCGCCCATCGGGCGCCGCTCGGAATCAAGCGCTATGTCCAAACCGTCCCGCTCGACAACCGGGCGGCGCAGGCGGCGATCCAGGCCGGCCGGGGGGCGGAGGCGGTCGACTTCGACGGCTGCGGAGAGCTGTGGTGGGACGATCTCGAGACGCATCTCGCGGCGCGGAAGACCCCCGAAGGCGCCGCCGCGCTGCGGTTGCTGATCGAGGACGAGCGCCGCTTCGTCGATCTCGGCCAGTCGCAGCTATGGTACGGAACGGAGCGCCTGGTCATCCCGAAGTGACGGGGCGCCGCGTCGGCGCGGGCGCCGTCTCGCCTCAAGCGGGACGGGCCTCGCCGTCATCCCTTCCCGGCGGCGGCGAAGGAGGCGACGCGGTCGGCGACCCAGCGGCGTCTCGGACGGCAAGCCAGGAAGAGGACGACGGCGACGACCAGGCCGGCGCGGCTGAGGACGTTCGAGGGGAATTCGTAGCTCGCGCCCGCCATGCCATACCAGCCGAACAGATAGAGCAGCGTCAAAGCCAGCAGCGCCGTCTGTCCCCGCCGCTCGAGGCCGAGCGCGGCGTAAGCCCGCGGCGTTTCCCAGCGCATCTGCCAGAACAGCGCCGCAGCGAGGAACAGGATTCCCGGGACGAGCGCGACCCAGGGGGAAACGCCGAGCCCCTGGACGAAATGGCCGACGTCCCCCCGCAGCAGGCCGTCGCGCGAGACGACGAAGGCGCGCATCGGAATGTAGTCGAGCACCTGTCCGAGATTGGATAGGTTGAACCAGAACAGGAAAAGCCACAGCGCCTTGCGCCGCTGAATCGCCCGCAGCGCGAGCAACGGCGTCCCGAGGACATAGAGCGCGCCGCCGAGCAGGATCGGCGCGATGGCGATCGCGGCGACCGCCGTCCCCTTGCCCGCGGCGAGGATCGCCCGGTAGTCGATCGCCTCGTCGGCGTCGAGCAGCGTCCAGCCGCCGTAGTGGATGTCGAAGGGGCTGCGCTTGTAGCCGAAAGCCCAGGCGACCGTCCCGTGCGTCCATTCGTGCAGCAAGAGCGACGCCTGATGGGCGAGAAAGACAGCGACGATCGTCGCGGCGAGCGCCGCGACGCCGTAAGAGATTCGACCGGCCGCGGACGGGGCGGCGCTTGTCGATCGCGCGGCTAAGCGATTCATTTCAGGGCCTCGCGTGAGCGGCCGCAAGTCGCTCTCGTCGTCCCCGCCGCCGGAACCGCCGGCGACCGGCGCCCAGAGGGCGACTTTCAGCGCGGCGCTCCCGGCGAAGCGAACCGCGCGAAACCGGACAACGCGCGAGCTTGGCGCCGTCGCGCCGCGCGCGCAACGCCGCATCGGGCGGCATGGCGTCGCGACCTAAGCTGGCGTCGCTGCGACAAGGGGCTGCGCGCCTCCGTCAATCTTCCGTTAACCGTCCTGGCGCAGTCTGCGGCGCAGCGGGTCGGCGCCCCTTCGGCGCGCCGTCGGCGCGCGTCCTGGCGCGGCGACGCAAGCGCGGAGCGGCTCCGCCGCGTCACATTCGATCCGGATTCCCCCTGCGGTCCCAACATCGAGTCCAGTCGCTTGGCGCGAGCTCGCGGCGCGAGAACGGATTTGGAGGATCGACGATGAGCCTCGACAATCTTGCGTTACGGACGAAGACCCTCATTCCGACGACGCTGATGGCCGTCATCGTTCTCGCCATGGTCGGCTTCGGCGGCCTCAAGCTCATCGGAGTCAGCGCCACAGCGGACGACCTCATCGAACGCCGCGCCCTGGGAACGCTCGCGTTGTCGCGCGCCAGGGTCGATCTGATGGCCGCGGTCTACGACGTCTTCGGCGCGCTGAATTTCGGCTCGGACGCGATGCAGGGCAAGGCGGCGGCCGAAGGTTTTCCCACCGCGATCGACGACGCCAAGAAGCGCTTCGACGAGGCCACCCAGCTCCTGCCTGAAAAGTCGGACGAGATCGGCATCCTCAAGCAGCGCCTGGCGACGATCGCCGACGCCGCCGACAAGCCCTTCAAGGTCGCCGCCGACGCGTCTTCGGCGCTGGTGCAGGGGTTGCCGCTGGAGCAGGCGGATCTCGACAAGCTGGCGGGCGGGGTGAAACAGCTCGCCGCCCTCGACCTCCAGCTTCGCTCTTTCGCCAACGACCTCAGCAGCTTCGAAGTCGGCCTGCACGACGAGGACACGCAGTCGGCCGCCGACTTGCGTTCGCAATCGCGGCGCGCGCTGTGGGCGGTCGGCGTCGCGGGGCTCCTCGCGGCGGCGCTCGGCGGCGCGGCGGCGATATGGATTTCCTCGGCGACGATCGCGCGGCCGCTCGCCCGGCTCGGCGCGGCGATGACCGCGTTGGCTGACGGCGACGCGAGCGTCGAGATCGAAGGCCGCAGCCGTCGCGACGAAGTGGGCGACATGTCGCGCGCGGTCGAGGTGTTCAGGCGGCACGCGCTCGACCGGACTCGGCTGGAGAGCGAGGCGGCGGCCGAACGCAGGCGCGCCGAAGCCGATCGCGAACGGACCGTGACCGAGCGGGCGGCCGCGGCGAAAGACCAGGCCGAGGTCGTGCGTCGTCTCGGCGACGGCCTCAAGCGGGTCGCGGCGGGCGACCTGACGGTGAGGCTCGACGACGGCTTCACCGACGCCTACGCGCAGATCCGCGACGACTTCAACGAGGCGGTCGACAGGCTCAAAGCGACCATCGTCACTGTGATCGGCAGCTCGGGCGTGATCGAGTCGGGCGCGACCGAGGTGAAGGGCGCGGCCGATCATCTGGCGCAGCGCTCCGAGCAGCACGCCTCCAGCATCGAAGAGACCACGGCGTCGCTGACCGAGATCACTGCGGCGGTGCAGAAGTCGGCCGAAGGGACGCAGGTCGCGCGCGAGGCGGTGGCCGCCGCCGACGGCGACGCCAAGAAGAGCGCCGCCGTCGTCGACCAGGCGGTCGCGGCGATGAACGCGATCGCCAAGTCGTCGCAGGAGATCGGCCAGATCATCGGCGTCATCGACGAGATCGCCTTCCAGACCAATCTGCTCGCGCTCAATGCGGCCGTCGAGGCCGCGCGCGGGGGCGAAGCGGGCAAGGGCTTCGCGGTCGTCGCTTCGGAAGTGCGCGCGCTGGCGCAGCGCTCGGCCGAGGCCGCAAAGGAAATCAAGGGGCTCATCTCGGGCTCGAGCGCGCAGGTCGGGGCCGGCGTGAAACTGGTGGCCGAGACCGGCCGCTCGTTGAAACGCATCGCCGAGCAGGTGGTCTCGATCAACGGCGTCGTCGCCAACATCGCGGTCGGCGCGCGCGAGCAGGCGACCGCGCTGCAGCAGATCAGCGCGGCGGTCGAGGACATGAGCCGCGCGACGCAAGAGAGCGCGGCGATGGTCGAGGAGACGGCCGCGGTCGGCCGTTCGTTGTTGGACGAGAGCGCGAAACTGTCGCAGATCGTCGGCCAATTCCGCATCGATTGGTCGACGAGCGAGGACGCGCTGCGCGCCGAGTTGATGAAGGCCGCGCCGCACGCCTTCCGCAAGCCGGACGCCGAAGAGACGCCCTCGGCCGACGCGAGGCCGGCGTCGACGCGCCAGCCTGCGCGCCTCGCCGCCGCGGGCGGCGGCGACCAGGATTGGCGGAAGCTCTGACCCAGGCGCGGCGGCGCGATTGCGAGGCGCGCGGAGCCCTGTATTCTCGCGCGTCGACGAAGGCGGACTTGGGGGGCCCGCGGAAGCGCGGGAAGGGACGAAATGGCTGACGAACGCAAGTGCCCGACCTGCGGCGCGATCAATCCGCCGGAGGCGCGGTTCTGTTCGAGCTGCGGCGCGCCGCTGGTCGCGGCGGCGACGAACGCCATCTTTTCGTCGAGCCCTCCCGGCGCCGCCGGGGGCGCGGCGCGGACGCTCACGCTGTCCCTGGACCCGGCTCAAGCGTTTGCGGCCTTCCAGCAGGCGGGGATCGCCCTCGGCGGCGCGGTGGTCGGAGACGCCCCGCCGAACCGGCTCATGTTGTCCATTCCGCACAAGGATGCCTGGACGACAATCGGCTTCACCGCGAAGCTCGACTGCGACATTCAGATCGCCCCCGACCCGGTCGGCTCACGGGTGACGGTGAGCACCAGGCTCCACTTCGCTTCGGCGATCCCGGTGTTCCTCGTCTACCTCGTGGGCGGCGTGGCGTTCTTCGGCTACGGCCTCATTCTCGGCGTCGCGATCGACGTCTGGGTCTACTACAAGCTCAACGGCGAAGCGTCCGAGAAGGCGACCGCCGCGCTGATCGAGCGGGCGACGGCCGTGGCGGCGGACTGAGCCGCGGGCGGCGCGGCGGCAGGTCCCGGCGGGACTCTTGGCTCGGGCCCGCGTCGTCGCGGCGCCCGCCCCGAACGCCGGTTGTCTTCAGATTCCGCGGCTTTCCGTCGCCCGCTTTCCTCGACAAGCGGCGATTTCCCCGTCACAATGAGCAGCCGCCGCATCCTGCCGGCGTCGGAAGCGTCCGCTCATGTTCACCCTCGACGACCTCGCGCGCGTCATCGACGAGCGCGCCCAAGCGGGCGCGGACGTCTCCTACACCAGCTCGCTCCTCGCCAAGGGCGCGGCGCATTGCGCGAAGAAATTCGGCGAGGAGGCGTTCGAGCTGGCGATCGCCGTCGTCGCCCAGGACGAGGCGGCGGTGCGCGCCGAAGCCGCCGACGTCCTCTATCATCTGCTGGTGGCGCTGCGCGCGCGCGGCGTCGCGTTCGCCGAGGTGATCGGCGAGCTGGAGCGGCGCGGCGGGCGCAGCGGGCTCGAAGAGAAGGCTTCGCGGCGCCAGTGACGGCGCCGTCGGCGCGCCGCTCTCCCAAGGGGAAAAGGGGCCTCCATGGACGATCGAAGCCCGACGCGCGAGGATGAAGCGGTCGCGGCGGCCCACCGCCATTTCAGCCGCGACGAGTGGGCGAGCCTGCGCGCCGACACCGAGCTGACGCTCACCATCGACGATCTGGTCAAGCTGCAGTCGATCCACGATCCGATCTCGCTCGAAGAGGTGATCGCCATCTACCTGCCGCTGTCGCGCCTGCTGGCGCTCTACGTCGCAGCGACGCAGGGGCTGTACAAGGCGACGCAGCGCTTCCTCGGCGCCGACGACGGCAAGGTGCCCTATATCATCGGCGTCGCCGGCTCGGTGGCGGTGGGCAAATCGACCACCTCGCGCGTGCTGAAGGCGCTGCTGACGCGCTGGCCGAACACGCCCAAGGTCGACCTCGTCACCACCGACGGCTTCCTCCACTCCAACGCGCGGCTGATCCGCGAGGGCCTGATGGAGCGCAAGGGCTTCCCGGAGAGCTACGACGGGGCGGCGCTGATCCGTTTCCTCGCCGAGGTCAAGGCGGGTCAGCACAACGTCGCCGCGCCGGTCTATTCGCACCTGATCTACGACGTCGTTCCCGGCGAGCGGATCTTCGTCGACCGCCCCGACATCCTCATCGTCGAGGGGCTCAACGTGCTGCTCGCCCACCCGATCTCGCGCGAGAGCCGCGACGACCCGGTGATCTCCGACTTCTTCGACTTCTCGGTGTTCATCGACGCCAGCGAAGAGCTGCTGGAGAAGTGGTACGTCGAGCGCTTCATGCGCCTGCGCGACACCGCCTTCCGCGACCCGCGCAGCTATTTCCGCCAGTACGCCGAGGTCGACGCGGTCGAGGCGGAGGCGGCGGCGCGCTCGATCTGGCGGCGCATCAACCTCGTCAACCTCTACGAGAACATCCTGCCGACGCGGGCGCGCGCCAGCCTCAGGCTGACCAAGGGCGCCGACCACCGCATCGAGGAAGTGGCGCTGCGCAAGCTGTGAGCGGACCGATGAACCTTCGCCTCCGGCGCGTTTTTTGCGCCGCCGCCGTCGCCGCCTTGGCGGTCGGCTTCGCCGCGCCGGCCTCGGCCGAGGACGCCGCCGCCTCGACCGCCTGCGCCGGCCGCGACCTCGGCCAAAGCCCCGGCTTCGAGCAGGCCAAGCGCGCGCGCGCCGACGACCTCGTCAACGCGCAGGGGCTGCTGTGGCGGGTCGAGCGCGACGGCGTCGCGCCGTCCTATCTGTTCGGCGTCATCCATTCGACCGACGACAGCGCCGTCGCGGTGGCGCGCCAGGCGGCCGAGTTCGTCGCCTCGGCCAAGGTCGTCGCCACCGAGCTCGGCGGGCCGCTCGACGCGGCCGACCAGGGCGCGCTCGGCGCCGCGATGCTCGCCAAGGCGCTGGCGCGCGACGAAGACACCTTCGCGCCGGCGTTGACCGGCGCCGACGCCGCGGCGGTCGAGACCCATCTGGCGAGCCGCGGCGTGCCCAAGGAGATGGCGCACCACCTCAGGCTGTGGTTTCTCGCCGCCGCCTCGGCGCTGCCGAGCTGCGAGACCGCGCGCGCCGCGGCGGGCCTGCCCGAGATCGACGAATTGATCGCGCGCGCCGGCAAGGAGCGCGGCCTGCCGGTGGTGGCGCTGGAGACCTCGCAAGAGCAGATCGACGCGCTTTCCGCCGCCCCTCCCGACCTCTGCGCCACCATGCTGACCGCCGACGCGCGCGCGCCTGAGCTCGAGGACGACGCCTACGCGACCATGCTGCGCCTCTATCGCGAGAAGCGGCCCGCCGAGATGCTCGCGGTCGCCGACGTCATGCCTGGGCTGACGCCGCGCGAGCGCGCCGCCGAAGACGCCTTCACCCGCCTGCTGCTGGTCGGCCGCAACGAAGTCATGGCGGCGCGCGCCGAGCCGCTGCTTTCAGTGGGCGGCGCCTTCATCGCCGTCGGGGCGCTGCATCTTTCCGGCAGGACCGGCCTGATCGAGCGCTTCCGCGCCGCCGGCTACCGCGTCCTCGACGTGTGGTGAGGGGGAGATGGGCGCGCTCGTCATTCGGCCGCTCGAGGCGTCGCGCGAAACCGTCGCGGCGCTCGCCGACCTCCTGATCGAGACCGTCGCCGCGGGCGCGTCGGTGACCTTCCTCCATCCGCTCGCGCGCGCCGACGCGGAGGCCTACTGGCGCGAAGCGCTCGAATCGGCGGCGCGAAGCGAGCGGGTCGTGCTCGGCGCCTTCGACGGCGAAGCGCTGATTGGCACAGCCAGCCTGCTGCTCGACACGCCGAACAATCAGCGCCATCGCGCCGAGATCGCCAAGATGATGACGCGGCGCGACTGGCGCAACCGCGGCGTCGGCGCCGCGCTCTTGCGCGCCGCCGAGCGCGTCGCCGTCGCCAAGCGGCGCACGCTGCTCACCCTCGACACCGCCGCCGACGAAGGCGCGTCGGGCTTTTACGAGAAGCTCGGCTACACCTTCGCCGGCGCGATTCCCGACTACGCCTACCGGCCGAACGGCGCCCTGACGGCGACGCGGCTCTATTGGAAGCGCATCGGCGGCGGATAGGGCCTCGCCGGCAGGAGAGAGGGGACCGCGAGCGCTCACGCGGCGCCCTGCGCCGCGAACACCGACTCCGTCAGCGCGATCTCGCGCTCGAACTCGACCGGGCCGGTCATCAGCACGTGGTCGTCGCCCGCGCGCCAGGCGATCGTCAGCTCGCCGCCGGGCAGCGCGACGCGCGCCTCGCGGCCCGTGCGCCCCGACCGCGCCGCCGCGACCAGCGTCGCGCAGGCCGCCGAACCGCAGGCCAGCGTGACGCCGACGCCGCGCTCCCACACCCTGAGCCGGATCGCGTCCGAGGCGAGGACTTGCGCGAACGAGACATTGGTCTTCTCGGGAAACAGCGGGTGCCTCTCGAAGCGCGGGCCGACGCGCT
>CAZKHF010000011.1:0-25211 GCA_964552445.1 uncultured Bradyrhizobium sp. | reverse complement strand
CTTGGTGCCGGCGACGTTGTTGGCGACGCCGTCGTTGCCCTTGGCGCCGATGCCGACCGGCCATTCGACCGACGTGGACTCGCCGATCTTGGATTGCCAATCAGGCGAAACCTTGGAGAGATAGTCGGTGAAGTTGAACGTGGTGCCCGAGCCGTCGGCGCGGTGGATGACGGCGATCGGCAGATTGGGAAGGGCGACCTTCGAATTGAGAACCTTGATCGCCGGATCGTTCCAATTGGTGATCGTCCCGAGATAGATCTTGGCGAGCGTCGGGCCGTCGATGACCAGATCGCCGGACTTGACGCCGTCGAGATTGACGACCGGCACGATGCCGCCCATCACCATCGGCCATTGCTCAAGGCCCGCGGCGTCGAGGTCGTCGGGCTTCAGCGGCGCGTCGGTGGCGCCGAAGGTCACGGTCTTCGCCTTGATCTGCTTGATGCCCGCGCCCGAGCCGATCGACTGGTAGTTCAGGCCATTGCCCGTCGCGTTCTTATACGCGTCGGCCCATTTCGCGTAGATCGGAAACGGAAAGGTCGCGCCCGCTCCCGAGATGTCGCCCGCCGAGGCGATCGTGACGGTCGTCGCCATCAACGTCGCGCCGATCGCCGCGCTGATCAATGATCGAAGGAACATAAAACGCCTCTCAATTTACCATCCCGCTCGCGACCGGCCGTCGTTCGTCGGCGCGCCGTTCCGAGGCGCGCCCTTAATAGACCCGGCGCGATGTCCTTATATGACGTCGGCGCGAACCTTATGTGACGATCTACGTCTTTGTGTTATCAGTATTTTCGGCTCTTAGCGCTGGCGCAGAGGCACCGTCGCCGTGAAAGTCGAGCCGTGATCGAGGCGGCTGGCGATGGTCAAGCGGCCGCGGTGGCGGGCGAGGATGTGCTTGACGATCGCCAGGCCGAGCCCGGTGCCGTTCTTGGCCCGGCTCTGGCCGGCGTCGACCCGATAGAAGCGTTCGGTAAGGCGCGGCAGGTGCTCCGGCGCGATGCCGCGGCCGAAGTCGCGCACGATCAGCGATCCTTCGGCGGCGTTGCGGGTCACGGTGATCTCGACGCGGTCGCCGCCTGATCCGTCCTGCCGCGCGCCGTACTTGATCGCGTTCTCGATCAGGTTCTCGGCGACGCGGAGGAGTTCGTCGCGGTCGCCGGTGACGACGACCGGCAGTTCGGCGTAGAGCTTGATCTCCACCCCCATCTCGCGCGCCAGCGGCGCCAACGTGTCGGCGACGTGGCGCGCGGTCTGGGAGAGGTCCACTTCCGCCGCCGGGCGGACGTGCTGCTTCTGCTCGATGCGCGACAGCGACAAGAGGTCGTCGATCAGGCGGGCCATGCGGCGGCCCTGCTCGCGCATGATGACGAGGAACTTGTCGCGCGCGCGCGCGTCGTCGCGCGCCGAGCCCTGCAGCGTCTCGATGAAGCCGAGCATCGAGGCGAGCGGCGTGCGCAGCTCGTGGCTGGCGTTGGCGATGAAGTCGACGCGCATTCGCTCGACCCGCCGCGCCTCGCTGAGGTCGCGCAGCGTCAGCAGGGCGGCGACGACCTGGCCGGCGCCGTTGTCGAGCGGCGCGACGCTGACTTCGAACAGCCGCTCGATTGGCACCCGTTCGCTCCACAGCACCGTCTCGGCCTCGCCGCCCTCCGTCACCCGCTTCAGCGCGTCGATCACGTCGGGCGCGCGCAGCGCGAGGACGAACGGTTCGTCGATGCGAATCGCCGGCAGCAGCGCGAAGGCCGGCTTGTTGGCGGCCGTCGCGCGCCCGTCGGCGCGCACGATCACCGCCGGCTCCGGCATCGCTCCCACCAGTTTGACGGTGATCGGCGAGCGGAAGTACTCGATCGTAGCGGCTTTGACGGGCTCCTTCGGGTCCATGGTTCACGATTCCGTCGCGTTGAAAGCGGCCAAGCGCGACGGCGGGCGCGCCGACCCTATTCCCTCTCCTCCGGCCTCGTCGCCGCCATCGCCTCGCGCAAGGAGCGCCACCGTCGCACCGCTTCGTAGGCGCCGAGCAGCGCCATCGCGAGGAGGAACGGCGCGAGATAATAGATGCCGCGGAACAACAGCAACGACGCCAGCACCTGGTCGCTGAGGCCGCCGACGCCGTTGAGCATCGTCGCCTCGAACACGCCGAGGCCGCCGGGGGCGTGGCTGGCGATGCCGAGCATGGCGGCGAGGCAATAGAGGGCGGTGAAGCTCAGGTAGCCGAGGCCGTGGCCCTTGGGCAGCAGCGCGTAAAGCGCGCCCGCGGCGGCGCAGACGTCGATGACGCCGAGCGCCATCTGGCCGAGAGTGACGGTCGGGCCCGGCAGGGAGAAATTGAACAGCACCGGCTTGCCCCGCCGCCGCATCCGGCGCACCAGGACGAGATAGGCGATCAGGCAGACGATCGCCGCGACGCCGATCGTCTGGTTGACGATCGCGCTGAGGTGGGTGACGTCGCTGACCGCCTGCGCGTCGCCGGCGAAAGCGACGCCGAGGATTAAGCCCATCCCCAGCCAGAAGGTGACGCCCGCCACCACGGTCAGGCTCGCCACGTCGCCCGCCGACAGGCCGGCGGGCCCGTAAATCCAGAAGCGCACCGCGCCGGCGGTGACCAGGGGAAAGCCGAGGGTGAACGAGACCGCGTAGCTGGCGAACGAGGCGAGCGCGGTCAGCCGATAGGGCACCTTGAGGCGCAAGTGCTTGAGCGCCAGCGCGTCATAACCAGTCAAGGCGAGATAGCTGATCGCCGAGAGCCCGAACGCCGAGGCGATCTGGTCGCCGCCGGTCGCCGCGAAGGCCGCCTTGAACTGATCGAGATCGATGCGCGCCAGCGTGCGGGCGAAGATCACCGCCGAAAACGTGATGATCAGCAGGCTGAACCCCAGCCCCAGTCGCCGAAACAGCCGACGACGCGCCTGAATCGCCGCCGCCACCCGGTCGATCCGGTCGGCCGGATCAACCGGTCGGGGATCGTCGACATCCTCGTCGCGCAGGGGGCGTTCTTTCAGTTGATGCGCCATGCGCGATCCGTTCTTCCCGTCCGCAAGGGCCTATAAGCCCCGCCGCTCCGCCCGGCAAGCGCGGCCCGAGGCGCGCAATCGCTCGCGCGGCGCGAACAAACGCGCTCTTGTCCGAGGTTGACTCGCCAATGGCGCGTTTGTTTCATCGGACGCCCGCCCGGCGCTTCGGAGAAGAAAATGACGATCCGCATCGGCGCCAGTCCCATCGGCTGGTCGAACGACCATCTGCGAGAGATCGGAGGCGACACGCCGCTCGACACCTGCCTCGCCGAAGCGCGCGAGGCGGGCATCGAGGGCGTGGAGAAGGGCTGCAAGCTGCCCGACGACGGCGCCCTGATGAAGGCGAAGCTCGCCGAATTCGACCTCGTTTTCGTCGGCGGAGGCTATTCGACCGCGCTGTTGCGCCGCTCGGCGAGCGAGGAGTTCGCGGCGACGAAGGCGCATATCGCGATGACCAAGGCCGCGGGCGCCGAGTTGATGCTGGCGACGGAGCGCTCCGACGCGATCGACCGCGACCGCGACCGGCCGCTGTCGACGCGCCCGAAGCTCGCCAGGGGCGAGCGCAGGGCGTTTGGCGCGCGGATGACGGAATTCGCCAATCGCGTCGCCGACGCGGGTCTGCGGCTCTGCTACCGCCCCCGCATGGGCACAGTCGCGCAGACCGGCGACGAGATCGACGCCTTGCTCGAGGCGACGCGACCGCCGGTCGAGCTGTCGCTCGACACCGGCCACGCGGTTTGGGGAGGCTCGGATCCCGCCGCCCTGGCGCGCGTTTATCGCGAGCGCATCGGCCACGTCCATTGCCAGGACGTGCGCGAAGCGAAGATGCGCGAAGCGAACGCGAAGGACCTGAGCTTTCTCGACGCGGTCGTCGGCCTCGGCGACGCGCTCGGCGTCTACGCCGCCCCCGGCGACGGCATGGTCGATTTCGCCGCCGTGTTCCGGGAGCTCAACGGCTATTCCGGCTGGATCGTCCTCGAAGCCGAGCAGGACCCGAAGAAGGCGCCGGCGCTGCCCTGCGCCGCGCGCGGCGTCGCCCATCTAAGGGAGGCGCTACGCCAAGCCGGACTCGCCTGAGGCCTCAGCGCGCCTCGCGCCCGCACGCCTCGACCACGCTTCTGAGCCGCTCGCGCGCCTCGCCCGCGTTCTCGCCCGGCGCGAGGCCGAGCGCGAGGCCCGCCGCTTCGGCGCGATCGGCGACGCAGAGGCACGCCTTGGCGCAGCGCTCGGCGTCGCCTCCGTTTGCGACGCAAGCAGGCGGGCAGGCGGAAAGATAGGCGTCGCGGGCCTGGCGCTCCGCGACGCCCGTCAGGTCAGCCGCCGCGAAGGCGAGCCCGAACAAAATCGGCTGGTGGAGGAGGTAGATCGCCAGGCTGTGGCGGCCGGCGAAGGCGAGCGCGCGGCCGATGAGCGACGCCGGCCGCCAGCGCGCGGCGGCCGACGCCGTAAGCCGCGGCATGAGCGCGCGCGCGAGCGCCAGGCCAACGAGAGCGACGCCCGCCCAGGGCAGCAGCGGTCGCCAGTCGAGGGTGCGCGGCGGCGTGGTTCCCAGCCCCAGCCATACCAGCGCCGGCGAATTGAACGCGGCGGCGGCGGCGAAGAAATACGGCGCCGCGAGCGCGGCCGCGCCGGCCGCCAGCGCCGCCCAGACCGGCGCGCCGACGAACGGCGCGGCGATAAGGCTCGCCGCGGCGATGCAGTGGAGGACGCCGAAATAGACCGGTTCGTCGCGGTCGAGGAAGAAGGTCGCGATCGTCACCAGCGCCGCCGCCGCGACGATCCGCGCCAGGCGGCGCGCGAAGGCCTTCGCCCGCAGGCCCTCGGGATGGGCGAGCGCGAGCGACGCGCCGACCAGCGCCAGGAACGAGCCCGCCACCAGGTCGGCGAGCAGGCGCATCGGCGCAGAGAACGGCAAGCCGGCGCCGACGAAGCCGAAATGGGCGAGGTCCCAGATCGAATGGTAGGCGCCCATGCCGATGAGCGCCAGCCCGCGCGCGACGTCGACCGCCGCGACGCGCCCGACCCTCGCTGGTCCATTGGAGGGAAGCTCCTCGCCCATCGCCTCGCCCGCTCGCCCGCCGCCTTATAGCCGATCGCGGCGCGCGCGCGAGCGGGGCCAAAATCGCTCGCGAGCTTGACCCGGCGCAACGAAGGAAGGACGCCAAGGGTGCGACAACGCGCCGCAGATCGAGTCCGTCAACGGAGCGGATCATGTTGAATAGACGCGATTTATTCCTCGCGGCGGGCGCCGCGACGGTTCTGACGACGCTTCCGGCAGCGGCCGAAGAGGCGGCGAGCCTGCCGCGCCGCGCGGTCGACCTCGCAGCGCCGCCGTTCATCCACCTCCACGAGCAGGCGACCGATCGCGGCCCCGAGGTGGTTCAGTTCAAGCTGACGGTGATCGAGAAGGAGATCGTCATCGACGACGACGGGACCAAGCTGCACGCCTTCACCTACAACGGCTCCATCCCCGCGCCGATGATGGTGGTCCACGAGGGCGACTATCTCGAGCTGACGCTGGTCAATCCGGCGACCAATTCGTTCGACCACAACATCGACTTCCACGCTTCGACCGGCGCGCTGGGCGGCGGCGAGCTGACGCACGTCAATCCCGGCGAAGAGGTCGTCCTGCGCTTCAAGGCGACGCGGCCCGGCGTCTTCATCTACCATTGCGCGCCGGAAGGGCCGATGATTCCTTGGCACGTCGTCTCCGGCATGAACGGCGCCGTCATGGTGCTGCCGCGCGGCGGATTGACCGATGGCGACGGCAAGCCGCTCCGCTACGACCGCGCCTACTACATCGGCGAGCAGGACTTCTACATCCCGCGCGACGCCAGCGGCGCCTACAAGACCTACGCCTCCGCCGCCGACTCGTTCGTCGACACGATGGCGGCGATGCGGACGCTGACGCCGACGCATGTGGTGTTCAACGGCCGCGTCGACGCGCTGACCGGCAAGAACGCGCTGCCAGCCAAGGTCGGCGAGAACGTGCTGATCGTCCACAGCCAGGCGATGCGGGACACGCGACCGCACCTGATCGGCGGCCACGGCGACTACGTCTGGCTGATGGGCAAGTTCAACAACCCGCCGATGAAGGACCTCGAGACCTGGTTCGCGCCCGGCGGCTCGGCCGTCGCGGCGCTCTACCGCTTCCGCCAGCCCGGCGTCTACGCCTACCTCAATCACAACCTGATCGAGGCGGTGCTGCTCGGCGCGACCGCGCATTTCCGCGTCGAGGGGACTTGGAACGACGACCTGATGACCCAGGTCCGGCGGCCGGGGCCGATCGAGTAGACGCGGCGATCGGCGCTTTCTTTCGAGGAAAGGCGAAACGATGCGCGCTTCGGCCCTTGCTCTCGTCGTCGCCGTGGGTGCGGCTTCCCTCGGGCTCGCCGGCGTCGCCCTGCCGCGCGACGAGCGGGCGGCGGGGTTCGACATCGCCGTCGTGACGCTGCCGGCGGGCGCGTTCGACTATCGGCTCGCCGGCGATTTCGAGCGTAGCGGGCTGCCGACCAACGGGCCGCTCGTCCGCGTCGCGATCGAGGAGCCGTTCGACATCATGACGCATGAAGTGAGCCAGCAAGACTACGCGCGCTGCGTCGCCGACGCGGCGTGCCCGAAGCTCTCCGGCGCCGCCGAGACGGCGGCGAACCTGCCGGTTGTCGGCCTGAGCTGGCGCGACGCGACCGCCTACGCCGCCTGGCTGTCGCGCCGCGCCGGCGAGGACTGGCGCCTGCCGACCGACGTCGAATGGGCCTACGCGGCGGGCGAGCGCTTTCGCGACGACCCGATCGCCGAGAGCGCGGGCGACGATTACGCCAAACGCTGGCTCGAACGCTTCGATCAGGATTCGGCGCGCGCCGACCTGCCTAAGGCGCCGCAGCCTTTCGGCCGCTTCGGCGCCAACAGCAAGGGCGTCGTCGACCTCGCCGGCAACGTCTGGGAATGGACCGACGCGTGCTACGAGCGGCGCTCGCTCGACGCGGCGGGCGCGCCGACGGGCCCGGTCACGCGCAACTGCGGCGTGCGCGTGATCGAGGGCGGCCATCGCATGGCGATGAGCGACTTCATCCGCGACGGGCTGACCGGCGGCTGCTCGGTCGGCCAGCCGCCGACCAATCTCGGCGTCCGCCTCGTGCGCCATCGCTTAAGCGCATGGCGGCGCGCGCTCGGCGTCGTCGGCGAGACGCTCGCGCTCCTCTAGGACCCCTCCCCCTCGCCTTCGGCGATCGCCGCCAGGCGGTCGTCGCGGCGCACCACGACGCGCCGCCGCCGGCTGGCGACGACGCCTTCCTCCTCCCAGGCGCTGAGGATGCGGCTGACGGTGAACAAGGTCGTCCCGGTCATTTCGGCGAGATCCTGCCGGGTGAGAGGAAAAACGATCTCGACGCCGCCCTCGACCGCGCGGCCGGACTGCCGCGCAAGCCCGAGCAGCGCGTGCGCGACGCGGCGCTCGACCGAATCGGTCGACATGGCGATGACGCGCGCGTTGGCGTCGGCGAGCCGGTCGCCCACCGCCTTGAGCACGCCGGCCGACAACGCCGGAAATCTCGCCGCCAGCTCGGGCCATAGGGTCGACGGCCAGACGATGGCGACGCTGTCGACGATCGCCTTCGCCGTCGCGGGATAGGCGTCCTGGCGCATCGGCGCGGCGATGCCGAACAGCTCGCCTGGATCGATGTAGCGGATGACCGCCTGATGGCCGTCCGGCGTGACCTTCACCGCCTGAACGTGGCCGTCGAGCAGCAGATAAAACGAAGTCGCCGGCGCGCCCTCAGCGAACACGGTCGCGCCCTTGGCGAAGCGCGCCGCGCGCGCCGGCGCGAGCAGCGCCTCGAGGTCGGCGGCCGGCCAGTCGGTGAAGGCCGCGAAGCCGGCGAGCACGGAGCGGTCGAGGCGGCTCATCCGATCATCCTCCAAGACGCGGCGCAGCGATCGTCGCCTGAGCTTGACGGCGCGCAACGTTCGCGCCCGGCGGCCCATGCGATCGCTTCGCTCAGCGCCCCTCTTCTTAAGGCAAGTCGCAGGGCGGCGCAGCCCGGCCTTGCGCGCGGCGCGGCGGCGGGCTTTCGCGTTTCGTCCGCCGCCTGAAGGAGACGCGCCGATGGCCGTTACGCCCCGCCCGCAGCCCTACGCCGGACCGGCGCTGTTCTCCTGCGGCTTCCGGCCGTTCTTCCTCTTCGGCGCGCTGTTCGCCGCGCTCGCCGTTCTTGTTTGGCTGCCCGCCTATTTCGGCGAATGGACGCTGCCGACGGCGATCGCCGAACGCGACTGGCACGCCCACGAGATGATCTACGGCTACGGCTCGGCGACCATCGTCGGCTTCCTGCTGACGGCGATTCCCAACTGGACCGGCCGACTGCCGCTCAACGGCCGGCCGTTGATGGCGCTGGTCGCGCTGTGGCTCGCCGGCCGCCTCGCCATGGCGCTGTCGCTGTTCGTCGGCGCGATTCCCGCCGCCGCGCTCGACCTCGCCTTCCTCGCCGTGGTGATCGGCTTCGTCGTCCGCGAGCTCGGCGGCGGCCAGAGCCACAACCGCAAGATCGCCGTCGCCCTCGCCGTCTTCTGGCTCGGCGACCTCGTCTTTCAGGTGGAGGCGATCGCCTTCGGCGCGGCGGACTACGGAATCCGCATCGGCCTCGCCGCGCTGCTCCTCCTGGTGATGCTGATCGGCGGGCGCATCGTCCCCAGCTTCACCCGCAACTGGCTCGCGCGCGTGAACCCCGGGCCCTTGCCGACGCCGCCCGACCGCTGGGACGTCGCCGCGATGGTCGTCGCCGGCCTCGCGCTAGCGGCGTGGATCGTCGCGCCGCAGACGCAGCCGGTCGGCGTCGCGCTCGCCGCCGCGGGCCTAACGCAGGCGGCGCGGCTCGCACGCTGGCGCGGCTGGCGCGCCTGGCGCGACCGGCTGGTGCTGGTTCTGCACGTCGCCTACGCCTTCATCCCCGTCGGCTTCTTTCTCACCGCCCTTTCGGCCTTCCATCTCGCGCCGATCTCGGCGGGCGAGCACGCCTGGGCGATCGGCGTCATCGGCGGCATGACGATGGCGGTGATGTCGCGCGCCAGCCTCGGCCACACCGGCCGGCCGCTCGCCGCGAGCCGCGCCGTGCAGGCGATTTATGCGCTGATTTTCGTGGCGGCGATCGCTCGCATTGGCGCGGCGCTGTCGAGCGCATGGTGGTTCGTCGGCCTGCATGTCGCCGCCCTCGCCTGGGCGGCGGCGTTCGCCGGCTTCGCGCTTCTCTACTGGCGCGTGCTGGTCGGACCGCCGAAGGCGAGGTGAAGCGGGATCAAGGCGACGCCTCGCCCAATCCCCGCCCGGCGACGCTCGCGGCGTCGGTGTTATCGAAAATCCAATCGAGGTACGCCGAAGACCCCTGCAAGATGGGCAAGCAAATGATCTCGGGCGTGACGTAGGAATGCATCTCCCGGATCGCCGCCTCGACCTGCGGATAGAGTTCCGCCCGCGTCTTGGCCAACAGCAGGATTTCCGCGTCCTCCCTGATCTCGCCGTCCCAGAAGTAACGGCTCGTCGCCGGGAAGCTCTGGACGCACGCCGCGAGCCTTCGTTCGACGAGCCGGTTCGCTATGGCTCTCGCTTCGTCGGCGCCGCCGGCTGTCGTCAGCACGGTCACGCACTTTCTCGAGTCCGCGTCTGCGTCCATGCGCCGACCTTGCCGCGCAAGCGGCCCGGATTCAAGACGGCGCCGAGGGCGAGCGCGCGATTCGCGCCCGCTCCGTCGCCCGCGCTGGTCCGACGTCCGCAGTTCAACTAACATTCCCGATGCGCCGCATTGCAGCGGCGGGCCGCGAGGAAGGCGGCGACGAAGGAACGAGTTCCGTGGCGGAGGTTTACGAGATCAAGTTCCCGGTGCGGCCGGGCGACATCGACCAACTCGAGCACGTGAACAATGTCGCCTACCTGCGATGGGTGCAGGACGTGGCCGTGGCGCACTGGACGGCCCGCGCGACCAAGCAATGCCAGGACGAACTGTTGTGGGTCGTGCTGCGCCACGAGATCGACTACAAACAGTCGGCTCGGCTCGGCGACGAAATCCGAGCCCTCACCTGGGTGGGCGCCGCGACGCGCGTGCGATTCGATCGCTTCACCGAACTGCGCCGCGCCGCGGATGACGTCCTGCTCGCCAAAGCGAGGTCGGTGTGGTGCCCGATCAATGCGCAGACGCGGCGCCCGGCGGGAGTGAGCGCGGACCTGCTCGAACTGTTTTCGTCACCCTGCGCCGAGAAGACCAAGTGACGCGGCGGCGAGGATTCGCGCCGGCCGCTCTGCGCCGCCCCCGCGAAGCGGCTCGGCTGGAGCGTCGTTTTCGCTGCGGCTGATCCCGCTTCGACCGCCGCGGCGCGCCCCCGACATCGACCGCCGACGGCTCCGCTCGCCGCCCCCATTGGACCTGACGCGGGCGCGCGAGGACCGCTTCCGAATTGCGGCGCTCGTTCGCCAGCGTCGAACCCCTCCTCGTCGCGCGGCTGCGCCTCAGAATTGACCGCCGCGAGACGGCGGAGACGCCCGTCTGCGGCGCGGCGATCGCCGGCGGAACGCCGCTGAAGCGGCTCGCCCCGACTCTGCGCAGTCAAGGCTCGCAAACTCACAAATGTGCAATCGCCTCACTATGTTGCATCGCAGCGACGAAATTTCTTGATTCCAAGGCCATTTCGCCGTAGCCGTAGTTCTGCAGATGTGAGACAGAATCACATTTGTGATGACGGAGGAACGCAATGCTTACTCGGAGGGGTGCGCTGCTGGTTGGCGTGGCAGCGATCGCACTCGGTATGGTCGGCGGCGCCGCCAGCGCCCAAGCGAAGGGGCTGAAATTCGGCTTCAGCCAGGTGACCTTGCAGTCGCCGTTCTATGTGCAACTGCGCGACGGCGCGGTCGCCGCGGCCAAGGCCGCCGGCGACGAGCTCATCTTCCTCGACGCCAATGGCGACGTGAACAAGCAGAACAACGACATTCAGGACCTGATCACCCAGAAGGTCGACGTCCTGATCATCAATCCCGTCAACGCCGACGCGGTCGCTCCCTCGCTCGAAGCCGCCGAAAAGGCCAAGATCCCGGTCATCACCGTTGACCGCTCGGTCAAGGAGAGGTTCACGGCTCACATCGGCCGCGACAACGTCAAGATGGGCAACATCGTCGGCGAGGCCGTCGTCGCCGCCCTCAAGGCGGCCGGAAAGACCAAGGCCAAGATCATCGAGATCCAGGGCGACGCCGGCGGCTCGGTGATGATGGATCGCCGCGACGGCTTCCACGCCGCGCTCAAGGACTCAGGCCACATCATCGTTGAAGGGCCTTACGCCGAGTATATCCGCGCCAACGCGGTCACGGCGATGCAGGATCTCTTGCAGGCCAACCCCGACGTCGCGGTCGTCTACGCTCATAACGACGACATGGCGATGGGCGCTCTCCAGGTTCTCCGCGAAGCGGGCCGCAAGGACGTGATGGTCGCCGGCGTCGATGGCCTCTCCGAGGCGCTCGACGTCATGGTCTCCGGCGGCAATTATGTGGCGACCGCGCTTAACGACCCGCAGTACCTCGGCGACGTCACCATCCAGGTCGCGACCGCCATCAAAGCGGGCAAGAAAGTGCCCTCGTTCGTCGACGCCGGCACGGCCGTCGTCACCAAGGATAACGTCAGCAAGTTCAAGCACACCGCGTTGTTCGCGGAATACCGCCCCAACGTGCTCGGAAACTGACGGAAGGCGAAACGGCTTCGCTCAGCATCCCGCCCGCGGGCGAACTGGGCGAAGCTCCTCGGGACCCGCCCCGGCTTGGAACGGTCCAGCCGGCTCCGCAAGAGCGCAGGTTCCGCCAACGACGCGGTCTCGATCGTGACTTCGACGGACCGCAAGAGCGGTCGGCGCTGCGCTCTTTTAGCCGCGCCGGTCCCTTCTCTCCTCTGACGAAGACTTAAAACGATAGGTGATCCCATGCGCGCGGCCGTCCTTTATTCTCCTGGCGACATCCGGCTTGAGGAAGTTGAAAAACCGAAAGCCGGTCGCGGCGAAGTGTTGCTGAAGGTGGCGGCGGTCGGCGTCTGCGGGTCGGACATTCCGCGCTTGCTGATCAAGGGCGCGCACAAGATGCCGCTGATCTGCGGTCACGAGTTCTCCGGCCACATCGTCGAGATCGGCGAGGGCGTCGAAGGCTTCGCGATGGGCGAGCTCGTCGCCGTGCCGCCGATGCTGCCTTGCGGCCGCTGCGACCAGTGCCAACGCGGCCAGTATTCGCGCTGCCGCGACTACGACTATTTCGGCAGCCGGCGCGACGGCGCTTACGCCGAGTATGTCGCCGTGCCCGTTTCCAACCTGCTGAAGACGCCTGAAGGCGTCGACCCGACCGCCGTCGCGATGACCGATCCGGCTTCGATCGCGCTGCACGCGCTTTGGAAGGCGGGCGGCGTGACCATGGGCGCGCGCGGCGGCGTCGTCGGCTGCGGTCCGATCGGCCTGTTCGCCATCCAGTGGATGCGCCTGATGGGCGCCCGCGAAGTCGTCGCCCTCGACCTTTCCGAGCCGAAGCTCGAGCTCGCTCGCGCCGCAGGAGCGACGCACGCGATGCTTTCGACCGATCCCGCCGCGGCCGACTTGCCGTGCGACGTGATCGTCGAGGCCGCCGGCTTCCCCGCCTCGGTCAATAGCGCCATCCGCCTCGGCGGCGCGGGCGCGCACGTCGTGTTCGTCGGTATCCCCGTCGGCGACATCAACCTCGATCGAAACAGCTTCCAGCACTTCCTGCGCCAAGAGATATCCATGCACGGATCGTGGAACTCGTTCGGCGCTCCCTTCCCGGGGGACGAATGGACGGTGACGCTGGACAAGCTCGCTTCCGGCGATCTGAAATGGGCTTTCATGGTCAGCCACGATCTCGACCTCGCCGAGCTGCCCGCCACTTTCCAACGATTCAAGGATCGCGGCTTCCATTACTCGAAGGTGATGTTCCGACCCTGAGGCGCCCGGCCTCGACAACGCGGAGGGTCATCAGCCATGTCACTTCTCCTTGCGCTCGATTTCGGCACCGGCGGCGTTCGGGCTGGCGTCTTCGACGCCGACGCCCGCGCGTTGCGCGGTCAGGCGGACGCGCCTTACCCAACGACCCACCCGCGGCCCGGATGGGCCGAGCAGAGCCCGGACGACTGGTGGCGCGCGGCGGTCCGCGCAGTGCGCGCGGCGACCGCCGCCGCCGGCAGCCGAGCGATCGCCGGCGTCTCGATCGCCGCCACATCCTCGACCGTGGTGGCGGCGACCCGCGCCGGCGCGCCGCTGCGACCGGCGATCCTGTGGATGGACTGCCGCGCCGCGCGCGAGTCGGCGATCACCGAGAAGGTCAGTCACCCGGTCCTCGCTTACAGCGGCGGCGGCGATGCGGTCGAGTGGCTCGTGCCGAAAGCGATGTGGCTCGCCGCGAACGAGCCCGATGTCTACCGGAACGCTGACGTGATTTGTGAAGCGATCGACTTCATGAATTTCCGGCTGACGGGACGATGGCTTGGGTCGCGCCTGAACGCGACCTGCAAATGGAACTACGATCCGCTGCGGCGGCGCTTCGCCCCGGATCTGTTCGAGGCCTTCGGCGTCCCCGACCTGATCGACAAGCTGCCGCTCGAGATCGTCGGCGTCGGCGACGCGATCGCGCCGATGTCCGCGGCGGCGGCCGAGGAGCTCGGCCTCGAAACGCGGCCGCTGCTGGCCCAGGGCGGCATCGACGCGCATATCGGCATGCTCGGCGCGGGGACCGTGGCGCCGGGCGGCCTGATGATGATCGGCGGCACCTCGAACGTCCACCTCGCCCATGCCTCAAGCCGGCCGGAAGCGCCGGGCGCCTGGGGTCCCTATCCCGACGCGCTGGTCGACGGCCTGTGGCTGGTCGAAGGCGGCCAAGTCTCGGCCGGCTCGATCCTCACTTGGCTGTCCGATCGCATCTTCGGTCTCGACGCGGCGGGCTTCGCCGCGTTGCTGCGCGAAGCCGAGGCCCGGCCGGTCGGCGCCGGCGGCCTCATCATCCTCGACTATTGGATGGGCAACCGCACGCCCTATCGCGATCCGAACCTGCGCGGCGCCATTCTCGGCCTTTCGCTCTGGCACGATCGCGCGGCGATCTATCGCGCGGCGGTCGAAGCGGTCGCGCTCGGATCGCTGGCGGTCGTCGACAGCCTGAAGGGCGCAGGCATGACGACCAGCCGCTTCGTGCTCGCCGGCGGCATCTGCAAGAATCCGCTGTGGTTGAAGGCGACCATCGACGCGCTCGGCCTGCCGGCGCGCGTCGCGGGCGACGAGAATCTCTCGCTGCGCGGCGCCGCCGCCAGCGCCGCCGCCGCGCTCGGCCTGTTTCCCGGCTTGGTGGAAGCGGCGGACGCTTTCGCGGCGCCGACCCAATTGCGCGAGCCCGACCCCGCCGCGCACGGGCTCTACCGCGACCTGTTCGAGATCTATCGCGACGCGACGACCGCCACCGGGCCCGTATCCCACCGCTTGGCGAATTCAGCCCGAGAGACGGCGCGATGAGCAAGCCCGCCCCGGCCGCCGCGGTTCGCCTGCCTTCCGACGAATCGCGCGAGCAGTTGATGCTGCAAGTCGCTAAGCTCTATTACGACCTCGATAAGACCCAGAGTGAGATCGCCGCCGAAGTCGGTCTCACGCGATGGCAGGTGAGCCGGCTTATGCGCGAAGCGCGCGACATCGGCGTCGTGCGCATCGAGATTGTGCCGCGCTCGCAACGCCGGCCCGACGTGGAAGTCGAGCTCCAGCGCGCCTTCGGCCTGCGCGAGGCGATCATCGTGCCGGGCGGCCCCTCGCACGACGAAAGCATCTTGCTCGAAAGCGTCGCCCAAGCGGCCGGGCAGTATCTCGCCAGCATCAGTCCTCGGGTCGAGCTGATCGGCGTCTCCTGGGGCCGGACGATGGCCGCCGTGGCCCGCTGGCTGCCGCCGGCGTGGAACGACGGCGTACATGTCGTGCTGGTCAACGGCGCCACCAACTTCCACTCGCCATCGCACCAAGCCAACGCCGTCGCCGAACGTTTCGCCCAGGCGGGCAACGGCCGCGCCACGTTGCTGCCTGTGCCGGCGATCGTCGGCAAACAGAGCACGCGCGAGGCGCTCGAACAGGATCCCGTAATCGCCGACGTCTTGGCGCTGGCCGAGGCGGCGCCGGTCGTCTGCTTCAGCCTCGGCGCGCTGTCGACCGATTCGGTGCTGGTGGAATCGGGCTATATCGGGCCGGCCAAGATCGACGCGCTACGCGCCCGCGGCGCAATCGGCGACATTCTCGGCCATTTCATCGACGCCCGTGGCGGCATCGCCGATCCCGAACTCGACGCCAGGACGCTCGGCCTGCGTCCGGAGCACCTTCCGAACAGGGAACGGGCGATCGCCATCACCACCGGGCGCGCGAAGCACCCGGTGGTGATGGCGTGCTTGCGCGCCGGCTACATCAATGTGCTCATCACCGATGAGGCCACCGCCCGCTATTGCCTGGAGCATAGCGATGACCGCTGACGTTCTCACTGTCCGCAACGCCACCAAGATCTTCCCGCCGAACGTCGTCGCGCTCGAACACGCGTCGCTCTCGGTCAAGCCCGCCGAGGTTCATTGCCTGCTCGGCGCCAACGGCGCCGGCAAGTCGACGCTGCTCAAGATCATCAACGGCGCTTTCCGCCCAACCGGCGGCGAGATCCTGCTGAACGGCCGGCAGGTGCGCATGCGTTCGCCCCACGAAGGCGCCGCGGCCGGCATCTCGATGATCTACCAGGAGCTCGACCTGGTGCCGCAATTGACGGTCGAACAGAACCTGTTCCTTGGACACACGCCGCGCCACTTTGGCGTCATCGATCGCCGCGCCCGTCGCCGTCGCGCCGAGGAGGCTCTGGGGCGAGTCGGCGCCCACTTTCCCGTCGACGCCCGCATCGAAACGCTGTCGGTCGCCAATCAGCAGCTCACGGCGATCGCGCGATCGCTCACCATGGACGCCAAGATCATCATCATGGACGAGCCCTCCGCGGCGCTCAGCGAACGCGAGCTCGCCAACGTGTTCCGCGTGATCCGCGAGCTGGTGCGCCAGGGCGTCGCCATCCTCTACGTGAGCCACAGGTTGAAGGAGATCCACGAGATCGGCGACCGCGTGACGGTGCTGCGCGGCGGCCATACCGTCGCGACCTTCGATGTCCGCGACACGTCGGAGGAGACGCTGGTCGAAGCCGTCGTCGGCCAGAACCGCTCGCTTGTCGAACGCGGCGCGCGCCGCGCTCTCGCCGGCGACGTCGCGCTCAAGGTCAAGCGGCTCGTCGGTCCGTTCAGCGTGGACGTTCGCGACCTCACGGTGCGCTGGGGCGAGATCGTCGGCTTGTCCGGCCTCAACGGCTCTGGCCGCACCACCTTCCTCAAGGCGTTGTTCGGCGACGTTCCCTTCTCCGGCGAGGTCGAGTTCGACGGCCGCCCGTTGAAGCCCCGCCGCCCGGCCGACGCCATCGCCCAAGGCGTCGGCCTCGTGCCGGAAAACCGCAAGACCGAGGGACTGATCCTCGACGCCGCGATCTACCGCAACGCCGTGCTGCCGTCGCTCCGGCGCCGGCGCCTGTTGAACCATCGGGCCGAACAAGGCCGCGCTGAGCCGGTGCTGAAGAGCCTGTCGACCCAGTACACCGACCTCGACCGGCCGGTCCGCACCTTGTCGGGCGGCAACCAGCAGAAGATCGTTCTGGCCAAGTGGCTCATCGACGGCAGCCGTCTACTGCTGCTCGACGAGCCGAGCCGCGGCCTCGACGTCGGCGCCAAGGCCGATCTCTATGGGCTGGTGCGCCGTCTCGCCGACCAAGGCGCGGCGGTGATCGTCGCCTCGAGCGAGCTCGAAGAGCTCTACGCCGCCTGCGACAGCATCTGGGTCTTCTACGAAGGCCGCAATGTCCGGCGCTTTGACCCGACGACGAGCGCGCGGGACGACATTCTCAAAGCTACAATACTGGGAGAGAGGGCATGACAATGGCTTCCACCGAAATCCCGGTGCAGTCGGGCGTGCCGCCGAAGGAACGGCGCAACCCCGCCTGGGGGATGTTCGACCTGCTGGTCCGCTATAACTTTATCGCGATCTTCTTTCTGGTCGTCGGCATCGCCACCGCTCTGTCGGACAACTTTCTGACCACTGTCAACATCTCGAACCTGTTCCAGCAAGCTGCAGTCGTTGGCGGGGCCGCCGTCGGCATGACGTTCGTGATCCTGACCGCCAACATCGATCTGTCGGTCGGCAGCACGGTGGCGCTGAGCGGCATGGTCGTCGCGGTTCTGCTCCGCCGCGATTTCGATCCTGTCGCAGCGGTCGCCGCCACGCTCGCGATTGGCGCGTTCGCCGGAGCGACGATGGGCGCGATCACCGCTTTCGCCAAAGTGCCGAGCTTCATCATCACGCTCGCCGGCCTCGTGTCGTTGCGCGGCGTCACTTATCTGATCTCGGAAGGCACGCCGATCGGCAACCTGCCCAAGTCCTTCTCGGTCATCGGCTCGACTATGGTGCCCATCTTGCCGGGCTGGGACTTCCCGTTGATGGGCCTCATCTTCATCGCCTCCTGCGTCGTCGCCGGCTTGGCGCTGAGATTCACGGTGTTCGGCGAGCACGTCTACGCCACCGGCGGCAACATCGACGCGGCGCGGCTGTCGGGATTGCCGACCAGCTTGGTGACGACGGCCGTCTTCGCGGTGTCGGGTTTCATGGCCGCGGCCGGCGGCGTCATGCTGACCTCGCGACTGCGCATCGGGCAGCCGACCGCGGCGCAGGGCCTCGAACTCGACGCCATCGCCGCGGTGGTGCTGGGCGGCACCAGCCTGTTCGGCGGCCGCGGCGGCGTGCTCGGCACCTTCTTCGCCGTGATGCTGCTGCAGGTGCTGCGCAACATCTTCAACCTGCTCGGTCTCGGCTCGTTCTACCAAATGACGGTGACCGGCGTGATCATCATCGCCGCCATTCTCCTCAACCGTCTGATCGACAACCGCATGGGGCGCGAATAATGCCAAACGAAGCACACACAGGTCGCGAAGAGCGCCAGGGAAGCTCGATGAGCGTCGGCACGAACATTCCGACCGATCTCGCCCGCGTCATCGACCATACGATCCTCAAGGCGAACGCCGGCCGGAACGAGGTGCTCAAGCTATGCGCTGAGGCGCGCGAGCATCATTTCTTTTCCGTCTGCGTCAACCCGCGATGGATTCCCACCGTAGCGGCGGCGCTCGCCGGCTCGGACGCTGTCGCCTGTTCGGTGATCGGCTTCCCCCTCGGCGCTATTCCGACCCCCCTCAAGGCGGGCGAGGCCGCCTGGGTGGTGGAGGCCGGGGCCCGCGAAGTCGACATGGTGATCGACATCGGCGGACTGAAGGACCGGCAGTTGGATACGGTCCGCGCCGACATCGCCGCCGTCAAGAAGGCCTGCGGCTCGGCGCTGCTCAAGGTGATCATCGAGGCCTGCCTGCTCACCGACGAGGAAAAGGTCATCGCCTGCCGTCTGTCGGCCGAGGCAGGCGCGGATTACGTCAAGACGTCGACCGGCTTTTCGACCGCCGGCGCCACCGTCGCCGACGTGGCGCTGATGCGTCAGACCGTCGGCGAGGCGCTCGGCGTCAAGGCGGCCGGCGGCATCCGCACCCGCGAAGACGCGCTGAAGATGCTCGCCGCCGGCGCGTCGCGCATCGGCGCCAGCGCCAGCCTGGCGATCATCGCGTGTTGAAGCCGCCGTCGGTAAAGCGACCAAGGCGCCCGCAGGCGCGGCGGATCAAGCGACGAAGCGGTCGCGCCGCGAGGGAATGCCGATCGACGGCGAGCGTTCGGGCGACGGCGCGGGGTCGGCCGGCGCGCCGTCCGTGTCTTCGCCCCAGACGACGACGCGATTGCGACCAGCGGCCTTCGCGCGATAGAGCGCGACGTCGGCGGCGCGAACCAGTTCGCCAAGTTCGAGGCCAGCCTCGGGCATGACGGCCACGCCGGCGGAGAAGGCGATCCTCACCTCGGACGCCGAAGGAATCCGCAATTCCGCGAGACGAGCGCGCCAGTCCGCGCAACGCGCCCGGACCTCGGACGCCGAAGCGTCGGGCAAGAAGACGAGAAACTCCTCGCCGCCGTAACGGAACGCGCGTTCCCCCGCTCGCGCGCCCTGTCGCAGCGCGTCGGCGAAGAGTCTCAGCGCCTCGTCGCCAACCGGGTGGCCGTGTTGGTCGTTGACCGCCTTGAAATGGTCGAGATCGAGCAGCGCGAGCGCCGCCGTCCGCGCTTCGACCCAAGCGGCGGCGAGAAGATCCGGCAGAACGCTTTGCGCCGCGCGTCGATTGCGGAGACCGGTGAGGGGATCGTGTTCGGCCTGGTAAAGCAGGCGCCGCTCCAGCGCTTGGTTCTGCTTGAGCCGTCGCTGCAGCTCGGCGCTGTTGGCGATCAGCTCCTCGCGAGCTTTGCGGCTCTCGGTGACGTCGCGCAGAACCAGCAAGCAGCCGCCGTCGCCCCGGCCGGTGAGCGGGTGGCGGATCGCTTCATAGCTCCTGCCGTTCGCCGCTAACGAAATCTCGAAGCGGTCGGAGGCGTTCGTCGTCGGTCGGGGACGCAGGTTTGCGATCAGCTCCGCCGGTCCGGCGATCTTTGCTCCGACCGGTTCCGTCGCCATCCCCGGCAGAGCCCGCGCGGCCGAATTGAGCTCGAGAATCCAACCGGCGCCGTCGATGGCGATGACCGGGTCCGGAATCGCCTCGAACAGGATCTCGCCGGCGATCGGCGCCACGGCGAAGAGCCTTTCGCGGCCGAAGACGAAAGCGAGGATCGCGCCGGTGGCGAGAAAGCCGAACGGTTCCGGGTCGACCCCGTAGATGGTGAAACCGGTCGCGAGCCCCAGGGCGTTGAAGACCCAGGGAACCAGGATCGAGCCGAACAGGCCGATGAACTGGCGGCGGTGGATGCGCGGCGCTTTGCGCGCCGCCCACAAAGAAACGAGCACGCCCGACGCCAACGCCATGTAGATGGCGGCGATGATCGCCCAGAACAGCCACCCGTGATGGTAGATCACCTTCAAGCCGTAGCTCGCCTCGACGAAGTCGAAGCGCGCATAGATGGCGTGGTGGAGGTCGTTGGTCAGCGCGGCGACGGTCGCGCCGGCGGCGAAAAGCGCCACCGCGCCGAGGGCGGCGCGGCTCTCTCGCGCGCGTCCGGAAACGTAGGCGTGGATGCTCAGGCCCCAGTAGAGCGGCGCCGACGTGTTGCCGAGCCAAGCGATCTCGGAAGCGAGGATCTTGGCGTCGGCGCCAGGCGAGACGATCTGCGCCATGGTGGTGCAAGCCCACCAGAGGGTTCCGAGCAGCGCGAACCCGAACGCCGTTCGACCGGGAACATTCTCGCTGCGACGGATGCACTGCACCGACCAGCCGGTCGCCAAAAGCGACAGGATCAGGAGAAGGACCGCGACGACAACCACACCCGGCTCCAAACGCTCGATCGGCGAGAGCCGCAGAATGGGACGAAGCCCTTACGCAACCATTGACGAACGACTCTGAAGCGAGGGAAAGCGGCGCGGACGCGCCCGCTTTTCGCCATCCTGCGACATTTCGCCGAGCCGCCGGGCGAACGCGCTGGCGCGCCCGCCCGCCAACCCGTCGACAATCGGGTCAGGCGTCGTTCGACGCCGCCATTCGCTGCATGACGGGCGCGGACGGCGTCAACGTTCCGTCATGATCGCGCCCGCCATCGGCGTTCAACCCCTTGACCGCCGCCGCGAGCTCCTCGAGCTTGCGCTCCAGACGGTCGAAACGGGCGCGCTCTTCGCGCACGTGGTCGCGGTCGAGCTCCTCTTTCAGCGCCGCGACGATGACGGCGATGAACATGTTGAGCAGACCGAAGCTCGCCACCACGATGAAGGCCGCGAACAGCAGCACCGCCCCGGGCAAAGGGGCGAATACAATCTCGTTCTCCAGGCCCGAGCCGAGGCTCACCATGACCGAGAAGAGATGGGCGGCCGAGCGCGCGAGCGTGCCGTAGCGCGCTGGGTCGATGTCGCGGAACAGGTTGGTCGCGATGACGACGAAACTGTAGAACACGACCGCGAGGACGAGGAACGCGGCGGTCATGTCGCGCAGCGCCTTGAGCAGCGCATCGACCGTCGCCCGCCCGTGGGGCAGGAAGGAGATGAGCCGCAGCACGCGCACCACCCTGAGCACGCGGAACGTCGAGAGGAAGCCGACGTTCGGCGCGATCGAGGCCAGCGTGACGGCGATGTCGAACAGGTCCCAGCCGCTGGAGAGAACCTTGCGGCGCTTGACGGCGACGCAAAGCGCGACGTCGATCACCAGCAGCGCCAGCAGCGCCTTGTCCGCGCGCTCGAGTCCCACGGCCAGCGCCGAACCTTGCGGCGCTTCGACGACGGCCCCCAGAACGAGCGCGTTGGCGAGGATCGCCGCCCCGATGGCGACGCGCCAGGCGCGCGAGGCGTAGATCGAAGAAAGGAGCGAAGCCGGCGACATGGCGGCCATGATCGGGGAGGGAAAGCCTAGATTGCGCAACTTCGCGCGACGGCGCGATGACGGGCGGCTCTTCCGCGAGAGACGCTTTCTTCGCCGCGATCGGGATCAGGGATTGCCGGGCGTGCGGGGGATCGCGGCGGCGGCTCGCTCAATTCCGCTTCAGCGGATCGACCAATCTCGCCTTCCGTCGCCGTGATTTCCGGCGCGGCGATCATGCGCGAGGAACCCTTCCTCGCCTTGGCGCAGGCGGCCGTGGCGGATTGATCGAGCGCAGCCGGCGGGCCGGGTAAAACGGGACCGCGGCGATCGGGAATTCGGCAAGCTGTCGCCTTAACGCCGGCGGCGCCGAAGTTGGCGTCTTCGGCCATGATCTCCATCAGCGTGGCAAGGAGATCGTCGGGCCGCCGTTCACGCGCCTTCCTGGCCGCGCCCCCTGCGCCGAGCGCTCTTGGCCGAAGGCGGGGCGACCAGTTTGCCGAGCGCCGCCTCGATCGCGGCGAGGTCGGGCCGCGGCCCGCGCCGGCGCCCGTCGAGCGCCCGGCGCATCGCCGCGATGTGGGCGGGCGTCGTGCCGCAGCAGCCGCCGACGATGCGCGCGCCGGCGTCGATCGCCAGTGCGGCGTAGCGCCCCATCAGCTCGGGCGATCCGGAATAGTGCAGACTCCCCTCGCGCCGTTGCGGCAGGCCGGCGTTGGCTTTGGCGATGACTATCGCGTCGGGGCGCGCCTCGGTCATCGCCAGCACAGAGACGACAAGATCGGCGGCCCCGACGCCGCAATTGGCGCCGACGGCGAGCGGCGGCGGCGTGAGATCGTCGAACGCGCGCGCGAAGGCGGCCGGCTCAAGCCCCATCATCGTGCGGCCTGCGGTGTCGAAGCTCGCGGTCGCCGTGTAGGGCGCGCCGACGGCGATCGCCGCGCGAGCGGCGGCGCGGGCCTCCTCGAGCGCTGACATCGTCTCGATCCAGACGACGTCGGCGCCGCCGCTTCTGAGGCCTTCGATCTGCTCGACGAAAATCTCCGTCGCCTCGTCCTCGCCCAAAGGTCCGAGCGGGGCGAGCATGTCGCCGGTCGGACCGACGGAACCCGCAACGACGATGGGACGGCCCGCGCGGTCGGCGACGGCGCGCGCGTTTTGCGCGGCGCGTTGGCTAAGCTCTCTTGCGCGCGCGCCCAGGTCGCGCAAGCCGAGGCGGCGGCGGTTGGCGCCGAAGCTATTGGTCAGGATGATGTCGGCGCCGGCGTCGACGAAGCTCTGGTGCAGCGCGCAAATCCGATCCGGATGCGTCTCGTTCCACAGTTCGGCGCATTCGCCCGCAACCAGGCCTGCTTCAATCAGATTCGTTCCTGTGGCGCCGTCGGCGAGCAGCGGCCGTCCTTCGGCGATCAGTTTCGACAGCATGGATTCTCTCCCGCCCTAACCCGACATTCGCCAGGCGGCGGCGCCCGCCGCTCGCTTGCGCCTTCATTTCGATCCCTCGACCTGCCGGCGCCTCGGGCCGTCGCGACGGAATCGACGACGCCGCCAAGCCCGGTATAACGGCGCTCGAATGCAAGACCGAGCCGCGCGGCCGCCGCTTCCGCCTGCGCGGTCAGCCCGGGATCTTCCGTCTGGGCGAGATAGACAAGCCGCTTGTAGGCGCGGAAATAGTCGTCGCGCAGGTGCGGGAAGCGGTCGAGGCCGAGGCCGCGGATCACCAGACGATCGAAGCGCCGGACCAGGAAGTCCGTGGCGAAGAACGAGCCTGGCTCTTCCGCCATCATCGCCGCGATCGCGGCCTCGCCCGCGTAGAGAGCGTAGCAATGCGGTCCGGCGATCCGGGTCGCTTTCTCTTCGGCGAGCACCGCGTCGAGCGCGCCGCCCGTGCCGCAATCGCCGTACAGCACGAGGATCTCGTCATAACGCGACCGATTCGCGCGAATCTTGCGCCTGACCGCTTCGGGAATGCGTTCCGGCCGGTTGTGCAGTTGCGCCGGCAGGCATGTGACGTCGAAGCCGCCGAGCGGGCCGCGCGAGAGCGCGACAATCTCGCGCGCCAAGGCGCCGCAGGCGATCGCCAACGCCTTGCGCGGCGCGGCGGCGCGGCGCTGAGCCGCGCCTTCAGTTTCCGGATGGTCCGCGCCGGGCCCCGTCATGCTGGGCATCGCTCCTTTACGAGGCGCAATCCTTAGCGGCGCCGCTTGCGAAAGCGCGGACGCCGCGCCGCGATCAGCGCCGCCCGTTGAACTCCTTCACCGCCTCAAACATCGCGACCATGTTCTCGACCGGCGTGTTGGCCTGGACGTTGTGGATCGTGTTGAACACGAAGCCGCCGCCCTGCGAAAAGATTTCGCAGCGCTCGAGCACCTCGGCCCGCACCTCGCCCGGCGTCCCGAACGGCAGCGTCCGCTGCGTGTCGACGCCGCCGCCCCAGAAGACGAGACGTCCCTTATACTTCTCTTTCAGCATGCGCGGGTCCATGCCCTTGGCCGAGCATTGGACCGGATTGACGATGTCGATCCCGGCGTCGATCATCGACTCGAAGAATCGTTCCGACGAGCCGCAGGAATGCTTGAACGTTTTCCAAGGCGTGTTCTTGTGAATCCAGTCGCAGAGCTCAGCGTAGTGCGGCTTCCACAGGGAATCGAAGGTTCTGACCGAGCAGAAGGATGACGTCTGGGTGCCGAAGTCGGCGCCGCAGAGGAAGATCACGTCGATCGCGTCGTCGCCGAGGCGCTGATGGATTCTTTCGAGGTTGCCGATGCCTACCTCGACCTGCCGCTCGAAGATCTTGTGCACGATGTCGGGATGGCTTGCCGTCAACATGTACCATTCGGCGACGTCGCGCACGCCCTTGGGCTCGATCAGATCGGGTCCCGGCACCCAGGCGATGTCGCCAAGGTTGGTGTTCGCCAACGAGGCGAACACGGCGTATTCGCCGTTTCCGAGCGCGCGCGCGTCCTGCTCGATCTCATCGAGCTGCGCTTCGGTCAGCGGCTGATACTGCTCGGTGTTGTCCGAAGGGTCGAGATGGTCGAGATCAATCGGCTTCTGGCGAATGATCGCGTCGAAGAAGAAACCGTCCTTCGGCATGTGCCCGCTCGGCCGGGCGCTGAGATCGCCCTTGGGATAGATCAGCGTGCCGCCCTTCTCCGGCTCGACCGTGGTGCGGAAGCCGTCGGGCACGAGCACCTCAAGCCCGTTGAAGGTCCACGGCCTCCAGTCGCGGTTGTCGAACCCGAAGAACGTGCCGCGCCCCGTCAGCGGCGCGACGTCGACGCCGATCGCCTCCTTGAGGTCGTCCTCGATCAGGCCGAGCATCTGGAACGGCTCGCACACTTTCACCAGCCGTTTCTCGAGCCCGTAATAGTCTCTGAGCTTGGCGACGCAGCTCACGTGCACGCCCGTGGTCGCCGATCCGCCAAAGTCCATTGGCGCGCCGTCAGGCGAGCGATGGCTGATCGCGTCGAGCACCCGCTTGCGCTTGGGTCCGAACGCCTTCTCGAGGTTCATCGGCGCGGCTCCTGTTTGCCGGCTCGCCAGCGTCAGCTCTTGCGTCAGTTGGACAGCCCCACGCACCGCCGCGCGAGCGCGACCGCGTCGCTTGCCGTCGGGCCGTAGCCGTCGGCGCCGATCTCCGTCGCGTAGCGCTCGCTGAGCGGCGCGCCGCCGACCAGGATCTTGACCTCGCGCCTGAGGTCGGCGGCCTTGATCGCGGCGATCGTCG
>CAZKHF010000010.1:0-26456 GCA_964552445.1 uncultured Bradyrhizobium sp. | reverse complement strand
CGGCGAGCGCGGTCATCACGCCGCCGCTGCTACACCACGAAACGGGACACGATCCTGCCCGCCAAATGCCCGGAACTCAACCCGCAGGAAAACGTCTGGCAGTTCATGCGCGACAACTGGCTCTCGAACCGCGTCTTCAAATCCTACGACGACATCCTCGATCACTGCTGCCACGCCTGGAACAGGCTCGTCGACCAGCCCTGGAGGATCATGTCCATCGGACTGCGCCAATGGGCCCACCGGTTCTGATCAGAGAGTCTTGGTATTAGCCCCCAACACCCCGATCCGCTTCGCTTCGGCCCGCGCCTGCCGGGTCACGGATCGCGGCCCGTCCTGTCGCGGCACGCTCGAAGAAGCCCGGCAAGCCGAGCGCGCGGCCGATGGACTCGCTGCCGCGAAGCGCAACCAACGACGCCGGCTCGTCGTCAACGCGACATGACAATGTCCCTCTGTCAACGCATGAACTACACTATCACATCGTTATTTCGCGAGCGCCTCGTGGTCGCCTCCTTCCCAGCCGCGCGGCGGAAAGGAACCGCCGCGCAAGCGCTTGGAATCAAGCGCGCGCGGGAAATCGGCGCCGGCCCCCCGATCCCGCTCGACGGGCTCGGTCCCTCGCGCCTCCCCGTCGCGCCTCCACTCCCTCAATTCCCTTTCTGCCGCCGCGACGCTATGGAGCCTGCGCCTCGGTTGCGGCTTCCCGCGCCGGCGCCACGACCCTCCTAGACGAGCCGACCGGCGCCGATTTCGGCGGCGGGCCGCGCCGCGCGCCATCGCCCCGCCAACTCGTGGCCAACGCGGATCGCCGGGCGCTCGACGAGGATGTGGGCGACCGCCGCCAGGCCGACGACCGCCGCCGCGACGATCGGCAACAGCGCCGGCAGCGCGCCGACGGAAAACGCGCGAGTCGCCGGCCCGCCCTCGACGAAGAGAAGATCGAGGACCGTGCCATGCAACAGGTAGATCGCATACGAGCATTCGCCGAGGACGCGCGCGCCGGGCGAGGCGAGCGTCCCCAGGATGTCGTTGCCGCAAGCGACGCAAACGAAGAAGAACCCGAACAACGCAACCTGGCACGGCCGGAAGGCGGCGAATTCGAGGCTCATGGCGACGACCAAGCCGACGAGAGCCGCGACGGCCGACCAGCGCGTTTCGAGGACGCGGCGGATCTTCTCGCGCTCCCGCAGCTCGTAGGCGAGCATACCGACGGCGAAGAGGGGCAGGAAGTTCATCAGGCCGCCCAGCCAATGCGGGTTGAGAAAGAGCGGAACGACGGCCAGAGCGGCGGGCAAGGCCCACCTCGGCGTCCTGCGCCGCAACCCGTCGGCGACGGCCGCGCAGATCGGCAGCACGAAGAGATAGAAGAGCCACTCGAAATGCAGGCTCCACAGCACGTAAGCGTTCAGCCGCCCGCTGTCCTTGTAGCCGAGCAGCGGCAACTCGTGCGTCGCGGTGATCCACATCAACGCCGCGACGGGGTAGTTGCGATCGAGGCCGCGCCCAACGCGCAGCGCGATGATCAGCGTGATCGCCGCCACCGAGACGACGACCAGCGGGATGATGCGGAAGAATCGGTTGGTCAGCGTCGCCTTCCACGACGTCGCCCGGAATCCGGCGAGGACGCGCGGGTAGAAGAGGATCCCGGTCGTCATGAAGAACAGCGAGACCGCGTCGGCGCCGACGCCGGACAAAACCGGGATGGTGGTCGCCTTCCACGCGCCGGAAAACCGGGTAGCCTCCATCCAACAGAGGAAATGCGATCCCAGAACCGAGACGGCCAAGTAGCCGCGCAGCCCGTCCAAGCGCCCGATGCGAGCGTCGGCGCGCGGGAGCGGGAAGCCAACCCGCGCCATCGCCGCGCCGACGCCGGCGACGACGACACACATCGCAGCGAACGCCACCACGATCGAGACAATCGGGTACGCCGACATCAACGCTTGCGCCCCCTTATGCGCCGAGGCCCGTCTATGCGAGGCGGAGCACGCGGGCAACTGCCCGCGCCTCAGTTCCGCCCGCCGGCTCCTCCGTCGAGCCCAAGCGCGCGAGGATCGCGGTTACGTGACAGCGCCCTTAATTCACGCGTCCACCCATCGTTCGTAGCCTTGCATCTGTGATCGGTCTTACCCGTGTCGTCATCCCCGCCTCGCCCGGCGCGCGGCAATCGCATTAAGCGCGCTGTCAACGTATCTGTGTCTGTCGCCGTGTCAAACGCGGCTGCGGCAGGCGATCGCATTCGCCGACGATCGACGGATCCGGCGCCGAAACCGCACGGCGTCGCGCTGACGCCGACGCCAAAACCGCGTTGATGGAGCCGCCCAGCTTCTTAGGCGGAGATAATCAGTTCGATTATAATGTATACCTATCTTTTCTTACAGCAAAACAGATACCCGTCGCGCGCCTCTACAATATACGCTACACACATCGGCTTGAGTATTTTTCCGACGACCTGCCACAGCGGCAGGGACGCCTTGGCGATATCTTCAATGACGCACCACCCGTCGGGCTTCAGGCAGGGAAGCGCGAACAGGAGGGTGGCGAGGTTGGCGTTCGGCGCGTGGAGGCCATCGTCAATGACCAGATCGCACGGCCCGGCGAGCAAAGTTTCGATTCCCGAAAAGCTCGCGCAGTCGGTCTGGTCGACGAAAACGGTTTCGATCCTTCCCTCGCTGAACAAGATGTCCTTGTCGACGTCGGCGCCGATGATGCGCGCGCGGCTAGCGTATTCGGCGAAGGCGCGGAGCGATGCGCCTGGCTTGCCGCCGGCGCCCATGGTCGAAACGAGAGACGGGTTGTTGGTGCCGATTCCGATCTCGACGATCGTTTCAAGGCGCTGAGGCTCATCCAACAAGGCGCCGTAGACATGATGATAATCATGCACGCTGGATTTGTCGCTTCCGTGCTTCGAAAACAGCTTTTCGAGCGTGGCGGCGGCCTCGCGTTGGCGCGGCGTGGTCGCAAGATCCTGCGCCCCGACGATAGAAATCTGCTCGGTTGCGCCGGCGTAAGACAGCAGCCTGGACAGGTGTAAAATAGACTGCTCCGCCGCAACCGCCGTAAGCGTTGCGCGGGCGTTTGCCGAGCCGTAAGAATTCGGAACAAACATCGGAAATTCGCGCAAGACACGCCGTGACACCTTCTTTTCTACGCGCTTTTTCTTCTTCATGCGCTCTTTTATGACACGTTTCATCGTAAATACGAGCCCTCATAACGCTGCCAGACTGCCGTAATTAAAGGCGTCCATAGAACCAACTTTGTTCTGAGTGAAACAATCTATCCGATCCCATGAAATGTCCCCGCCGCGTCTTGCGTTACCTATATAGAACAACAATAGTTTGTCACAACTCAAACTGATGGTCAAGCAGTTATTAACGGTTGAGGCCGTGAATGGCGCGCGTCCATCCTATTTTCGCCGATCAATTCTGCAGCAGGAAGGACGCAAGATTCGGCTTCCGGCGCCGATCGGTCGCCGATGGCGGCCGATTTGAGCGGCCGACGAGCGAAACGCCTTCGCGGCCGCTTGTTTCCGTTCGCCTCGTCTGGGTACTATGCTTGCAAGGCGCCGCGCGCGACGCAGCGTCGGCGCGCGTCTTCATCCGGAGGAGGCGGCGGGGAGGAAACGGCCGAAGCGGGCGGGCGAAATGTCCTCGAGCGCGGAGGCCGCCTACGCCCACGGCCGTCGCTTCGCCGCGAATCGCGTTTCCCTCGATTTGAGAAGGCCGCCGCAGCAGCATGACCCAAACCGACGCGAACCTGGGCGAAGCCCTGGCCCATTGCGACCTTCTGGTGGTCGGCGCGGGCTTCTACGGCGCGACGCTGGCCGAACGCGCCGCCAACGCGCTGGGCCAGCGCGTGCTGATCGTCGAGCGGCGCGCGCACGTCGGCGGCAACGCTTACAGCGAGCGCGATCCCGACACCGGCATCGAGATCCATAGATACGGCGCGCATCTGTTCCACACCTCCAACGAGGCGGTGTGGACCTACCTCAAGCGCTTCACCGCCTTCACCGACTATCGCCACCGGGTCTTCACCGTCCACCGGGACCGCGTCTATCCGATGCCGATCAACCTCGGCGCCATCTGCCAGTTCTTCGGCCGGCGCTTTAGCCCGGACGAGGCGCGCGCGCTGATCGCCGAGCAGGCGAGCGAGCTCGGCGGCGCGCCGCCGACCAACCTCGAGGAGAAGGCGATCTCGCTGATCGGCCGGCCGCTCTACGAGGCGTTCATCCGCGGCTACACCCTCAAGCAGTGGCAGACCGACCCGCGCGACCTGCCGGCGCGCGTCATCGCCCGCCTGCCGGTGCGCTACACTTTCGACAACCGCTATTTCTCCGACGCCTTCGAGGGGCTGCCGGTCGACGGCTACGCCGCGGTGTTCGAGCGGATGCTGGCGAACCCGCTGATCGACGTCCGGCTCGGCGTCGACTTCTTCTCGCTCAAGCCGATGCTGCGCCCCGGCCTGCCGATCGTCTACACCGGCCCGATCGACCGCTATTTCGACTACGCCGAAGGCCGGCTCGGCTGGCGCACCATCGACCTGGAGCAGGAGACCTTGCCGACCGGCGACTTCCAGGGCGCGGCGGTGATGAACTACGCCGACGAGGAGGCGCCCTTCACCCGCATCCTCGAGTTCCGCCACTTCCACCCAGAGCGCGACTATCCCGCCGACCGCACGGTGATCGCTCGCGAGTACTCGCGCTTCGCCGAGCGCGGCGACGAGCCCTATTACCCGATCGACACCGCCGCCGACCAAGCGACCTATTTGCGCTACCGCGCGCGCGCCGCCGCCGAGACCGGCGTCCATTTCGGCGGCCGCCTCGGCTCCTACCGCTACTGGGACATGCATCAGGCGATCGGCGCGGCGCTGAAGGCGTTCGACGCCGTGATCGCGCCGCGCCTCGTCGCGGGGAGCGCGCCATGACCAGCTCGCCCGATCTCGCCCATTATTACGCGCTCGGCCGCAGCGGCCTCAGGGTCAGCCGCCTCGCGCTCGGAACCATGACCTTCGGCGCGGAATCGGGCTGGGGCGCCGACAAGGACGCCGCGCGCCGCCTGTTCGACGCCTATGTCGAAGCGGGCGGCAATTTCTTCGACACCGCCGATCTCTATTCCAGCGGAACCAGCGAGACCTGGCTCGGCGAATTCGTCGCCGAGCGCGGCCTGCGCGACAAGGCGGTGATCGCCACCAAGTTCGGCTTCAACGCCGCGCCCGGCGACCCCAACGCCGGCGGCGCCGGCCGCAAGCACATCCTTAACGCCATCGAAGGCTCGCTGAAGCGGCTCGGGACCGACTATGTCGACCTCTACATCCTCCACGCCTGGGACCGCGTCACGCCGGTCGAGGAGACGATGCGCGCGCTCGACGAGCTTACGCGCTCGGGCAAGGCGCGCTACGTCGGGCTGTCGAATGTCCCCGCCTGGCACGCCGCGCGCGCGCAGACGCTCGCGGAAGCGCGCGGTTGGGAGACGGTCGCGGCGCTGCAGCTCGAATATTCGCTGATCGAGCGCGGCATCGAGAACGAGTTCGTCGATCTCGCCACCCGCCTGGGCATGGGCCTGATGGTCTGGAGCCCGCTCGCCGGCGGGCTGTTGTCGGGCAAGTATCGGCCGGGCGAACGCGCGGTCGGGCGGCTCGAGACCTTGAAGGATTCGCCCAACCCGGCCTTCCGCCGCCTTACCCCGCGCAACCAAGCGATCATCGCCGAGCTCGAAGCGGTCGCCAAGGCGATCGGCCGGCCGATGGCGCAGGTGGCGCTCAACTGGGTCGCCAACCGGCCAGGCGTCGCCTCGACGATCGTCGGCGCGACCACGCCCGCCCAGCTCGCGATGAACCTCGACGCGCTGTCGTTCGCGCTTCCCGCCGAGCTGAGAGCGAAGCTCGACGCCGCGAGCGCGCCGCCGCCCGCCTACCCCTACATCTTCTTCGGCGAGACGCTGCAGGGCATGATCCACGGCGGCGCGCGCGTCGGCGACAAGCCCGCCGGCTACTTTCCGACGATCGAGAGCGGCGGAGCGGACGGGGGCGGCGCGGAGTGAGACGCGGCGCGAGCGCGCGACGGGTTGTGGGGGATTTCGTTCGGGACGCGATGCGACGCGTCTGTGCCTGGGAAAAGGATTCATGCGCGGGTCAACGTAATCCCGCGCTGCGCAGGTCAGGCGGCGGAGTTTTCCGGGGATTCAAGCGATTCAAAGCGATCGAGGGCAGAAAATTTCCCCGTGGGCGAAGCCAGGGGCGAACGTACCGGCAATACAGGCAATACGGGCAATACGGGCAATACGGAATACGGGGAATACGGGGACATGATACACATTACCCGATTTGGATCACTGACTTCGATCACCGCTCGGTCGCCGAGCAGAGGCGAGCTAAGCGAAGCGCACTGTCGCCGCGACGCCGCCCTCCCCGGCCGCCGCAATTCGCCGTCGATCTCTTAGAAAGGGGCCTTTTCCAATTGAAATGGGCTGTCAAAGGTCTCGACCGCCGCAGGCGGCGCGCGCATAGGGCGTCGAAAGACGGGCGTCATTCGACGCCCTATGGGCGCGCCCTTGACAGCCCATTTCAATCGGAAACTTCGCAAGCAAGAGATCGACGGCGAATTGCGGCGGTCGCTCAGGTTCGAGCCCGCGGCCGGCGCCGGTCGCGGTGGTCACGGCACGGTCGATCGTCAAGCGCGCCGGCGCCGCAACCCCCGCAAACGCGGTAAGCGCGGCGCTTCAGGCATGGCGCGCCGCGATGACGGCGTCGCGCAGAAAATTCACTTCGTCGCGCGATTCGCTGAGCCGCGCGGCGACCGCGTCGCGGATCGACAACACGCCGACCAGCTTGGCGCCCTCGACGACCGGCAGATGGCGAATGTGATGCTCGTTCATCAGCTTCTCGGCGGCGGCCATGCTTTCGGCCGGCTCGCAGGTGATGACCTCGCGCGTCATCAGGTCGCGCACGCGCCGCTCACGAAAGCGCGCGCTGTCCTTGGCGAACGCGCGCACCAGATCGCGTCCGGAGATAACGCCGACCAGCGCATCGCCGGCGCCGCAAACGGGCATGGCGCCGATGTCGTGGGACGTCAATCGCGCCGCGACCGTCTCGACGGTGTCCTCCGGCGCGCAAACGACGGGCTTTTGGCGGCTCGTTCTGAGAAAATCGCCGACTCGCATAAGCTCTCCCCCTATTCTTTCGTTGCCTTCGGCGGGCCTATTTCGGCCCTTTGCCCAGGCGGCGGCGCCGTCCGCTTTGGTTGCGAAATCCGGCTTGGAAAGACCGGTCTGCTTCTGACGATCAAGGCGGGCCGCGGCGCCGGCGCGCTCGACGACCGACCCGGTGATCGCCGCAGGCCGTCGCTTAGCCGGAACATGATCGGCGCGTTCTCGTCGCAACGCCGCGCTCCCCGGCCGCCGCCATTCGCCGTCGATCTGCTGGAAGATACGCTTTCCCGATGGAAAGCGGAAGCTATGGGCGCGGCGCCGCAGTCCCGTGTCCCCTCCCTATATTTCCTATCCCGTGTCCCCTCCCTATATTTCCTATATTGCCTATTCTCGCCGCATCGAGCTCCGCGGCTTGCGGGCATTACGGCATTACGCATTACGTTGCCGCGACACGAATTCCCCAATTCGGCCGTCCGCGGCGGCCTTGATCGCGGGCGCCTCGCCCGCCCCCTTCGCCGCCCATCCCGCCCGCGCAAGAGAGACAGAATCCGGCGCGCAATTCCCTGATTTCCCGTTCCCGCGCCTTAGGATTGCGCGGCTCCTTCGCGGCCGTCCCGCGCCTGCCCGGCGGCGCCCCGCAAGCCCCGACAACCTCGCCGTCAGCGCCCCCGTCGCCGCCGCCTGCTTCAGCCGGCTCTTCGCCCCCGCGACGAGCCCGCGCCTTCGACGCGACGGCGCTTATTTCTGTCTTGCCGCAGGAGGCGGGACGAGGCGGCGTCGCTCGACTCCGGCAACCTGAAGAGCGCTAGAATTCCTTCCAGTCGTTTTCGCCGGCGGCCTCGCTCGACGTCGACGCGCGCGGTCCGTTGACCGACGCCTTGACCGGCCGGCGCCTCGTTCCGGACTTGTCGGCGCGCGCCGCCGCCGGTTCGACCGCCTTGGCGCCGAAGGCGTGCGGCGCGACCTTCTTGAGCTGCGCGCGCAGCGCCTCGTCGTCCGCCGCCCGGCCGATCTGGAATTGGCCGATCAAGCGCGACAGCTTCGACGACTCGTCCGACAGCGACCGCCCGGCCGCGGTCGATTCCTCGACCATCGCCGCGTTCTGCTGCGTCACGGTGTTCATCTGGTCGATCGCGACGTTGATCTGCTGCAACGCCGTCGCCTGTTCCTGCGAGCCGGCGGCGATTTCGCACACGACCGTGTTGATCTGCCCGACTTGCGCGACGATGCGCTCCAGCGATTGGCCGGTTTCGGCCACCAGCTTGACGCCGGAATCGACCTGGGTCGCCGATTGCGAGATCAGCCCTTTGATCTCCTTGGCGGCTTCCGCCGAGCGCTGCGCCAGCCCGCGCACCTCCGAAGCGACCACCGCGAAGCCCTTGCCGGCTTCTCCGGCGCGCGCCGCCTCGACGCCGGCGTTGAGCGCGAGCAGGTTGGTCTGGAAGGCGATCTCGTCGATCACGCCGATGATCTGGCCGATCTGGTGCGACGACTTGGCGATCGCGTTCATCGCCTCGACCGCCTGGCGCACCACTACCGCGCTCTTGTCGGCGTCGGTCTTGGCGCTCGAGACCACCTCGCGCGCGAGCTTCGCGCCCTCCGCCGCCCGCTTCACCGTCTCGGTGACTTCGCCGAGCGTCGCCGCCGATTGTTCGAGGCTCGCGGCCTGCTGCTCGGTGCGGCGCGACAGATCGTCGGAGGCGGTGGCGATTTCTTGCGCGTTGACCTCGATCGCGTCGGTGCTGGCGACGACGGCCAGGATGGTCGCCTTCAGCTTGTCGACCGCCTGGTTGAAGTCGTCGCGGATCTGCGCGTAGGTCGCGCTGAAGCCGTCGCCGAGCCGCGCCATCAGGTCGCCGCCGGCGACGTCCTTCAGCCCGTCGCCGAGGCGGCGCACCACCTCCGCCTGCTCCTCGGCCGCCTTGGCGCGCTCGGCCGCCGCGCGCTCGCGTTCGGCTTCGGCGCGCGCCCGCTCCGCCTCCGCCTCGGCCTCCAGCCGCGCGCGAGCGATCGCGTTGCGCTTGAACACTTCGACCGCCTGCGCCATTTCGCCGACCTCGTCGCGGCGGTCCTGGCCGGCGATCTCGACGTTGACGTCGCCTTTGGCCAGCGTCGCCATCCTCGCTTTCAGCTCGGTCAGCGGGCGGGCGACCTTGGCGGTCGACAGCCAGGTCGCCGCCGCCCCGACGAGCAGGGTCGCGAAGAGGGCGACGAGCGCCATCATGATCAAAGCGTTGTGCGATTCGGCGCGCAGACTGGCCGTCGCCTGGCTGTTGTCGTCGCGCAGGGCTTGGTTGAACGCGCGCATATCGTCGACCAGGCCCCGCGCCGAAGCGTCGAGCGCGTCCATTTCGCGCGCGCCCTCGGCCATCTGGTCGAGCTCGTCGGGCTTCAGTTTCGCGCCCATCTCGAGGGAAGGCGTGTCCACGCCGATCTTGAACGGCTTCCGGGCCTTCTCCGCGATCGCCGCGAAACGGGCCTTGAATTCGGCGATCTTGTCCGCCTTGTCGGGGAGGAGCGCGGCCGCCGCGTCCAGATGCTGCGTCGCCTGGTCGATGGTCTTGGCGAACCCATCGGCGGCGACCTTCCCCTGCGCTTGGCTCCCGTCGAACAGGATCACGCCGAAGACGTCGTAGCCCATCTCCAAGACGTCGCGCGACGCTCGGACGAGCAGGTCGACGCCGGCGTCGCGACGTTCGATGATCTCGCTCGCGGTCGCGCTGACGCCGATGAGCTTGACGGCGCCGAAGGCGACCATCGCCAGCGCGAGCAGCGCCATGCCGACCACCGGGATGAGCGTCTTGGTGCGGATTCTGAGGTCGTCGACTCTCATTTCAAGGCCCCTCTCTGCGAGCGACGGAAAATTGCGACGCGATCACGCGAACGGCGCCACGACGGTGATTCCTCGACGTCACATAGGATAACTAGAAGCACGAGAATGGTTATAGAAGCGCGAGAATGGTTAGCATTTCGTCAACGCGCGCGTATAAGAACGGAATTGCGCCGCTCATTTGCCTCTTTTGCAAGTTATTCGCGTGCTGACCGCAATGAGCCGACCGGGCGCCGCTCAATATCGCCGCTTGAGCAGCGAGTTGATCGCTGTGCGGAGACGAAGACAGCTATCGGCGAAAATAAAACGGGCAGGGCGACCGTCAAATAATCTGACTTAACCAGTCTTGCAAAACGCGACCGCGAGGTCGCTTGCGGCGCCGCGCCGCTCGGCGCGCGAAAAGAAACCTCGCCGATCCCGCGCTCGTTCGCAGCGCCGATCGCGCCAGCGAAGACGAAAGCGCAAGCTCGGACCGCCGCTTGCAGAAAGCGCGACAGAACTCGCCGGCGAGGTCTGCTTCGCGCCCGACGCGAGCCGGTCGCCGAATCTTTCGCGTTCGCGGTTAAGCGAACCGCGAACGCGATGCGCGAAGCGACGCTCGGGCGGATGGGAGACGCGATTTCGCCATTGAACAAACTCTCCGTAAAATCCGAAATCGCTGTGTTTCGGTTGAGCAGGAATTCCGCTACGCTGGCGTCGAGCACGCGGCTTGTCGGGCCGAGCGGCGGAGGGAGGTCGATCGATGAAAGTTGGCGTCGTCGGAGCGGGCGCGGTCGGCAGCACCGCGGCTTACGCCATGGTCCTGCAGGGCACGGCCGACCTCATCGTGCTGACGGACCTCAACGAAAAGCTGGCGGCCGCCCAGGCCCAGGACATTCTGCACGCGACGCCCTTCGCCCATTCCAACTTCGTCCGCGCCGGCGGCTACGACGAGCTGGCGGGCGCCGACGTCGTCATCCTCGCGGCCGGCGTCGCGCAACGTCCGGGAGAAGAGCGGCTCGCCCTGCTCGAGCGCAACGCGGCGGTGTTCGGCAAGATCATCCCCGCCGTGCTCGGCGCCGCGCCGGACGCCATTCTGCTCATCGCCTCGAACCCGGTCGACATCATGACCGACATCGCCGCGCGCATTTCCGGATTGCCCGACGGTCGCGTGTTCGGCTCCGGGACCATCCTCGACAGCGCCCGCTTCCGCTCCCTGCTCGGCGAGCACCTCGGCATATCGTCGCGCTCGGTGCATGCCTACGTCGTTGGCGAGCACGGCGATTCGGAAGTGCTGTGGTGGTCGGGCGCGACCGTCGGCGGCCTTTCGGTGATCGACGTCGCCACCCAGCTCGGCAGGCCGTTGAACGACGTCGAGCGGGCGCGCATCGACGAGGACGTCCGCCGCGCCGCCGACCGCATTATCGCCGGCAAGGGCGCGACCTGGTTCGGCATCGGCGCTGGCCTGTCGCGCATCGTCCAGGCGATCGGCCGCGACGAGAATACGCTGCTGTCGGTGTCGGCGCGCGCCGAGAACATCGAGGGCGTCGACAACGTGACCCTCTCCCTGCCCCACATCGTCGGCGCCGGCGGCATCCACGGCGCGCTGCTGCCCCACTTCGACTCCGCCGAGCGGGTGGCGCTGAGGACCAGCGCCCGCATCCTCAAGGAGGCGGCCGAGAGCGTGAAGCTGTAGAGCGGCTGGCCATGGAAGAAGCGCGAAGCCGCCAAGCGCCGACGCCGGCGGGCGGCCGGCGTCGGCGTCATCGTCTCGGCTCGCGATCATGGGGTCGAAGCCGCGCCGTCCGCCTTCCAGGAACAAACGCCCTGGAAGGCGCGACGGCGCATTCAGGTTAGGCGCGCGTCGTGGTCTTCACGTCGACGCTGGCTTTGATGGCGTTCGAGTAGGGGCAAATGTCGTGCGTCGTCTCGACCAGCCTGCGGGCTTCCGCCTCGGGCAGGCCGGGGAGATAGACGTCGAGTTCCGCGGTGATGCCGAAACCGCCCTCCGAGCGCGGGCCGATGCCGATCGTGGCGGTCACGGTCGAGCCTTCGGGAACCTTGATCTTCGCCGGCCCCGCGGCGACGCGCATGGCGCCGAGGAAGCAGGCGGAATAGCCGAGGGCGAACAGCTTTTCCGGATTGGCGCCGTCGCCGCCGGGTCCGCCGAGTTCTTTGGGAACGACGAGTTGCAACGCGAGCGTGCCGTCCGCGAGAGCCGTCCTGCCATCGCGGCCGCCGCCGGTGGCCGTCGCCGTCGTCTTGTATTTCGCGCTGACTGACATGTTCCGCACTCCTCTCCTTCGAGCGATAAAATATCGTACACGATATTATCGCTCGCGATCTACACCGCCGCCCCCTCTCTGTCAACGCTTGCGATCATATCGCGCGCGATATAATTGGAGATCATGACCGATCGCGCATCGCCTCTGGTTCCGGACCTCGACAGGCTCCTTTGTTTCGCAGTCCATTCGGCCGGTTTCGCCTTCAACCGCGTTTACCGTCGGCTTTTGCGGCGCCTCGGACTGACCTACCCCCAGTATCTGGTCATGCTCGCGCTTTGGCGCGAGCAGGGGGTCGCGGTCAGCGGCCTTGGCGAACGCCTGTCGCTGGACACCAACACGCTGACGCCGCTGTTGAAGCGGCTCGAGGCCTTGGGCTTGGTGACGCGCCGCCGTTCCGAGGCCGACGAGCGCAGAGTCCTTGTCGCGCTGACCGAAAAGGGACAGGCGCTGCGAAGCGAAGCCGAGGGCGTGACGCGCTGCATCGCGGAGGCGAGCGGCCTGTCCAACGCCGACCTCGTCCGCTTGACCGACGACATCCGCGCGCTGCGCGCGAACCTCGAACGCGCCGCCGCGGCGCAATGACCTCGTCGCCTTTCCGCCGTCGCATCCAGGCGGGACGCCTGCGGCGCCGTCGCGCGGCGAGAAGCCGCGGGTGAACAAGCCGGCGCGGCGGCCCCTTCGTGGGCGATTGAATAGGGGATCGAACGATCCCATATTGTCGCCATGACCGACCTTTCTTCCGCCTCTCCTGCCAAGCCCGGCCCCGGCCGTCCGCGCGAGTTCGACATGGAGACGGTGCTGGAGCGCGCCATCGTCGCATTCAGCGGCCGCGGCTACCACGGCGCTTCGGTCGCCGATCTCGCCGAGGCCACCGGCCTCGCCTGGGGCAGCATCTACAAGGCGTTCGGCGACAAACACGCCCTGTTCCTGGCGGCTTTCGATCGTTACGTGGAGACGAGCCATGCGGCGCTTCGCCGCCGCGTCGACACGAAGAAGAGCGGCCGCGAGCGGCTGCGCGACGCCCTGCTGTTCTACGTCGAATCGTCGCAGGGCGCGGCGGGAAAGCGCGGCTGCCTTTCAGTCACGGTGGCGGCCGAGCTCGCCGCTTATGACGAATATGTCGCCAGACGCGTGCGCAAGGCTTTCCTGACGACGGAGAAGATCGTGCTGGAGCTGGCGCGCGCCGGCCAGGCCGACGGCTCGCTACGCCGCGATCTCGACGCCAAGGCCTGCGCCCGGTTCCTGCTTTGCTTCTTGAAGGGGATGCGGTTGGTCGGAACGCTCGCGCCGCAACGCGCCGACCTCGTCGCCGCCGTCGAAGTCGCTTTGCACGGGCTGTAGGTCGGCGACGGCGGCTGGCTTCACATCGCTAATTAGGAATTTCTCGATCTATAACGGTCCTGCTCATGATCGACGCCAACAGCGCCTCAATCCCGGTTTTGACGCCCGGCCGCATGGCGTTGTTCGCCGCGACCGCGGGCGTCATGGTGGCCAATCTTTATTACTCCCAGCCGCTGCTCGCCGACATCGGCCGGAGCTTCGGCTGCGACGCGACCCAGGCCGGCTATCTGGTGACCGTGGTCCAGCTCGGCTACGCGCTCGGCGTCCTGCTGCTCGTTCCGCTCGGGGATCGCCTCGACCGGCGCCGATTGACCTCGTTCATGCTCGCGGCCTGCGTCGTCGGCCTGTTGTGCGCGGCCGCAAGCCCGACGCTGGTCGCGCTTGGCGCCGCGAGCCTGCTGGTCGGCGCGGCGGCGAGCGCGACCATGGTCGTCGTTCCCTATGTCGCCTCGCACGCGCCCGAGGCGACGCGCGGGCGCGCGATCGGCCAGGTGATGACCGGCCTGCTGCTGGGCATTCTGCTCGCCCGCACGGTGTCCGGCGCCGTCGCCGATTGGGCGGGTTGGCGTTGGGTCTACGTCCTCGCCGCCGCGGCGGTCGGGGCGCTGTGGTTTGCGCTGAGGCGCGCCATGGCGCCGGACCCTCCGCGCGAGGCGGTTCCCTACGGAACCTTGCTGGCGTCGCTGGTCACGCTCGTGCGCAACGAGCCGGAACTGCGCCGAAGGGCGTTCTACGCCCTGCTGGGGCTCGGCGCGTTCAGCGCCTTGTGGACGAGCCTGACCTTCCTGCTCACCGCGGCCCCTTACCGCTATTCGACCACCACCGTCGGCCTGTTTGGCCTGATCGGCGCCGCCGGCGCGCTTTCGGCCAATCTCGCCGGCCGGCTCGGCGATCGCGGCCTCGCGCGGCCGATGACGGGCGCATTCGCCGCCATGCTGCTCGTCGCCTGGATCGTTCTCGCCCAGGCGACGACTTCGCTGGCGATGGTCATCGTCGGCGTCTTCCTGGTCGACGCCGCCGCGCAAGGACTGCAAGTGACGCATCAATCGGTGATCTACCGCCTGGCGCCGAAGGCGCGCTCGCGCATCACCGCCGTGTTCATCACCGCCGGCTTCGTCGGCATGTCGCTCGGCTCGGCGCTCGCCAGCGCCAGCTATCGCCACGCGCAATGGCGCGGCGTCTGCGCGATCGGCGCGGGGCTGTCGGCCCTCCTGCTGGCGAGCTGGCTCGTCGGCCGCCTTCGCGACGCGCGCAAGGCTTCGACCGGCGCCGCCGCGGCGGCGCCGCGCGCGCCGAGCGCGCGGCGCGGCGCCTAGTCGGGCGCGGACGCTCTCATAACAGCGCGTCGAGCGCGGCGCGGTCCTTGAGCGCGCCGATCTCGACTTCGAAGCTGCGGGTCTCTCCCGGGGCGAGCATCGGCGCCGCATTGCGGCGCAGCAGCTCGGCGCGGCCGTCGAGCAGGGAGACGCCGGGCTCCAGGCCGACGACGTACTCCTGCTCGCCCAGCATCTTCCACTCGACCAGCAGCGGCAGCGTGTCGACGCGGTATCGGACATAGGCCCCTATGCCGAGCTGTTCGTTGAACAGCGCCGCATAAGCGCGGCCGTCCTTCGCGTCGGGGCGATGATAGAAGCACTGCTCGACATAGCCCGGCTGCGGGTCGCCGAACTCGCGGTGCTCGGAAATGCCGGCCGCCGCGTTGGCGTCGCGCGGCTCGACGCCGCCGGGCGACGCATGAAGCCGTGTGGCGGCGCTGACGATCGGATAGCCGAAGTTGCAGTGATAGAGCAGCGCGAGCGGCTCGGGCCGGACGCTCGCGTTCTCGACCGTATCGCGAACGACGAGCGCGTCAGTCCCGAGGCTGGTGGAGATTTCCCGGCGCAGAACCAGGCATTCGCCGAATGCGGACGCCTGCCGGACGGTCCCGGCGACCGAGATCCGGTAGTCGTCGCCGACCCAATGCTGGGAGACGGCCACGTCTTCCGCGGGCGTGTTGCTGATGCGCCCATGCAGCCCGAATTCGACGCCGTCGACCTCGCAAGGGAGGCCAATGTTGCTGAGCCCGGCGGTCGTCATCAGGCCGGCGAAGAAGTTGCGCAGGAAGCCGGTCGCGCCCTGCTCGGCGAAGAAGGCCGGCCCGACCACGCCGGTCTTGGAAATGTAGCCAAGCGGAGTCCCGCGGTAGGAGGCCCAGGCGATGTCGAGCGCGCGGCCGGGAAGAACGGTGAACTCGAACCCGGTCCCGGTCTTCACGTCGACCGCTTCGACGCCTCGGGCGGCGCCCGACGTCAATACGCTCGCGCGCGCGCCGGCGATCTGCGACATTTGCCCCACCCGGCGAATCAGGCTCGCCCGATCGATCGGCCGCCCGTAAAGTTCCTTCATTTCCGTTCCTCCCTGACTTGCCGCGCCCGCGACAGCGCCGACGGCCCTCGCCGCCCTGCCGCCTCCGCCGAAGCGCAAAGTCGCGCCGACAGCATATAGCGCCGTTTGGCGGCGGGGCCACGCCGATTGACCCGCCCGCGCGCGCTTACGGGGTTACCGCGCCGCCGACGGCCGATTATGATCCGCCGCGCCCGCGAACCCGGCGCGGCGGGGATGAATTCCCAAGGGGGAGGAAGCTCGTGAGCGCGGAAAAGCTGGACCTGCTGATTCGCAACGCGCGACTGCGGCGCGGCGGCGAGAGGCGGGTCGGCATCGCCGTGGCGGACGGCCGCATCGTCGCCATCGGCGAAAACCTCGGGCGCTCGGCCGAGGACGAGATCGACGCCGAGGGCGGCCTGGTCAGCGAATCGTTCGTCAACCCCCACCTGCATCTTTGCAAAGTGTGGACGCTGCCGATGATGAACGAGGCCGCGCTCGCCGCCTATCATGGCGCTGACATGGGCAAGGCGCTAAGCGCGATCGACCTCGCGAGCGCGGTCAAGGCGAATTACGACGCCGCCTGGATCATCCCCAACGCCCGCCGCGCCGCAGCGCTGGCGGCGCTGCACGGCGTCCTCCACATCCGCGCCTTCGCCGACGTCGACGGCAAGGCCCGCCTCGAAGGCGTGAAGGCGCTGATCGCCGTGCGCGAGAAGTTTCGCGGCGTGGTCGACATCCAGGTGGTCGCCTTCGCCCAGGACGGAATCGTCAAGGAGCCAAGCGCCGGCCGCCTGATGGCGGAGGCGATGGCGCTCGGCGCCGACGTGGTGGGCGGGATCCCGTGGATCGAGTTCACCGACGCCGACGCGCGCGAGCACATCGCCTTCTGCTTCGACCTCGCCGCCAAGCACGACGCCGACGTCTCGATGCTGCTCGACGACGCAGGCGACCCCAGCCTGCGCACCCTGGAGATGATGGCGACCGAGGCCCTTCGCCGCGGATGGAGCGGGCGCGCGCTCGCGCATCATTGCCGCGCCATGGCGCTCTACCCCGCGCCCTATTTGCAACGCTTGTCGGGCCTGCTGCGCAAGGCGCGCGTCTCGATCGTCACCGATCCCCACACCGGCCCGCTGCACGCGCGGGTGAGGGACCTTATCGACGAGGGCGTCAACGTCTGCCTCGGCCAGGACGACATCTCCGACGCCTACTATCCGTTCGGCCGCAACAATATGCTCGAAGTCGCGTTCCTCGCCTCGCACCTTTTGTGGATGACCGGCCGCGAAGAAATCGAGCGCCTCTACGACATGACGACCGTCGCCCCGGCCAAGGCGATCAACCTCGCCGATCACCGCCTCGCGGTCGGCGCGGCGGCGAATCTCGTCGCGCTCGGCGAGCCGGACGCGGTCGAGGCGCTGCGGTTCCACGCGCCGCCGCGCTGCGTCGTCAGCCACGGCCGCCGCGTCGACCTCGCGCGGATGCGAGAGCTGGCGCGCGCGCCGCAAGGGACGGCGCGAGAGGGCGCCCGCGAGCCGGGAACGATCAGGCGCTAGGCCGCGCGTCTTTCGTCGCTCGCCGATCGGCCAGGGCGACGCGACGCACACGACGAACGCGAGGAATCGACGCCGCGGTCAGTGCTTGCGCCGTCGAAGCGCGATTCGGCGGTCCCTCCCGCGGAGTCGCCCGCCTCCATTTTCCAGGATAGAAGCGACATTTATCGCGACGTCCCGGTAATTTCACTAGCTCGGGAGTGGTGAATGCAGCGCCGTTCCGCCTCCGCGGCTGCGACGTCGGGATCGCCGCCGGGCGACGCCGCGCGGGGTTGCGGCCGACCGACCAATGTACACGTTCTCAATACCTTGAGGCGGCGGACAGCGTCGAGGCGGTTCGACGAGCGGCGACCGGAGCGGTCGGACGGCCGTGCGGCGCGTTCAAATGGGCTTGACATCCTCGCCCGCGTCATGCTTTGACTGAGCTAGTATTCCTACTAGGTAGTAGTAAGGATACAGAACGATCGGACCGCCTGCGCGCGTCGGCCGAAACGCCAGGCGCCCCCGGAGCTTCCCGATGCGCCAGCTCGGAAGGTTCCTTTTCCGTTCGCCGCTGAGCGCGAGGACATTGGGGTTCCTGCGCGCCAGGCGGCGACCGACGATGTCGCGGGTTTCCGCGACGTTCTGCAACGAGGCCGCCAGCGCGGCCGCGGGAGGACAATTCGCCATCCGCGCCTGGGCGCCGCGCTCAGGGTGGAATTCTAGGGAGTGTACGATGAAGCCATTCACATCCGTTCTAACGGCCTGCCTGCTCGTCTCGGTCGCCGCCGTCGCGGCCGAACGCAAGGCCGAGCCAGTCGTCGACATGAACAAGATCGTCTACGACGTCAAAGACCCGGCCTTGGCGAAGACTTGGAAGGAAAGCACGATCTTCGAGAAGGTGATGGCGCAAGGGTTCAAGATCGACTCCAAGGGCAACTATTACGTCGCGACCGCGCGTTGGTCCGGACGTGAAATGCCGGCGACGCTGTCGCGCCTGGTGAAGAAGGACGGCGCCTGGGTGCTTCAGGCCTTCCCGTCGGAAGAGATGAACGATCCGGCCAATCCGAAAGGCCTCAAGTCGGTGCTCGGCTTCGAGGTCGACCGCAACGACGTCCTGTGGATCCTCGACCAGGGCAAGATCGCCGGCGCGCCGACCGCCCAGGGCGACGAGAAGATCGTGCTCTGGGATCTCAAGACCAACAAGGAGATCCAGCGCTACGAGTTCACCAACGCCGAATCCGACCACAAGTGCTCGTTCCTCAACGACGTCGTGGTCGACAACGATTCCGGCTTCGCCTACATCCCGGACAGCGGCATCTTCTGCACTCCGACCGCCGGTGGCGTCATCGTCTATGATTCGAAGAACAACAAGGTGCGCCGCGTGCTCGACCGGACGAAGTTCACCATCGCCGATCCGAACTTTTTCTTCAACATGTTCCACAACACGTACAACGAAAAGGTGAACACCGAGAACCCGATGAACACAGGTCCAGACGGCGTCGCGCTCTCCGGCGACAAGAAGACCCTTTACTGGACCAACCTCACCGGCAACGTCCTGTATTCTCTCGACACCGCTATCCTGCGCGATTTCACGGTGCCGGAGCCGTACGTGCAAGCCGCGGTCAAGCAGGTCATCACGCTGCCGTCCAACACCGACGGCATGACCGCCGACCGCGACGGCAACATCTACATGACCGCCCTCACCCTCGACGGATTGATGAAGTACGATCCGCGTCGCAACGTCTTGGAGCGCTTCGTCCACGACCCGGCGATGGTTTGGCCTGACACCATGTCCTGGGGCGCCGACGGCTCGCTCTACGTCATCTCCGACCACCTGAACGTGTTCGTCGACGGCGCCATGAACTTCGATAATCCTCCGGTGCCGAACTTCCGCGTCTGGAAGATCCCGAACGTCGGCACGGCCTACACCGCGCCGTGACCTGATTCTGGCGGGCCGGGGCGTCGTGCGCCCCGGCCTCCACGCGGCGGAGGACGCCGCCCGCATCCTCCGCTCGCTTGTTATTTCTACGCCCACGACGCAACCCCAAGACCTTTGCGCCCAAGCGATCCGTTGACGATCCTCGCCCCGCCCGGCGCGCTTCCTGCGCAAGATCCGGGGTGACCGCGGAACGCCTTGGGGCTAGGCGTGGAGGATTTGGCTTACCCTCGCTATTGCCATAGCCGCCGCGGCGCGGCAGAAGTAGCTTTGATGTCTGGACCCCTGGCCTTTCTCAGCGAGCGCTATGACCGCCTGCGTCAGTCCGAGCGCAAGGTCGCCGACACCGTGCTCGCCAATGCCGACCAAGTTATTCACTACTCGGTCAGCCAGCTCGCCGAAGAGGCGAAAGTCTCCGACCCAACCGTCATCCGCTTCTGCCGCTCGCTCGGATTCAAGGGCTTCCAGGACTTCAAGATCCGGCTGGCGCAAAGCATCGTGCCGACGGTGCGGAGCATTCACGAATCGGTCGACGAGAACGCCGAGGCGCCCGATCTGGTGCAGCGGGTGTTCGAGGCGAACGTCGATGCGATCCGGAGCACGCTCAAGACCTTGGATTTCGCCACCGTTCAGGTGGTGGTCGACGCGCTGGCTCAGGCGAATCGCATCATTTTTTACGGGCTAGGCGGATCGGCGGCGGTGGCGATGGACGCCTACCACAAGTTTTTCCGCATCGGCATCCCGTGCGTCTGGTTCGACGACGTGCACATGGCGATCATGGCGGCGTCGATGATGAAGCCCGGCGAGGTGTTCGTCGTCATTTCGCACTCGGGCGCGAGCCGCGACGTCGTCGAAACCGCCGGGGTCGCCGCAGCGGCCGGCGCGACGACTGTTGGCATCGTCAGCTATTCGAAGACGGCGCTCGCCAAGGTGGTCGCCCACACGTTGCGCGTCGGCTCGACCGAGATCGACTTCCGCTTCGAGCCGATGAGCTCGCGCATCGCGCAGCTCAGCGTCATCGACGTGCTGTCGGTCGGCGTGTCGCTGAAGCGCAGCGACGAAGTCATCGCCAACCTGTCGAAGTCGCGCCGCGCGCTGGCCCCAAAGAAGTTCTGAGCGCGCTTGGGCGAGAGGCGCCGGCGGAGTCCAAACCCTTCCACAGAACGCCGACCGGCGACCCGCTTCCACGCGGCGCCGGTCGTTCGGGAGAGCGGGAACAGGGGGCGGAGTGGAGGACGCCGCCGCGAACCGTTCAAAGCCGAGAGCGCGGCTGCGACCGACGCGACTCAGCCCGTGAGCTCGTATGAGCCGAGCTCGTAGGGCAGGCCGAGCGCGACGAAGCCGCTTTCGATCGCCTCGCGCAGCTCGCGGTACTTGGGATCGGAGAAGGCGGGCAACAGCATCGGCTTCCTGGGGAAGCCGGCGTCGAAACCGCGGGCGTAGAGCGCCATGTGCGAGGCGACGGTCGAGTCGGTGAAATGCAGCTTCGCCGACACCCGCATCATCACCAGATAGGCGAGGCGCGCGCGGTCCCATTCGCCCGCGAAGGTCGCCCGCACCAGCTCGGTCATGATCTCGGGGGCCCAGTTGTTGATGCCGGCGATCGCCGCCCGCACCCCCATGTGGTAGAGCGGCAGCCAGCCGGTCGAGGTCCCGGCGATGAACTGGAACGGCAGCTTCTCCTCTTCCACGCCATAGGCGACCTGGGTGATGAAGCCGAGCGACAGCGGGCTATCCTTCATGCCGGCGAGACCCAACGCCTGCAGCTTGCGGACGGTGGCGAGATTGAAGACGTAGCGCGACGTCTCGGGGTTGTTGTAGGCGAACACCGGGGTCTTCACCGCCTCGATGATCGCCTTGTAGTAGCCGATCACCGCCTCGTCGGTGTGCTTGTAGTAGAACGGCGGCACCGCGCCGATGGCGTCGACGCCGATCGCCTCCGCCCCCTTGGCCAGCGCCACCGCGCCGTTGGTGTCGATGCAGCCGACATGCGGAAAGAGAATCTTGCCGGAGAACTTGGCGGCGGCCTCCTTGGCGAGACGGAACACGGCGAGGCGCTCGTCGTGGGTCATCAGCGGGCCCGCGCCGTAGGAGCCGGTGAGGAACAAGCCGTCGACGCCCTTGGAGAACATCCACTCCATGTGCCAGCGGGTCTTGGCGAAATCGACGCCGCCGTCGGCGTCGAAGATCGTGATGTTGGGAACGAGGGATCCGCGGATCATTTTACGCCTCTCATGGCTTGGTGGAATCGAGCGTCTGCAGGGGTCATCGGGTAGCCGCGGCGCTTGCTTTCGCGATCTCCGCGGCGTTGACGGCGCAGTCGACGCGGCCGAAGCGAAGGACGTCGATGACATTCCTGGCGACGACCCGCGAGACGTTGGCGGCCGCTTCGCGCGAGGTGGCGGCGAGGTGCGGGGTGAGCACCGCGCCGCTCGACCGCAGCGGCGAATCGGCGGCCAGAGGCTCGGGGTCGAAGGCGTCGAGCGCGGCGCCGGCGATCCGCTTCTCGGCGAGGGCTGCGCACAGCGCCGCCTCGTCGATCAGACCGCCGCGGGCGGTGTTGACCAGGATCGCCGAAGGCTTCATCAGCGCCAACCGGCGCGCGTCGACCATCCTCTGGGTCTCGGCGGTGAGCGACAGCGCCAAGATCAGGAAATCGGCGGCGGCGAAGACTTCGTTGGCCGACGCCGCCAACGCGACGCCACGGCTCGCCGCCCAGGCGAGATCGGGCCGAATGTCGAAGCCGACGACGCGAACGCCGAAGCCGGAAAGCAGCTCGACGACGCGCTGGCCGGTGTTGCCGAGCCCGAGCACGCCGATCGTCTTGCCGGAAATCTCGACCCCGGCCGAGCGGTCCCACCGGCCGGCCTTGAGGATGTCGATGTGGCGGTCGATCGAGCGGGCGGCGATTAGCATCAGCGCCACCGTCAGCTCGGCGACGGCGTTGCGGTTCACCCCCGGCGCGTTGGCGACCAGGACGCCGCGCTCGCTCGCGGCGGCGACGTCGATCGCGTCAAGCCCGGTGCCGTGCATGTGCACCAGGCGCAGCCGGTCGGCGGCGGCGAAGACGGCGTCGTCGACCGTGTCGTTGCCGACGATCAGCGCGTCGTAGCCGGCGATCTCGGCGGCGATCTCGGCCGCCGTCATTGTCCGCTTGGCGGCGAAGACGACGTCGAAACCATTGTCCTTCAATGTCTCGATGGCATCGGGGGCCGTCCGTCCGAAGGATTTCGAGGTGACGAAGACTCTCACGGGGCCAATCCTTCTTCAGAGAGCGATTTGCCGCAGCGCTTCGACGAGGCGCACATAGCCGTGGTAGGCGTTGTCGTAACCTTCGCGCGTCGACGGCTGCGGCGCGAAGCTGCGGCCGGGACGCGCTTTGCCGACGAAATCGACGCCGTCGATCACGCCCAGCCCACGGAGTCCGAGAATCGCGGCCCCGGCGATCGAACCCTCGGCGTTGTCGGGCGCAAAAACCTCTTCGCCGAGCACGTCCGCCAGCAGCTGCGGCAGGATCGGCGACCGAGCCAGCCCGCCGGTCAGCACCACGCGGTCGGCGACGGCGCTTTCGCGACGCATCAGGGCGATGATCGAGCGCAAGTCGAAAGCGATGCTCTCGAGCATCGCCCGCGCCATGTGGCCGACATTGTGGTCCGCGGTCAGTCCGTAGACGACGCCCTTGAGGCGACCGTCCCAATAGGGCGAGCGGACCTTGCGCAGGTAGGGCAGGAAGAACAGGCCGCCGGCGCCGGGCGCAATGTCGGCGGCGAGGCGGTTCATCACGGCGTAGACGTCGCACGCGCTGTCGGCGACGCCGACGACGTTGGTCCCGAGCCACTGGTAGGCGTTGCCGACGTTGGTGAGAATGCCGCCGAGCGTCCACAGGTCCTCGTTCAGGCAGTAGCACCACAGGCTGCCGGCGGCGTCGACCATCGGCGAAGCGACCGTGCAGCGCGCCGCGCCGGAGGTGCCGAGGTCGACGTTGACCGCCCCGGGCGCCGCGGCGCCCGAGCCGAGGTTGGCGAGCGGCCCGTCGCCGCCGCCGAGGAACACCTGAACGCGGTCGCAAAGGCCGCGCCCGGCGAGGGGCGACCCCGTCGCCAGCGGGAAGCCCTCGACGCCGGAGACCGGTCGCGGCAGCCGGTTCTCGGCGACGTCGACGGCGGCGAGCGCCTCGGGATGCCAGCGGCGCCGGTGGATGTCGAACAATCCGGTGGCCGAAGCCATCGAATGATCCACCGCCCAGTCGCCGATCAGCGGCGCGGCGATGTAGTCCTTGATCGACACGAAGCGGCGCGCCTGTCGGAAGACTTCCGGTGAGGTCTCCCGCAACCAGGCGATCTTGGCGATCGGGTAGATCGAGTTCATCGGGCAGCCGGTGACGGGATAGAGGCGCTGTTGAAGGCCGGCGGCCTTCATCGCCTCGGCTTGCGGTTCGGCGCGGCCGTCGGACCACATGATGTTGCGCGTCAGCGGCCGATCCGCCGCGTCGAGCGCGATGATCCCGTACAGTTGCGAGGAGAAGCAGATCGCTCCGACCCTGGCGGGCGCGGCGCCCGGCTGCGCAAGACAGTCGACCATCGCCCGATAGGTCTCGTCGCGGATCACGTCGGGATCCTGTTCTTCCTGATAGGGGGCCGGGCGGACGGTCGAATAGGAGCGCTGGCTGCGGGCCGCGACCTCGCCGGCGGCGTCGAACAGCATCGCTCGGACCGAGGAAGTGCCGATGTCGACGGCGAGGACGAGGTCGAGGGCGGGGACCATGCGGTTTCGCTCTTCGCTCACTTCGCGGCGGCGGCGCGCGCATCATCGACAAGCTCCGCGGGAGCGCTGCCGATCTTGCGGCCGTAGTTGATGAAGAACGACGCGACGCTCACTCCCAGGCCGAAGACGACGAACATCAGCAGGGCGAGATTGTAGGAGCCGGTCGCCGAGACGACGAAGCCGATGATGATCGGGGTCAGCACGCCGGCGATGTTGCCGGCGAGATTCATGCAGCCGGCGATGGTGCCGACGTCCTTGCGCTGCGAGATGGCCGGCGGGACCGACCAATAGAGGCAGCCGGCGATACGCTCGAACGCCACGGCGATGGTCAGCCACGCCAGCGCTTCGACCACCGAGGTCGAACGGGTGACCATGTACATGCCGCCGGCCATGCCGACGCCCATGATGACGAGGAGCGTGCGCATCACGGTGTTGATGTCGGCGCCCTTCTGCCGCCACTTGTCGGTGAACCAGCCGCCGACGATCTCCACCGCGACGCCGACGCCGTAGATGATGAAAATGGCGCCGCCGATCGACTTGATGTCGAGGTGCAGAGCGGACGAGAGGTAGCTGGGGCCCCAGGTCATGATGCCGAACCAGAAGGCGCCGACGCAGTAGTAGCCGACGCACATCAGCCAGAAGTTGGCGCTGGCGAGATAGTCCTTCGCGCCGGCCTTGGCCCCAGCGAGGACGCTTTGGCTCTCGTATTCTTCGCTGAGGGCCTTCTTCAGATAGTCGCGTTCGGCCTCGTTGACGCGCGGGTTGGTGTCGGGCGTGCCGCGGATGAAGCGCCAGGAAATGCAGGCGACGACGATCGTGAGGACGCCGGCGCCGATCAGCGCGCCGCGCCAGCCGCCGAACCAGGCGACGAACATGACGACGATCGGGCCGCCGATCGCGGTGCCCATCGCCGCGCCGGAATCAAACACCGCGGCGCCGCGGCCGCGCTCCTTCGAGGTGAGCCAGACCGACTGCATCTTGGTCGACGCCGGATACATTGGCGATTCCGAGACGCCGAGCAGGGCGCGAACGAACATGAAGGCCTGGCCGCTCGACAGGAAACCGGTGATGATCTGAAAGATTCCCCAGAATAATGCTGAGACGACTAAGAGTACATCGGTGCGGAAACGATCCGCCAGCCAGCCAGCGGGGATCTGCATGACCGCATATCCCCAGAAGAAAGCGCTGAGGATGACGCCGACAAGGGCCGGATCAAGGCCCAAATCCTTCTGAATCGACGGTATGCAGACCGACAAAACGGCGCGGTCTACGTAATTAATCGTGCACAGGATGAGGAGTATCGCAAAGATGCTCCACCGGACCGAAGTCGGTTTCACAGTCGTCATGGCGTCTCGCTCCAGCGTTTTGTAGTAGGCCTGCCGCCTTCGTTGTAATGCTACTACCATCTCGCTTCGCTGACAAGGCCGCCGCCGCCAACCGCCGCGCCCCATCATACGCGAATTAGCCGTTATAGCGGCACACGCCAACGCGCCCCAGGCGCGCCAAAAGGCGCGCAGTTCGCCATGGCCGCGGCGCACCCGCGGCGTCGTCAACCCGCAAGCGCCGATCGACTTCGAATTGAAGCTGCGCATCCCGGGCTGGGCGAAAGGAGCGACGGCGACGGTCAACGGCGCGCCGGTCGCGATCGAGCCAATTCGCGGCTACGCGCCGCTCAAGGCCGAGCGCGCGGATTTGTTCGGCGGCGTGACGATACTGAAGGCGCCGGCGAAGGCGCTCGTCGCCGCCGAGGGCGATCCGCTCTACTCGGCCGCGCCGCCAAAGGCGCGCGACGCGACGCTCGCCGCCATTCCCTACTTCCTGTGGGCCAACCGCGAGCCGGGCTCGATGCAGGCATGGATCGCGGAGGCGGTCGCGTGAGCGTCGCGGCGGATCACGCCTCGTCGGCGCCGTCGTAGTCGAAACGGCGGAAGTCGGCGCTTTGGCCGCCGCCCGAGGTGTCGAAGGCGAACATGCCGACGAACGCCCCGGTGAACGAGCCGTGCTCGCCGCTTCCCGCTTCGTCGGAAACGAGCGAAGCGTCGAGGCTCGGTCCCGCGTCGCGCCACACGCCGTCGGCGAGCGCGTAGGCGAATTGCAGCTTCGCATGGTCGACCGAGACGGCGAGCTGGACCGGCTCGTCGCCGAGCGGAATCGGCGCCGCGAGGGGGAAGCTCAGCCGTCCCTCGGGGTAGTCGCCAAGGCAACTGAGGATCGTCAGCGAACGTCCCCGGCGTTCGTCCCAGCTCGCCGCGAGCGCATGGAACTTGTAGCGATTGTAATAGGCGACGA
>CAZKHF010000009.1:0-26465 GCA_964552445.1 uncultured Bradyrhizobium sp. | reverse complement strand
GAACCTGCTTTTGCCGTCCTCGGCGAAGCGTCGGGTCGCGCTGTTCGCCCACGTCATGATCATACTCTCATCGTACTACGTGAAGCGTAGTACGTCGATACGCATAGCGGCGCTTGTGGCCCGCCGCGTGTCAGCACGGCTTCGAAGACCCCGCCGACTCGATCAAGACGACGCGCGTTCTCACGATCATGCTCGCCGAGGAATCACGATCATGCTCGCCGAGGAATATTGAGCGAAGCCGAGGCCGCCCCCCCCCCCCGCGGGGCGGCCTCTTTCCGACGTGGACAGCGCCGCGGTGAGGTGCGATTTTACAGAATGGAGCTTATGCGGCCACAAGATGCGCGCCTCTGTGGCGGGAGCCGAGTGACGAGAGCCCATCCAAATGGAGCTACGCAGGAAATTCAATGATTCATCAGATGCTGCGGTGAATTATATACAGGTCAGCCATCGGCGCGAAGCCGTCGGATATGCGATTGCGGGGATCAAGAAGATTCACGGTTTAAATCTCGAATTGTTAGGGTGTGATCCGCTTACGTTGGAAATGGAAGGAGTTATGCAAGCTTGGGTTGTCGAGACTCTTTTCCAAGGTGCCTATATGCGTGAATATCACTTGTGGGAAAAGGACTGTAAAGCGTACTTCTCCGCGATGGCGCGACGAAACGGCGGCACCGTAAACATGAAACCCGGACCCTTCACCGACCGAATCCGAGACATCTTAGCTTTGTTTTGTGTGGTTTTGCCGACGGGGATTTTCGATGCGATTGAGCGAATGCGCGACCGCGTGAACGTGATGAAGCATGAAGCTGGTCTTGAACTTGAGCATTTCATTACCGAAGCCGACTATACGGCAGCAATTGAAGCGCTTGAAGAGTTTTGGAACCATCTCGCTACCGCTGAACGCATAGTGTCCTGACGGCTGACGACACAATCGGTGGTCGTGCAAAATTCAAGGTATTTGCAACAAAGCGAACTCCGTGACGCGATTACAATTCTTGCTACGAAAGTCTGGTGCGGAATTGTCCGCACCAGGCTGAGCCATGTTGACCGAGAACTACGACGGTTATCGAGGGCGTCGCAGCCGGCGGAGCTTGCGCAAAAGCACTGTGCGCAGGGCGGGTTCAAGCAATGGGGAATCGAGATTGATAAACGCGAGCCGCACAGCGCCCTCAGGCGCATCACGTAACCAAGCTTTCGCCACTTCTTCCGTGAACTCCCCATTGGTATAATCGAGTAGCTGCACGAAATATGGTTCTCCGGTCATACCCGCTGCGGCCGGATAGGGGATGTAGCCCTGACTGTTTTTCGGACCGTCTGATGACATCGTGTGTTCTCTCTCGGTTTTGGACACCAAAGAACACGGTTTCACGCCTCAAGTTCAGCCGTTCGCCGCAAAAATATTTTCGCCAGGCATTTTCCGACCCGGTAGCGTTCGGGCAGTCCATTGTATGATAATATCCTTTATCATATAGCAATGGAGCCCGACCTTTGACCTCCTCGGTGCCCTCGCGCCCTGTTCCCACCACGCGCCAGCAAATCCGGGACGAGCTGAAGGAGGCTCGCCGCGAAACCCCACGCTCGCCCTGCGTCGATCAGACGCCGGCCGAGATCGAGGCCTACTACGGCAAGGCCCAGCCCGGCGACCGTGCCGCCGTGCGGCAAACCCATGGCGGGATACTCCGGTACGACATCACGGACATCCAAGGCGCCAACCCGAAGCTTGGGCGGGTTTATGTTCGTGGGTTTGGGGCCTTCTGGATGAAGCACGGAAAGAACTGTCGGCACCCCACGGGCCAGACCACGCTTGTCATGCCGACCGACGCCGTTGTCGCGTGGGCTCTTGACCATCCCCAAGGGGCCTTCGGTTTTGTCACCTTCAAGGAAAGCGACTATCCGTTCCCGTGAACCAGCTTGTACCCTTTATCGTTGATCGCGTCCGGCGCTTATCGCTGCCGGCGGCGAAACGAGCGCCTATCGCTTCCTCGAATTCTTCACCGCGCAAATCCGCAACCCGCACACGCGCCGCGCCTACGCGCCCGCGGCGACGGAATTTTTCGATTGGCTTGAGGCGCGCGGCGTGACGCAGCTCGCGGCGATCGAGAGCGCGCATGTCGCCGCCTACATCGAGCAGTTGCAGCGCAGGCGCTCCGCGCCGACCGCGAAACTGCGCCTGGCCGCGTTGCGCCGCCTGTTCGATTGGCTGGCGACGGGGGAGATTATGCCGGCCAACCCGGCCGCCGCCGTGCGCGGGCCGCGCCATGTCGTGCGGCGCGGCAAGACGCCGGCGCTCGATCCCGCAGAGACGCGCCGGCTCATCGATTCAATCGACACGTCGACTGTCATCGGCTTGCGCGACCGCGCGCTGATCGGCCTGATGGTCTACTCGTTCGCGCGCATCGGCGCGGCGACCGCCATGCGCGTCGAGGACGTCTATTCGCAGAACCGCCGGCTATGGGTGCGCCTGCCCGAGAAGGGCGGCGAGCGGCGCGCCATGCCTTGCCATCACAATCTCGAATCCTATCTGCGCGCGTACATCGACGGCGCAGGGCTCGCGGGCGACCCGAAGGCGCTGCTCTTTCAGAGCTGCGGCCGCGCGGGCCGGCTCGCCGGCAATCCGCTGCCCCAGGCGAACGCCTATGCGATGATCCAACGGCGCGCCAGGGCGGCCGGGATCGCCACGCGCGTCGGCAACCATACGCTTCGGGCGACGGGCGTCGCCGCGTACCTGAAGAACGGCGGGACGCTCGAAAAGGCCGCGGCGATGGCGAACCACGCTTCGACGCGCACGACGCAGCTCTACCACCGCAGGACCGAGGACGTGACGCCCGACGACGTCGAGCGGACGCCGATTTGAAGGCGGCGCCCGGCGCGCCGCGCCCCTTGTCGGAGGCGCCGCCGTCTCGCGAGCGAGAAACAGCCCGCCCGATAGCCTCCGCCCCCCGCCTTGTCTACAATCCCCCCATGACCCAGACCCCGCGCCCCGTCGGTCCCGGCGACCGCGTCTTTCTCGTCGACGGCTCGTCGTTCGTCTTCCGCGCCTATTTCCAGTCGATCCGCCAGGACCCGAAATACAACTACCGCTCCGACAAGCTGCCGGTCGGCGCGGTGCGGCTGTTCGCGACCAAGGTCCTGCAATTCATGCGCGACGGCGCGGCGGGCATCACGCCGACGCATCTCGCCATCATCTTCGACAAGTCGGAGCATTCGTTCCGCCGCGAGATCTATCCCGCCTACAAGGCCAACCGCCCCGAGCCGCCGGCCGATCTCGTCCCGCAATTCCCGCTGATGCGCGCGATCGTCACCGCCTTCGGCCTGACGCCGATCGAGCAGGACCGTTATGAGGCCGACGACCTCATCGCCACCTACGCGACGCAGGCGCGCGCGCTGGGCGCCGAGGCGCTGATCGTCTCCGCCGACAAGGACCTGATGCAGCTCGTCGGGCCGGGCGTGACCATGTTCGACCCCGCCTCCGGCGAGCGCGAGGAGCGGCGCATCGGCCCCGACGAAGTGGTCGCCTATTTCGGCCTGCCGGCTGACAAGGTGGTCGACGTGCAGGCGCTCGCCGGCGATTCGACCGACAACGTGCCCGGCGCGCCGGGCATCGGGGTGAAGACCGCGGCGCAGCTGATCGGCGAATACGGCGACCTCGACACGCTGCTCGCCCACGCCGGCGAGATCAAGCAGCCGAAGCGCCGCGAAACCTTGACCGACCCGGAAACGGTCGCGCTGATCCGTCTGTCGAAGCGGCTGGTCACGTTGGCGCGCGACGTCGCGCTTGAAACGCCGCTCGAGGCCTTGAGCCTGCCGGCGCTCGACGGCGCGCCGCTGATCGCCTTCTTGAAGGCGATGGAGTTCACCGCGATCACCCGCCGGGTCGGCGAGATCTGCGGGCTCGACCCCGCTGCGATCGAGCCCGACCCGCGCTTCGTCGGCCCCGGCGGGTGGCGCGCGCGCGACGGCGCGCCCGCGGCGGCGGGCGCGGCCGCGCCCGCTTCCGCCGAGGCGCCCGCCGCGCCGGTGGCGGAGGAGGCGTCGGCCGGAAGCGCGCCAAAGGATCTCGCGGCGGCGCGCGCCGCGTGCGCGCGCGAAGACAAGATCGATGTTTCCGCTTACGCGACAGTGGCGACGCTGGAGGCGCTCGCCGGCTGGATCGCGCGCGCGCGCGAAGCCGGAGCGGTCGCTTTCGACACCGAGACCACCTCGCTCGACCCGCTGCGCGCGGAATTGGTCGGCGTCTCGCTCGCCGTCGCGCCGGGCGAGGCCTGCTACATCCCGATCGGCCATCGCTCGGGCGACGCCAACCTGTTCGACGGCGAGGGTCTGCTGCCCGGCCAGATCGACGAGGCGGAAGCGATCGCGATGCTGAAGCCGCTGCTCGAAGACCCCGGGGTGCTCAAGATCGGGCAGAACGTGAAGTTCGACTGGCATATGTTCGCTGAGCGCGGCGTCGAGGTCGCGCCGTTCGACGACACGATGCTGATCTCCTACGCGCTCGACTCCGGCGCGACCAACGACGGCCACGGCATGGACGCGCTCGCGGAGCGCTGGCTCAACCACAAGACCATCCATTTCGCCGACGTGGCGGGTTCGGGGCGCAGCTTCATCGGCTTCGCGCGGGTGGCGATCGACAAAGCGACCGAGTACGCCGCCGAGGACGCCGACGTGACGCTGCGCCTTTGGCGCGCGCTGAAGCCCCGCCTCGCCGCCGAGGGCATGACGACGGTCTACGAGACGCTGGAGCGGCCGATGGTGGTTCCGCTGGCGCGGATGGAGAGGCGCGGCGTCGCCATCGACCGCGAGATGCTGGCGCGGCTGTCGGGCGAGTTCGCGCAAGGCATGGCGCGCATCGAGGCCGAGGTCCAGCGTCTGGTCGGCCAGCCGTTCAACCTCGCCTCGCCGAAGCAGCTCGGCGACATCCTGTTCGGCCAGATGGGCCTGCCGGGCGGCAAGAAGACCGCCACCGGCGCCTGGTCGACGTCGGCGAGCGTGCTCGAGGATCTCGCCGAGGAAGGCCACCAGCTGCCGGCGCGCATTCTCGACTGGCGCCAGCTCGCCAAGCTGAAATCGACCTATGCCGACGCGCTGCCGACCTTCGTCGATCCGCGCACCAAGCGCGTCCACACCTCTTACGCGCTCGCTTCGACGACCACCGGGCGGCTGTCGTCGTCCGACCCCAACTTGCAGAACATTCCGGTGCGCAACGAGGAAGGGCGCAAGATCCGCCGCGCCTTCGTCGCCGCGCCCGGCTGCAAGCTGATCTCGGCCGACTATTCGCAGATCGAGCTGCGCCTGCTCGCCCATGTCGCCGACATCGCCGCGCTGAAGCAGGCCTTCGCCGACGGGCTCGACATCCACGCGATGACCGCCTCGGAGATGTTCGGCGTGCCGGTCAAGGACATGCCGAGCGAGGTGCGCCGCCGCGCCAAGGCGATCAACTTCGGCATCATCTACGGCATCTCGGCCTTTGGCCTGGCCAACCAGCTCGGCATCCCGCGCGACGAGGCGGGCGCCTACATCCGCAAGTATTTCGAGCGCTTCCCCGGCATCCGCGACTACATGGAGACGACGAAACGCCAAGCGCGCGCCGACGGCTGCGTGCGCACCATCTTCGGCCGCAAGTGCCATTTCCCGCGCATCAACGCCGCGAACGCTTCCGAGCGCGCGTTCAACGAGCGGGCGGCGATCAACGCGCCGTTGCAAGGCTCGGCCGCCGACATCATTCGCCGCGCCATGGTCCGCATGGACGACGCGCTCGCCCGCGCCGGCCTGAGCGCGGCGATGCTGATGCAGGTGCACGACGAATTGGTGTTCGAGGCGCCCGACGCCGAAATCGAGGCGACGATCAAGCTGGTCAGCAAAGTGATGGTCGACGCGCCCGAGCCGGCGGTGAAGCTCGGCGTCCCGCTGGTGGTCGACGCGCGCGCGGCGGCGAATTGGGACGAGGCGCATTGAGGGCGCGCGACTCCAAGACTGTCGCCGTGACCGTTGCAATGCCGCGGACCGTCATGGCTGGGCTCGTCCCGGCCATCCCCGCCTCGCCGCCGCTTCGTCTGCGATTGGTCGCCTTGCCGCTGCGCTTCACGTAACGGTGACGGTGCATCTAATTGACGCGCCCGCCCATTGTCGGCGCCCTTGCCTCGATGGCTCGCCTTGCCTGTGTCGTCATCCCCGCTCGCCACAACGCGATTAAACGCAACGTAATGCCCGTAATGCCGCCGGGCTCGCCCGCGCGAGGCAGGGGCTTTCTTAACGACGAAGCGCGCCGCCGGTTGCCAAATAGATGCTAACCTATTAGATTGGCACCTATTAGTGGTCGATGAACATCTGCGGCTTGGTCAAATGAACGCTCCCCTTCCCGCCGTCCGCCGCGCCTTCGCGGCCGCGCTCGCGCGCGCCGCGCGCGCTTGGCGGCGCGCCGTCGACCAGGCGCTCGCCGCGCACGGCCTTTCCCGGGCCTCCACCCTGCCGCTGACCGTGCTGATGCGCCTCGGCGACGGCGTGCGCCAGGTCGCGCTCGCCGAGCAGACCGGCGTCGAGGGCCCGACCTTGGTGCGTCTGCTCGACCATCTTCAGGCGTCCGAGCTGATCGAGCGGCGCGACGATCCGGTCGACCGGCGGGCGCGCGCCATCTACCTCACCCCCGCCGGCCGTCGGCGCGCCGAGGAGGCCGAGGCGGTGTTGGCCGAGCTGCGTGCGGCGTTGCTCGCGGAGGTCGGCGAGGCGGAGTTGGCGACCGCGCTCGATGTGTTCGAGCGCATCGAGCGCGCCGCGCGAGGGCGGCGGGGGTGAGCCGATGCCGAGGCCGACGCTCGCCGACGCGGCGTTCTCGCTGAAAGCGTTCGCCGCCGCGACGCTGGCGCTCTATCTGGCGTTCAGGCTCGATCTGCCCCGCCCCTATTGGGCGTTCACCACCGCCTACATCGTCGCCCGGCCGTTGTCGGGGATGACGCGCTCGAAGGCGCTCTATCGCTTCTTTGGCACGCTCGTCGGCGCGACGGCGGCGGTCGTTCTCATTCCGGCCTTCGTCAACGCGCCGGAGCTGTTGAACCTTGCGCTGGCGCTGTGGATCGCCTTCTGCCTCTATCTCTCGCTCACGCAACCGGAGCCGCGCGGCTACGCGTTTCGGCTGTCGGGCTACACCGCCGCGCTGGTCGGCTTTCCCTGCGTCGACGCGCCCGACCAGGTGTTTCAGACGGCGCTCGCCCGCGTCGAGGAGATCTCGCTCGGGCTCGCCTGCGCCTGCGTCGTCGGCGATCTCGCGCTCCCCCGTCACGCTGGTCCGGCGCTGCTTAGCCGCTTCGACGCGTGGCTCGCCGCCGGAGCGCGCTGGACCGCCGACGTGCTGCGCGGCCGCGAGCCGAGCGCCGAGGCGCAGCGTTTCGCGCTACAGGCCACGGGCCTCGCGGAGCTGAGCGTGCACGCGACCTACGACACGCCGGAGCTGCGCCCCGCCGAGGCGGCGACGCAAGCGCTTTACGTTTACGGCCGGATGCTCGCGCCGGTGGTCTCCGGCCTTAGCGACCGGTTGCGCGCGCTGGGCGCGGAGCAGGCCGCGCTGGGCCCGGCCGCGGGCATGCTCGCCAAGTGGCTCGCCGCCGGCCCGCGCGGCGCGCCCGCCGAGGCGATTCCCATCCGCGCAGCGATCGCCGCCGCGCGCCGGCCTGGCTTGCCGCTGCTCCACGCCGGCGCGCTCGCGCGCCTCGACGAAACGACGCGGCTGTGGCGGGCCTGCCTGGCGCTGCGCGGCTGCATGCGGCGCGGCGTCAGCCCGCCCGCGCTTCGCCGCGCCGCGCGCGACCGCGAAGCGGGCTGCGACCATCGCGCGGCCGCGCTGGCCGCCGGCGCGCGCTTCGTCGCCATCTTCGCCTGCGGCTCGGCGTTCGCCGCGGTCGGCTGGAAAGACGCCGCGACGGCGACGATGATGGCGGCGATGATGTGCGCCGTGTTCGTGGCGCGCGACGACCCGGCGGCGGCGATGGCGCGTTTCAGCCTTTGGATCACCGTCGGGGCGCTCGCCGCCGGGCCGTGGCTGTTCGCCGTAGCGCCGGCGATCGACGGCTTCCCGCTGCTCGCTTTCTCGCTCGGCGTCGTGCTGCTGCCCGCGGGGCTCGCCGTCACGAAGCGGGCGACGGCGGGGGCGGCGCTCGCCTTCATCTTCGGTTTCGGCGGCGTGATGGCCATCCAAGAGACCTACGCCGCCGATTTCGCCGTCTGGCTGAACAACGTCGTCGCCGTCGTCGTCGGCGTATGGACCGCCTCGCTCATTATGGGCCTGATCCGCTCCGGCGGCTCCGCGGAGCGCGATCGCCGGCTGCTCGCCGCCGGTCGGGCCGACGTGGCGAGGATCGCCGGCGGCCGATCGACGCGGGCGCCGACGGAAGTCCCGGAGCGCATGCTCGACCGCTTCGTCGCCATGGCGCCTCGCTTCGCCGCCTCTCCCGCCGGCGCGCGGACGCGGGACGACGCGCTCGCCGACCTGCGCGCCGGCTTCGACGCGCTGAAGCTGCGCCGGGTGCGCGACCTGCTCGCGCCGCCGGCGCGCAGGGCGGTCGATCTGGCGCTCGCCAGCCTCGCGCGAGATCGTGCGCGCCGCCCCTCGCCGGCGCTTCGCCGGCGCATCGACTTCGCCCTCGGCCGGCTCGCCGCGGCGCCCGAGAGCGAGGCCGCGCTGGAGGCGGCGGTGGCGCTCGACGGGCTGCGGCGGGCGCTTTGGCGCGCCGCGCCGCCCGCCCGCGCGCCGCTGGAGGAAGCCGCATGAACGGCGAGGTCGACATCTATGGTGTGTATTTCCCCGAGCTCCTGGTCTTGACCGGGGTCGCCCTGCCGCTGACCGCGTTGCTGCGGCGCGGGCTCGCGGCGCTCGGCGCCTATCGGCTGGTGTGGCGCGCGCCGCTGTTCGACTTCGCTCTTCTCGTCATCGTTCTCGGCGGCCTCTTCGCCGCGCAGGGTCTCTGGCAATGACGACGTTCGCGACTCTCGCCCGCTTCGGCGTCACCGCGACGGCGACGCTCGCCGCCGCCGCGGTCGGCTGGGAGCTTTGGGCCTATTACATGGAGAGCCCTTGGACGCGGGACGGCCGCGTGCGCGCCGACGTCGTCGCCGTCGCCGCCGACGTCTCCGGCCTGGTCAGCGAGGCGCCGGTGAGGGACAACCAACCGGTCCGCAAAGGCCAGCTCCTGTTCCGCATCGACCCGGAGCGCGCCATGCTCGCGCTGCGCCAGGCCGAGGCCGCGCTCGCCGGCAAGGAGGCCGCGCGCGACGAGGCGCGGCTGGAGGCGCAGCGCTATCTCAGCCTCAGCGTCACCGCGGTGTCGCAGGAGAAGCGGGAGCAGGCGCAATCCGCCTACGCTGAAGCCGAAGCGGCCTACCAGCAGGCGCTCGCCGATCGCGACCTCGCGCGCCTGAACCTCGCGCGCACGCAAGTGACGGCGACGGCCAACGGCGTCGTCTCCAACCTTTCGCTTCGGCCCGGCGACTACGTGAACGCCGGCCAGGGGGTGATGGCGCTTATCGACGTCGACTCGTTGCGGGTCGAGGGGTACTTCGAGGAGACCAAGCTCGCGCGCATCCACGTCGGCGATCCGGTCGTCGTGCGCCTGATGGGCGACTCGCGTCGCATCGCCGGACATGTGGAGAGCGTCGCCGGCGGCATTGTCGATCGCGAGCGATTGGACGCGCCGGGCGTCCTCGCCAACGTCAATCCGACCTTCAGCTGGGTGCGGCTGGCGCAACGGGTGCCCGTGCGCGTCGCGCTGGACTCAACGCCGCCTGGAATGGCCCTGATCGCCGGCCGCACCGCGACGGTGACCATAGAGCCTGCCGCCGCGCCGCAAGCCGCCGAGCGGTGAGCCGGCCTTGCCGCGGCGCGCGGCGGCGACCTCTGTCGTTCTCGCGCGGACCTGCCGACGCCGATCGGCCTATTGCGCGCGGCGGCGGAACAGCCAGGTCGCCGCGGTCACGGTGAAGAGGACGATTCCCGCCATCGGCCACAGCCGCTGGGCGACCAGATCGAACGGCATGTCGCGCAGGAACGTCCCGCGCACGATGACGAGGAAATGCGTCAGCGGGTTGATCATCGCCACCGGCATGAGCCAGTCGGGCATGTTCTGCACCGGCGAGGTGAAGCCGGAGAGCAGCATCGCCGGCATCAGGAACACCATGATCCCCATCATCGCCTGCTGCTGGCTGGCGACCAGCGACGAGATGAACAGCGCGACGCCGATCACCGCAAGCAGGAACATCGTCAGCCCGACGAACAGCGCCAGCGGCGATCCGGTGAGCGGAATGCCGAAGCCGAAGACGATGATCAGCGTGATCACGACGCCCTGCGCCAGCCCGACGATCATTCCCGGAACCGCCTTGCCGACGAAGATCTCGATCGGCTGCAACGGCGACACCAGCAGTTGCTCGAAGGTGCCGAGCTCGCGCTCGCGCGCCACCGACATGCCGACGATCATCATCACCGTCATCATCGTCAGCGTGCCGAGCAGGCTGGGGATCATCGATTTCTGGAATTCGCGGTTGGGGTTGTACCAGGCGCGGTCGACGATGCGGCTCGGCGCGTCGGCGGCGACGCCATCGGCGTAGTCCTCGGCGTATTGGGCGACGATGGCGCTGACGTATTGGTCGAGGATCTGGGCGCTGTTCGACTTGCGGCCGTCGAGCAGCACCTCGACGGTCGGGGTCTGACGGTCGGCGAGCTTGCGCGAGAAGTCCTGGTCGATCGCAACCACCGCCATCACCTGCTGCGAATCGATGGCGCCGCGAACTTCGGCGGGGCTGTCGTAGCGGCGCACCTCCGAGAACGCCGACGCCGCCTGCAGCCGGGCGATCAGCTCGGTCGAGGCGGCGCCCCAGTCCTGGTTGTAGACGCCGATCGGCGCGTTGGTCACCTCCATCGTCGCGGCGAAGGCGAAGAGCAAGAGCTGAATCAGCGGCGGCGCGATCAGCACGCCGCGCATCTTGGGATCGCGGAAGGCGGCGCGCAGCTCCTTGACGATCAGCGCGCCGATGCGCGTCCAGTTCATCGCCCCCTCCTAGTCGAGCCGCGTCTTGGTGGCGAAAGCGGTGCGCAGGAAAACCAGCGCCGCCATCAGGGCGAGCGCGCCGGCGCAGGGGACCAGCACCGCGGCGATGTCGCCGGCGAGGAAGATCGTTTGCAGGCCTTGCACGTAATACCGGGCCGGCACGATGCGCGAGAACAGGCGTAAGGGCAGCGGCATGCTGCCGATCTCGAAGATGAAGCCGGAGAAGAACACCCCGGGCAGGAAGGCGACCAGCATGGCGATCTGGCTGGCGAGAAACTGCGTGCGCGCCGCCGTCGAGATCAGCAGGCCGACGCCCAGCGCGACCAGCAGGAACACCGAGGTGAAGCCGTAAAGCGCGATGAGCGAGCCGCGCAACGGAATATGGAAGACGAAGACCGCCGCCAGCACGCACACCGTCATTGCGCACAGGCCGAGGACGAAGTTCGGGACAAGCTTGCCGAGAACGAACTCGCCGACGGTGATCGGCGTCGCCAGCAGCGCCTCGATGGTGCCGCGCTCCCATTCGCGCGCGACCACCAGCGCGGTCAACAGCGAGCCGATCATCATCTCGATCAGCGCGATCGACCCCGGAACGAGGAAGCGGCGGCTCTCCAGCTCGGGGTTGAACCACACGCGCGATTCGACGTCGATCGTCGCCGGCGCCGCCGCCCCGGCCGAGCGCGCGCGCTGGTCGAGCCACTTGCTCCAGGCGCCTTGGATGTAGCCGCTGGCGAGCGCGGCGGTGTTGGGGTCGCTGCCGTCGGCGATCACCTGCACGTCGGCCAGGTCGCCGCGCGCCAGCCGTTGCGAGAAGTCGCCGGGCAGGGCGACGACGGCGTTGATCGAGCCGGCGGCGAGATCGTCGTCGAAGGCGCCGCGGGCGGTGGAGAAGCGGACGTCGAAGAAGGGCGTGTTGGACAGCGAGGCGAGGAACCACGCGGTTTCGGGCGTCGGCTGCTCGACGATCAGCCCGACGCGGATGCGCGCGGCGTCGAACGACACGCCGAAGCCGTAGAGAATGAGCAGGATGATCGGCAGCACGAAGGCGACCACCAGGCTCGAAGGGTCGCGCAGCGTCTGCAACGACTCCTTGCGGATCAGCGCGCGCACGCGCCGCCAGCGCCCAGGCGCGCTCATGCCGCCCTCTCGCGCTCGCGCGCCTCGATCAGGCCGACGAAGGCGTCCTCAAGGGTGGGGTTGGGCAGCGACGGCGAGCGCACCGAAGCCTGCAACGCCTCCGGCGCGTCGATGGCGACGCATTGGCCGCGGTAGATGAGGGCGACGCGGTCGCAGTACTCGGCTTCGTCCATGAAGTGGGTGGTCACCATGGTGGTGACGCCGCGCGCCGCCATGGCGTTGATGAAGCCCCAGAACTCGCGCCGCGTGAGCGGATCGACGCCGGAGGTCGGCTCGTCGAGGAACAGCACCGGCGGCTCGTGCATGATCGCGCACGAAAGCGCCAGCCTCTGCTTGAAGCCGAGCGGCAGACCGCCCGCGGTCTCGCCGAGGCGCGGCGCAAGGTCGAACGCCGCGACCACGCCGTCGATCGCCTCGCGGCGGCGGCGGCCGGTCAGCCCGTAGGCGCCGGCGAAGAACTCGAGGTTCTGGCGCACGCTGAGGTCGCCGTAAAGCGAGAACTTCTGCGCCATGTAGCCGAGCCGCGCGCGCGCCGCGGCGGGCGCGGCGTAGAGGTCGAGGCCGTCGACCTCGGCCTTCCCCTCGCTCGGCTTAAGGAGCCCGCACATCATCTTGAAGGTGGTCGACTTGCCGGCGCCGTTAGGGCCGAGCAGGCCGAAGATCTCGCCGCGCTTGATCTCGAAGCTGATGCGGTCGGCGGCGATGAAGCCGCCGAAGCGGCGCGTCAGGCCGATCGCGCGCGCCGCCGGCGCGCCGTCGCGCACGCGGCGCGCGCCGGATTCGAACGAAAGCGTGCGCTTCGGCTGACCGCCGAGCATGGCGACAAAAGCGTCCTCGAAGCGCGGCGGCGCGGCGATCAGCGTCGCGCCCTCGGACTTGGCGATCGCGGAGGGCGGCGGCGGTTCGGCGCCCTCCGCGAGCACCAGCCGCACCGCCTCGCCCTGCATCACGCCGTCGATCACCTCCGGCCGCGTCAGCGCGCGCGCCAGCGCCTCGCGCCGCTCCGCGCCCGCGCCGCGCAGCTGGAACACCCGGCCCCGAACGGTCGCGGTCATCGCCTTGGGATCGCCCTGGAACAGCACGCGCCCTTCGTTCATCACGATCACCTCGGCGCAGTTCTCGGCCTCGTCGAGATAGGCGGTGCTCCACACCACGCCGACGCCGTCGTCGACCAGCCGGTAGACCATCCGCCACAATTCGCGCCGCGAGATCGGGTCGACGCCGACGCTCGGCTCGTCGAGCAGCAACAGTCGCGGCGAGCGCAGCATCGCGCAGGCGAGCCCGAGCTTCTGCTTCATCCCGCCCGACAGCGCGCCGGCGAGGCGCGCGGTGAAACGCTTGAGGTCGGTGAAGGCGAGCAGCGTCTCGAACGCCGTGGCGCGCGCTTGGCCGGCGACGCCGCGCAGGTCGGCGTAGAGGGCGAGGTTCTCGATCACCGAAAGGTCCTCGTAGAGGCCGAAGCGCTGCGGCATGTAGCCGATCGCCTGATGGATCGCCGCCGCCTCGCCGAGGCTGTCGAAGCCGCACACTTTCGCCACGCCCGAGGTCGGCGCGAGCAGGCCGGCGACGAGACGCAGCAGCGTGGTCTTGCCGGCGCCGTCGGGGCCGACCAGGCCGGTCACCCGTCCCGCCTTGATCGAAGCGGTCAAGGCGTCGATCGCCGGCGGCCCGCTCGCGGCGAAGCGCTTGGTCAGCGTCTCGGTCTCGATCAGGACGTCGCTCATCGCGCGGCCGCGACGTTGGCGGCCGGCGCGGCGTCGACCACGTCGAGCGTCACCGGCATCCCCTGCCTGAGCGCGTTGTCGGGATCGTCGACCACCACGCGCAGGCGATAGACCAGCGCGGTGCGCAGCTCGCGCGTCTCGACCGTCTTGGGGGTGAACTCGGCGACGGTGGAGATGAAGCCGACGCGCCCCTTCAACGCGCCGACCGCCGGGTTGTCGGTCCGCGCCACCACCGCCATGCCCGGCTTCAGCCGCGGGAGGTCGGGTTCGTCGACATAGGCGCGCACCCACACCGGCGTCGTCAGGCTGAGCACGAACACCGGGTCGCCGACATTGACGATCGCGCCGGCCTCGCGCACGCGGCTCTGCACCACGCCGGCGCTCGGCGCGACCAGGTCGGCGTCGTCGAGCTGCCGCTCGGCGACGGCGACGGCGGCGTCCTGCTGGGCGAGCTGGGCCTGCGCCGCCGCGATGTCCTCGGCGCGGTAGCCCGCTTTCATCAGATTGAGCGCCTGCTGGGCCACGTCGACGCGGGCGACGGCGACGCGCTGGGCGGCGAGCGCGTCGTCGCGGTCCTTGACGGTGCCGGAGGCGGCGCGCAGCAGCGCCTCGGCGCGATCGAACGTCTGGTTGGCGTTCTTCAGCGTCGCCTGCGCCTCCTCGACGTTCGCCTCGGCCTGAGCGATGTCCTCGAGCCGATTGCCGGTTCGCATCTTGAGGTCGTTGGCCGCCGCCTGGTCGCGCAGCGCGCGCGCCTCGGCGAGCGCGTCGGTGAAATAGACCTTCTCGAGCGAGGCGAGCTTTTCGCCGGGGCGGACGGCGTCGCCTTCGTCGACGGCGAGCTTCTCGATCCGTCCGGCGACCTTGAAGCCGAGGTTGACCTGGCGCACCTCGACATTGCCCTGCAGGACGAGGTCCGAGGGCGGCGTCCGCCAGGCGCGCCACAGCGCCAGCGCGCGCTGCGGCAGGTCCTGCGGCGCGACGCCGCCGTAGACCCAGGCCGAGCCGACGCCGCCGGCGGCGAGGATCACAACGGCGACGACGAGGATCGCGGCGCGCCGCCGCGGCTTGATCCGCTCAGCCATGGTTCTGCTCCTTCGTCGGGTTCTGGCCGAACATCGCCTCGCGATGGGCGGCGAGCAGCGCTTCGACGTCGAGGGGCGCCAGCTTGCCGTAGATCGTGTCCCACACGATCGCGAACACCATCGGCGCGACGACGAGCTGGGGGAATTTCGCGTAAGCGGGCGAGCGCAGGATGCCCTCGCGCTCGGCGCGCGCGGCGATTTCGCCGACCAGGCCGAGCAGCTTGCTGAACACCTCGCGATGATGAAAGGCGGCGAGCTCCGGGAACCGACCAGCCTCTTTCAAGAAGATCTGCACGAGCTGACGGCGCTTGGTTCCCAGGACCTCCTTGCGGAAGAATTCGATGAGCTGGGCGAATACCTGGTCGAGCGGCGCCGACGGGTCGCGCGCCAACGTGAGCCGGTCGAACACCGGCTGGATCGCATTGCGGACGACATGCTCGAACAGGTCCTGCTTGTCCTTGCAGACGAGGTAGATCGTGCCCTTGGCGACGTGGGCTCGGGCGGCGACGTCGTCGAGCCGGGCGGCGGCGAAGCCCTGCTCGGCGAATTCCTCCAGCGCGGCGGCGAGGATCGCCTGCCGGCGCTTCTCGGCGGCGGCTTGGCGACGGTTCGGCGCGTGGACGGCGGCGGGCATGGGAATCTCCTTCCCTCACAATAATGACTGACTAGTCAGTCATTGTAAAGAGGGCGCAGGCGGATTTTTCAGCCGCGCCGCCGCGGCCTCGTCGGGCGGAAGCGCGCTCCCTGGGCGTTTGGTGACTGCGGTTCGGGGGGGGCGGGTTCGAATGGGGGCTTGACTTAGAGCGCGCTCGAACCTGTAGCAGGAGAGGCGTCGAGACGACGGGTTAAACGCATGAAGATCGGCGAGCTCGCGAGACTGAGCGGCCTCAGCGGCCACACGCTGCGCTATTACGAGCGGATCGGCCTGTTGCCGCGCGCGCCGCGCGACCGCGCGGGCCGGCGCGACTACGACGCCGCCATCCTCGCTTGGATCGAGTTCCTCGGCCGGCTGAAGACGACCGGGGCGCCGATCCGCGACATGCTGGTCTACGCGCGGCTGCGCGCCGAGGGCGCCGGAACGATCGGCGCGCGGCGCGCGCTGCTCAGCGCTCATCGCGCGACGGTGCGCCGCCGCGTCGCCGAGCTTCAGGCCTGCCTCGTCGTCCTCGACAGGAAGATCGCCGCCTACGAGGCGGAGGAGGACGCAAGCCATGACAGAAGACCTGAAACCTGCAAACGAAAGGCTTGAGCGCGGCGCCGCGGCGCTGAAGCGCATCGACGGCGAGGGCGGCGGCAAGGTGGTCGCCGCGCTCGCCGACATCGCCCCCGATTTCGCGCGCTACCTGTTGGAGTTCCCCTTCGGCGACATCTACTGCCGCCCCGGGCTCGGCCTGCGCGAGCGGGAAATCGCCACCATCGCCGCGCTGGCGGCGATGGGCAACGCCGCCCCGCAGCTCAAGGTCCACATCCAGGCCGGCCTCAACGTCGGCGTGACGCGCGAGGAGATCGTCGAGATCCTGATGCAGATGGCGGTCTACGCCGGTTTTCCCGCCGCGCTGAACGGGCTATTCGCGGCGAAGGAGGTGTTCGCGGCGCGCGGCGGGTGACGTGAGGCCGGCCATCCTTGCGCGTCGTCGTCGTCGGGAACATATGAGCGAAAGGCCCGCGCGTCGCCGCCGACGATGCGTGGGGGGCCTCGCTGCCGCACCTCGCCACCCGGCGTCGCGCGGCCGACCGAAACGACGCGGAACGCGGGTCGTAGGTTGGGGGCTGCCATGGCCGACTACATCGCACTGACTGAAATCGACGAGGAAGCGGGCGCCTTCGCCGTGTGGTTCCCGGACCTTCCCGGGTGCACGGCGATGGGCGCGACGGCCGAGCAGGCGTTCGCCAATGCGGCCGAGGCGATGCGCGACTGGGCCGAAGCCACGCTCGCCAAGGGCGGGACCCTTCCCCAGCCGCGCGCGATCGATGAATTGCTCGCCGAGCCGGAAATATCGGAGGCGATCGGCGAGGGCGCTCCTTACCGGAGCATCCCGCTCGTTTCCAAGGCGAACCATCCGGCGTAGGCGACGCCGGCGAGCGGCGCCGAAGCCAAGCGCGGCGATCTGACGGCTCCGCCTTCATCGAGCTGAGGGCGCGGCGAGCCGGGCGAGAGACGGCGTTTTGTTTCGCGCCGGTCCGCCTCTTGTCTCTTGTCTCTTGTCTCTTGTCTCGCGCCCGCGCATAGGGCCGCGCGAACCTTCTCTCGCCGGAATCCGAGCGCGTCCCCATGGGCTTCAAATGCGGCATCGTCGGCCTGCCGAATGGCGGAAAATCGACGCTGTTCAACGCGCTGACCCAGACCTCGGCCGCCCAGGCGGCCCGCTCGCCCTCGGGCCGGCGATGATTTCCATCGCGCGCGCGATGGCTTGAACGTCGTCGTCGACATGGTCGGTCAGCAGCCGGAACCAGTTGAACCCGACCCACAACGCGATTCGATCCTCGACGTCCGCGGCGTTCAGGTCGTTGCGCTCGACCGCCCGGCCGAAAATGGTTCGCAGCGGCTCGAGCCGTTCGGGTAGGAATTTGACGCGCAGCGCGGCGAGCGCCGCTTCGCTGGTCTGAGCCTCGGCGATGAGGCCGCGAAAGGCGCCGCCGGCCGGGTTGGTTCGCCAGAAGCGCCAAAGCGAGGCGGTGTAACGGGTGAGGTCGTCGACCACACGACCGAGATCAGGGACCAGGATCGCCGCCGTCTTCTCGGCCCCATAGAGCGTGACGAATAGGTCGGCCTTGGTGGGCCACCAGCGGTAGATGCTCGGTTTTCCCGCTCCGGCGCGCCGCGCCACTTCTTCAACCGAGAAGCCGGCGTAACCTTTTTCGATCAACAACTCGCGCGCCGCGGCCAAGACCGCCGCCGCGGTCTCGGGATTGCGCCGCGACCCGATCGAGGTCCGCCGGCGGGCGGGCGGCGTGGCGTTGCTCGGCATCGGCTTCTCCTTTGCGGCCTCCTTGACATAACGAAACGTCTCGTTTATATCAAGCGCCGAAACGATACGGACCGTGTCGTTTCTAAAGGAGTTTCGTCTCGATGCCTCTTATGATCACGCCCCCTGTTCTCCTCGCCCACGGGCGCTTCCTCGCCGCGGCGATCAGCGGCGCCTATGTCATCCTGAACGCTCTGATGACCGTCGCCGCGCCGCTGACCAGAGGTTGGCCAGTATATGGCGTGACGGCGGTGACGGCGCCGCCGATGGTGACCGCCGTGGTCTATCTCGTCGTGCCGCTTGCCCGGCGGTTATGAGCGTGAAAAGGAAATCGTCTTCCGATCTTCCTCTCGATTTTTCGCGATTAACGATACGAAACGTGTCGTACTTATTCTCTCGTCACGAGGTGACCACCATGAGGATCCTCTTCAAGTCGGCGCTCGCCCTGTTGTCCATCGTTGCGCTGGTGTGCGCGGCGGCCAGCCCTACAGCGGCCGCCCCGGCCGATCAGAGCCAAATCGACCTGTCAAAATCCGCCCTTGTCCTCATCGAGTATCAGCGCGACTGGCTCGATCAAGACGGCAAGCTCCACCGGCTTCTCGAGGACGAGCAGTTGGCGCGAACCTCTGTCGAGCGCTCGAAGACGGCGCTGGACGCGGCGCGTCGCGCGGGTCTCACGATCGTTCATGTCGGCCTCCGCTTCGCCTCGGGCTACCCCGAACTGGGCCGCGAGGCGCGCTATGGCTTGCGAAAGACGATCCGAACTATGGGCTCGTTCGCCGAGGACGGCCGCGGCAGCGAATTCGAGCCGCCGTTCGCGCCATTGCCTGGCGAATTCGTCGTCTCCGGGCGGACCGGCGCCAGCGCCTTCGCCGGCTCGAATCTGGACAGCTTTCTGCGCAACAACGGCCTCACCCAGCTCTATCTGATGGGCTACGCCACCCATGTCTGCGTCGAGTCGACTTTCCGCCAAGCGCACGATCTCGGCTATGACGCCGCCGTGATCCTCGACGCGACCGCCGCCTTCAACCGCGAGCAGCAGGACTACTTCGCCAAGAATATCGTCCATCACTTCGGCCGCGCCCTGTCGGCCGAAGAGTTCGCCAGGATGGTTCTGGCCGATCACTGACGGACCCCGATCCGCCGGCCGCTCCGAGGCGCTCAAGACAGCGAACTCGGAGCGGCGTTTGCGGTTGCGCCTCATGTGACCGCGGTTGACTGTTCAATTGGCCGCTTCTTTAGCCGCAATGCGACACGCGACACGCGACACGCGGCCGTGCGCGTGCGCGCTGCGCGCGCTCGTCAGCCTCGCGTCCCCACGCTGACGGCGAACACGCGCCGCCTCCGCCAGACCGCCGGGTCGGCGCGGCGTTCGCAGGGACGCCATGGGGCGAACGCGGCCCTCCGAACAGAAGCGCGTGGCGAGCGTTACGCGCGAGCCGCGACAAGGTGGGCCTCGCCCCTTGCCTTTTCGTGCCCGCCCGCGCATAGGGCCCGACGCGAAACCTCCCTTCCACCCGGTCCGAGCGCTTACCCCATGGGCTTCAAATGCGGCATCGTCGGCCTGCCCAACGTCGGCAAGTCGACGCTCTTCAACGCGCTGACCCAGACCGCGGCGGCGCAAGCGGCCAACTACCCGTTCTGCACCATCGAGCCCAACGTCGGCGACGTCGCGGTGCCCGACCCGCGCCTCGACGCGCTTGCTCGGATCGCCGTCTCGAAGGAGATCGTGCCGACCCGCCTGACCTTCGTCGACATCGCCGGCCTGGTGCGCGGCGCCTCGAAGGGCGAGGGCTTGGGCAACCAGTTCCTCGCCAACATTCGCGAATGCGACGCCATCGCCCATGTGGTGCGCTGCTTCGAGGACGACGACGTGACCCACGTCGAGGGCCGCATCGATCCGCTGTCCGACATCGCCACCGTCGAGACCGAGCTGATGCTCGCCGACCTCGAAAGCCTCGAGCGGCGCGTCGTCGCCATGGAGAAGCGCGCCAAAGGCGGCGACAAGGAAGCCAAGGAGCTCTACGCGCTGGCCGAGCGCTGCCTTGCCCAACTGCGCGAGGGCCGCCCGGCGCGCGCCGCCGACGTCGCCCACGAGGAGCTGAAGCTCTTCCAGTCGCTCGGGCTTCTCTCCTCCAAGCCGGCGCTCTACGTCTGCAACGTCGACGAGGCGCTGGCCGACGCGGGCGGCGCGCTGGCCGACAAGGTGCGCGGGCTCGCCGAGCAGGAGGGCGCGGCCGCGGTGGTGGTGTCGGCGAAGATCGAGAGCGAGATCGCCGTGCTGCCGCCGGCCGAGCAGAAGGAATATCTCGAGGCGGTGGGGCTCGCCGAGCCCGGCCTCAACCGCGTCATCCGCGCCGGCTACGGCCTGTTGCGCCTGGTCACCTTCTTCACCGCCGGGCCGAAGGAGTCGCGCGCCTGGACGGTGGAGAAGGGCGCGAAGGCGCCGCAGGCGGCGGGCGTCATCCACAGCGACTTCGAGAAGGGCTTCATCCGCGCCGAGACCATCGCCTATGACGACTACGTCGCCTGCAACGGCGAAGCGGGCGCGCGCGACGCGGGCAAGCTGCGCCTCGAAGGCAAGGACTACGTCGTCCAGGACGGCGACGTGCTCCACTTCCGCTTCGCGACTTGAGGGGCGGGATCGTCGTCGAAATCTGACGCTTGCGATCCGAGGGTCAATGTCTCAGACTCTTGGGGCGCGGCCCGGCGTCCGCTCAGCGGCGGCTGGTTTGCGCCCCCCTCCGGATGCTGCGGGCCCTCTCTCGGACATCCGCCGACGCGCTGTTCATGCCGCATTAAGCGCGCCGGTGGTGAAATACGGCTGTTTAGCGAAACGACAGGGGTGAAAAAATGTTGAAGACCTTCCTGATTGGTTTGGGTTTGGCCGCTTGCGCGGCTACCGCGGCGTCAGCCGGCATGTTGGCGGCCCCGGTGAACGGCGGCGATCAGCAGATAGTGCGCGTCGCCGAGCATTGCGGCGCCGGCTGGTACGCCTATGGCCCGGACAAGCGCTGCCATCGATTTAATACGCATTACGGCACCAACCGCGGCACAGTCATCGCCTGCCCGCCCGCCATGCACATCGGCCCGGAAGGCCACTATTGCTGGCCGAACTGACGCCTTCGCATTCGAGAACATCACATTGGCCGCTGGAGACATCCGACGGCCTTTTCGTCTCTTGAAGGGCCATTTGGCCGAAAGTCGCGCCGCGTGCGGATGGTTGCGATTTGCACTGAGGACACGAGCCGCCTCGCACGCCGTAAGCGATCGACCAGCGTCGGGATCAGCGGCGCGGCGGCGATAAGCATGAAGTCCGATAGTATCGCCTTCCCATCGTGAACGAGTTCGGAGATCGCAGACGACCGCGCGAATCGAACTTCCGCTTTGGGCGTGCGCCGTGACAAGGCGGCGCTTTCCAGCCTAGTCCGGTCGTTTGGGCGCGGTTGGCGGGAGATCCGAGCCGGGTCGAAGCCGGACGTCTGGTCCGCTCATCCGGCGGGGCGCCAAGCGTCAGGTTGTGAGCCCCTCCGTCCTTCGTTCACGCGCACCAGGGCCGCGGGCAGGGCGGCTGCAGCGGCTGGGCGGGCGTCAGGCTCGCCTGCGGGGAGCCGCTCTTGGCTTCCCAGCCGCTCGCCGGGGTCGGCGGGTCGTTGGCGGCCGGCGCGGGCGTTCCGACCTTGAACCCCGCCAGCGCCTTGGCCGCCGCGGCGAGCGCCGCCGGGTCCATCTTGGCCGCCACTTCGTCGCGCTTCTTGACCGAGTCGGGATCGCCTTGCTGCGCCGCCAGCGAGAACCACAGCCAGGACTGCGCGAGGTCCTGCGGAACGCCCATGCCGCGCGCGTAGAGGACGCCGAGGTTGAACTGGCTGTCGCGAATCCCGAACTCGGCCGCCTTGCGGAACCATTGCGCGGCGGCGGCGTAGTCGGGCTTGCCGTCGACGGCGCCCTCCGCCTTCATCACCGCGAGGTTGTGCATGGCGCGCGCGTTGCCGGCCGCCGCCGCCTTCGCGTACCAGGACACGGCGAGCGCGGAGTCGCGGGTCACGCCGATCCCCTTCTCGTAGAGCGAGCCCAAGCGGTATTGCGCCGGCGCGAGATCGCGCGCCGCCGCCTGCTCGAGCCACGCCGCCGCCGCGCGCGCGTCCTTGGCGACGCCGCCGCGGCCGTCGAGCAGCCGCAAGGCCAGCTCGAGCGCGGCGCCGGCGTCGCCCGACGCGGCGGCCTCGCGCAGCGCCTGCGGCGCTCCGGCCGGGATCGACGCCGCGAGCTCCGCGGGGACGGCGGCGGGCGCTTTGGCGGGGGTCAGCGGCGCGAGGATCGAGCCCACCGGGTTGGGATCGATCGCCGCCGCGTCGCCCACGCGCGCGGGCGCGCTCGCCTTGGGAAGGTCGAGGACGGCGCCGCGCTGCGTCGGCGTCGGCGTCGGCGCGCGCAGCTCGGACTTCTGCGTCGGGACCGGGATCGGGCGCGGCCCGCGCAGCTCGATGACGGCGAAAGCCGCGACTGCGACGAAGAGGGCGGCGCCGAGCAGCAGCGGTCGCTTCTGCGCCGCGACGAACTTCATCACCCGCCCGCCCGTCGCGGCGAGCCGATCGACGGCGCTTTCGCCGTCGGCGGCGGACGCCTTGCCTTTCGCCTCTTTCGCGGCGGCCTCGGCCATCGCCGCCTGGGCGGCGCGGCGCGCCGCGGCGATGTGGGCGTTGATCGCGCTTCGCGGCGACGGGGCCTCGCCGGCCTCCTGGACGCGCGGGCGCGAGAAGGCGACGCCGGGCTCAAGCAGGAAATCGGCGCCGTCGAGCGCGGCGAGCGAGGGCGCCGCCGGGGCCTGGGTCGGCTTGGCGGCGGGCGGCGTTTCGCCCCCGCCGTCGCGCGCCGGCCGTTCCGTCGCGCGGTCGGGAATGTCGCGCGACGCCGCGTTGACGATCTCGCTCGCGGGCGCCGGCGCGACGCGCGGCGCGCTCTTGGCCGCCGAGTCGGACGCGGCGGCGTCTTCGTCGAGCCGCGCCACCTCGTCCTCGAGGCGCTCAAGACGGCCGTCGAGGCGCTCGAGGATGTCCTGCAGCGTCGCCAGACGCGCTTGCATGCGCTTGTCGGCGTTGGCCTGCTCGCTTCTCAGCTCGGCGAGCCCGCCGGCGACCGGGTCGTCGTCTCGGACTGCCGCAGCGGGCGGCGACTGCAGGGCGCGGCGGGTCGATTCGAGCTCGGTCGAAAGCTCGGCGATCTTGCGCTCAAGCGCCGCGCTCGGCGAATCCTCGCGCAGCGCGTCGAGGCGGTCGTGGATGTCGGAAATCTGGCTCGCCAGCGCGTCGGCGTCGACGCGCTGACCGTCGTTGCGTCCGACCCGCTCGGCGATGAGGTCGGCCGCCTGTTCGACGAAGCGGGCGTCGAGCGGCGGCGGCTGGCCGGCTTCGAGCCGCGCCTCAAGCGCGCGCAGCGCCTCTTCCAAGGGGCGGATGTCGAGCGGCGGGCCGACGCGCGCGTCGATGCGTTGGCCGAGGTCCTGGATCGCCTGGGCGAGCGCGTCGGGAATGGCCGGCGGGACGACCGGGCGATCGAGCTTGCGGCTGATGTCGGAGAGCGCGGCCTCGAGCTTCGCCGCGTCGGGCTGCGCGCCGCTCTGGCGCTCGATCGAGGCGCGGACGGCGTCGATGCGGCGGGCGAGATCGTCGATCGACCGCGGGTCGATCGCCGGCTGCGGCTGCGGTCGTTGCGCCGCCTGGTCCATGCGTTCGGCGAGCGCCTCCAGCCGTCGCTCGATCGCCGACAGGGTCGCCGCGGGAATCGAGCGCTCGATCTCGGCGCGGGTCTCGGCGAGCTGCGCGACGACGCGCGCCGCCTCCGCCTGCGGGAATGGCGAGGCCGCCAGCCGTTCGACGCGATCGGCGAGGTCGCCGATGCGCTTCTCCAATTGCTCGGTCGGCGCCGAGCGCGTCGCCGCCGCGGCGAGGAGGTTGCGGACCTCCTCAGTCTGGGCGCGGATGCGATCGAAAGCGGCGGGGCTGATCACGCTGCCGGCGATGGCGTCGACCTTGACGTCGAGGGCGCGCAAGTCGCGCTCGAGCGCCGCCACGGCGACGTGCGGATCGTAGGCGCGCAGGGCGTCGCGCAATTCGCCGACCAGCGCCTCGACCGGCCGGATCAGCGCCTCGCGGCCGCCCGCGTCGCGCAACGCGTCGACGCGTCCGCTGAGATCGCGCACCGCGCCCTCCAGCGCGACGACGGCGTTGCGCGGCGCGAGATCGGCGAGGCTGCGCGACATCGCGGCGATTTCCGCGCGAAGGCTCTGCACGTCGACCGGCGGCTGCGCGCTTGCTTCGGCCGCTTCGCGCCGCATCGCGTCGATGCGGCGGCCGAGCGCGAGCATCTCTTCGCGCAAGGCGTCGAGCGCGGGCGCCCCCGGACGCGGCGCTTCCGGCTGGACGGCGGGAGGCGGCGCGGGCGCGTCGATCTCCGACGACCTGCCGCGCGCGTCGAGCTCGCTGCGTCGGCGGGCGATCTGCGAAACCGCCGCCTTCAAGTCGAGGCGCGGGCGCTCGGGCGTCCGCGGCGGCTCGCGGCGGCGCGCTTGCTGCGCGTCGACGCGCCGCGCGAGCGCGCTCATGCGCGCGTCGAGCTCGCGTTCGGCGTCTTCGGCGCGCGGCGGCTCGCGGTCGGCCGCTTCGGCCGCCGGGGCGAAACTGCGGGCCGGGTTGCGCTCGATCGCCTCGAGCTTGTCGCTCAGGGCGCGCAGCGCGGCGCGTTCCTCGTTATGGTCGGCTTGGCTGCGCTCCAGCCACTGCGCGATCGACTCCAGCGCGCGGACGGCGCGCGCCTCGCCGCGTACGGCGCGGTTCTCCAGACGGGCGACCGCCGCTTCGAACAGGTCTTGCGAGGCTTTGGGCTCGTCGCGGCCGGCGGCGTCGTCGCGCCGGCGCGACGACGGGACGTCGCTCCAGCCTTCCTCGCGGCGCGCCAGATTGGAAATGCGCTCGGCGATGGCGTCGAGACGGTCGTCGCGCTTGAGATCGGCGGGGTCGACGCCCTGCTCGGCGGCCTTGTCGGCGACGACGCGGTCGAGCCAGTCGCCGAGGCTGGTCCCGGCGCGCCGCGCCGCCTCCTCGGCGAACGCGCGCGTGTCGCGCCCTACGCCTTTGACGTTCCACACTGCCGCGCCGTTCATGGGTTCGTCCGCCGCCGAGGTCTTGCGCGGATTGTCGCGCCGCCGGTCGTTCGGCGCGCCGCGCGCTCATGTTTCTGCTCACGTGGTGAACAATCCGTTAATTCCTCAAGGAAACCGGGCGTCGCCGCGTCCGTCGCCCGCCCCATCGGTTGCGTTGCGAAGGATAACAACCATGGGTTGCATTTCGCCCCAGCTCGGTGTATTTGAAGCGCGTTGCGCCGAGGCGGGGCCGACGGTCCGCGCAACTTTAGGGCGCTGACGGAAAGGAGAGGCTATGACGGCGATGTCGCTACTGGGGGAGGCGGAGGCCAACGCAAGCGATCGCTCGGATCTCCGTCAATTAAAACACAGGACGATTGCGGGTGAAATGACGATCGGCGAGATGGCGCGCGAATTCGGCGTCACCTTGCGCACGTTGCGTTTCTACGAGGACCGCAACTTGATCCGACCCCGCCGCCTTGGCAGCGCCCGATACTACGGCGGCCCGGACCGAGCCCGCCTGGAGATGATCCTCAAGGGCAAGCAGCTCGGCTTCACCCTCTCCGAGATCGCCGAGCTCATCGGCGCGGAGGACGGCGTGACCAAAGCCGAGTTCGAGGAGAAATTGCGGCCCGCCCAGATCGCCGACCAGCTCGATCACCTCGAGCGGCAGCGACTCGAGATCGAAAACGCGATCGCGCGGCTGAAGGCGACGCGCGAGCGCCAGGGATGTCGCTCCGACGCTGCGTAAATAGCGGTTCGCGTTGACGCGCCGCCGCCGTCCTGGCGGGCGCGAAGCGACGGCGGAGACGGCGGCGCCAAGCGAACGCCGTCCCGCGCTAGCCGCGGCGGTGCGCCTCGACGATGCGCAGGGCCGCGGCGAACGCCGCCTCGACGCCCATGCGCGTGGTGTCGAGCGTCGTCGCGTCGGCGGCGGCGCGCAACGGCGCGTCGGCGCGCTCGGAGTCGCGCGCGTCGCGCCTGGCGATGTCGGCGAGGATGGCGGCGTAGTCCGCCTTCTCGCCGCGTTGCGCGAGCTCCAGCGCGCGCCGCTGCGCGCGCGTCGCCGGGCTCGCGGTGACGAAGATCTTCACCTCGGCGCCGGGGCAGATCACCGTGCCGATGTCGCGGCCGTCGAGCACGGCGCCGCCGGGGCGCGCGGCGAAGTTGCGCTGCGCCTCGATCAGCGCCGCCCGCACCTCGGGCGCCGCCGCGACGATCGAGGCCGCTTCGCCCATCTCCCGGCCGCGCAGCGTCTCCTCGTCGAACTCGGCGAGGCCAAGGCCGCGCGCGGCCGCGACCGCCGCCCCGACGTCGTAGAGATCGCGGTCGCCGGCGATCAGGCTCGCCGCGACGGCGCGGTAGAGCAGGCCGGTGTCGAGATGCGG